>NC_018015.1:650104-975156 GCF_000265525.1 Thermococcus cleftensis
GCCCTGCTTCATGGCAAAGGGGGCGCTCCACATTGATGGAGAAAACGTGGGGACAACATACCGGCCGGTGGTGGGGTTCACCGAATATTACGGGGTGGAGAACGCCACAATGCCCAAAGGCGAGGTGTACCTGGCACACTACGCAGTACCGACCGCCGGGGCGATATGGAGGATTAGGGAGTACGGGGTTTACCCCGAAGATAGAGCCAGAGAAGAAACACCGGTAGCTGAATGCAACTGCTCCCGGGAAGAGGTTATAAAAGCCACACTGGGGAGAATCGAGAAGGGAGGCTTCATTGAGATTGAATCGAGCCTAAAAACCAGCGAAAACAATTGTTTTGAGCTTATCGCCTCCAGGCTGTACAAAGGGCCGGAGGGCTACCTCTACGTCGAGTTCGCGAGGGTTAGGGGACTGGACCTAATCAGGGTTCTCATGGTAATGGGAAGGGAGCGGGGGGTGGTTGAGGCCTACTCGAGGGCCCTAAGCGCCGGTGGCCCCTTAGAAGAAGTTAATGCGGGATCCTGGCCTGAACACCCGAACATGTCCGCCTGCAAACTCAGTATGAATCCGGAATTTACCCCCGTTAATGCCTGGGCCGGCTGGAGCGTCAGGCGTCCTCTGGGAAATCTGTACGTGGAATACAACGACGGTCTAACCATCATGCCCCAGTTTTCCCCGAAAAACGTCAGCTCGGAGAATCCTCCAGGAGCTTTGTACGGTGTGGACTGGCCCTCTAGAATTGGGATAACCCCCAAATGCGCGATAGCCGGTAGCCAGGTAGCCTTTGTGACCTGGAACACCGAAAACGCCACGGGAGCATTCTGCCCCACGGTGAGAAACAAGCTATGTGCCATTAACAGGCAATCTCCCCTCCTGCCAGGGGGAAAGGTGTACCTGGCCACGTACGTGATACCCCGGGCCAACACAACATGGGTAATTCAGGAAAACCTCGCCTGTAGGGGGTGGAACAACTTTCTGGAGCCGGCAACCTGCGGGAAAAGGGAGACAACAATAAGGGGGGCCTGCACCTGTCCCATCGGGACCGTTATCGACCAACTCGGGGACGCGATAAATGCGGCAGGATTTGAAGAAGTCTCCCTGGAGAAAAAACCCGTTGAGAACGATTACTTCAGGCCGCTCAGCGTCAAGCTCTACCGCAAAGAGGGCCAGTACCTCTACGTGGAGTTCGCCGAGGTCAAGGGCATGGACTTGGTCAGGGTCCTCATGATAATGGGCAACGAAACGGTGGTAAAAGCCTACGCGGAAGCCTTCACCGCCGGCCACTCAAAATAGCGGCATCTCATTTTCTCTCATTTTCAGCACCCCTCCCCAGGTTCGTGAATCCGATCACCCACCCAACGCTTGTTACTTTTGACATTTATCAGTCAAAAAACCTTTAAAAAACCAAGTTATTAGGCAGAAACAAGTCAAATACGGGGTGAGGCTCATGGGGTGGTTCGAGAACTACTTCGAGTTTGATAGGCACGGCACCGACATGAGAACCGAGATTCTGGCGGGTGTTACGACCTTCATGACCATGGCCTACATTCTCTTCGTGAACCCAGCCATACTCAGCGATGCCATGGGCAAAGAAGCTTTTAGCTCGCTCGTAGCTGTTACCGCTCTCTCGGCTGGTTTCGCAACGATCCTCATGGGGCTGTACGCCAAGAAGCCCTTCGCCCTCGCGCCGGGAATGGGACTGAACGCTTACTTCGCCTACAGCGTTGTCCTTGGAATGGGCTACGACTGGAGGGTGGCGCTCGCTGCGGTGTTCGTTGAAGGTTTAATCTTCATAGTCCTCAGCGTCACAAAGGTGAGGAGCGCGGTAATCCACGCGATACCCATAAGCCAGAAGTACGCGATAGGTGCCGGTATAGGCCTCTTCCTGACCTTCATCGGCCTGAACGACGTCGGCCTGCTCACCGCCGTGGTGAACGACGCGGGGGTGCTCCAGTTCACCGGCCTCAACACCGCCGCACTGACCAGCGGGAAGATACTGCTCTTCTTCTTCGGCCTGTTCCTGGCGATGGTTCTCATATCCCTCCGCGTCAAGGGCTCGCTGCTCATCTCAATCCTCGCCACGAGCGTCATCGGCTGGGTCACCGGGATCGCCCCCTGGCCGGACCAGCTCTTCTCAACGCCCGACATCAGCTACACCTTCATGCAGATGGACCTCAAGGGACTCCTCAACGTCGGGGCGCTCGGGGTTATCTTCGCCTTCTTCATGGTGGACTTCTTCGACACCCTGGGAACGGTAACAGGCCTGAGCGCCAAGGCGGGCTTTCTAACCAGGGACGGAAAGGTTCCCGACGCCGAGAAGATACTCCTCACCGACGCGATAGGAACGACGGTTGGAGCGATTCTCGGAACTTCCACCGTCACAACCTACATCGAGAGCGCCGCTGGTATAGAGGAGGGTGGAAGAACCGGAATGACGGCCCTCGTTACCGGCCTGCTCTTCCTCGGAATAGGACTCTTCATAGCACCGCTGGCCGGGGCCATACCGGCCTTTGCAACGGCTCCGGCACTCGTCATAGTGGGTTACTACATGCTCAGCGCCATAAAGGAAGTGAACTTCGCAGACCACACAGAGGCTATTCCCGCTTTCCTTGTGCTCATAACCATACCCTACACCTACTCGATAGCGGACGGAATAGGCATCGGCTTCATCAGCTACACGATACTCAAGATCTTCAGCGGCAGGAGGGACGAGGTGCACCCGCTGATGTACGCCCTCTCGATAATCTTCCTGGCCTACTTCGCCTACCTGGGTGGGGTCTTTTGATTTCGTTTTCTTTATTTCTTGAATGAACTAAAAGTTTGGAAAATCACTCCGACTTCGCGTTCTCGGCCAGCTTCTCTTTGAGGAACTGCTTGAGCACGTAGGGGCACTGCTCCTGAATGAACTGGGCGAACTCCCTTATCCTGTTAACCGTTATTTCACTCACGTAGTGCTCAAACTGGCAGGCGTCGCGTTCCGCTATCTCGGGGGGAATTCCAAGGATATCGATGAAGAACTGAGTAAGGAGCAGGTGCTTGGAGTACGTCTCCTCCGCTATAGCCTTTCCCGCGTCGGTGAGGAGGATCCTGTCGTACTTCTCGTACTCGACCAGCCCCTTGCTGGCGAGCTTCTTGAGGGCATCGACCACGCTCGGCGGCTTGACGCGCATCATTTTAGCTATGTCCTTAACCCGAATGACCCCCTTGTTTTTATGGAGAATGTACATGGTCTCCAAGTATTCTTCTTCCCTCTTGCTTACCTCCAACGGCCTCACCTGATTAGGCTACCCAAAAATGTTTAAGTAGTTTTCGCAGCAGGGGAAACTTTGCCTGCGCAAAGTTTCATCAAAGTTAGCAACTCTTTTCAAAGAGCGTTCTTTAGCAACGTGATTCCTCAAACCCAACTCCAGATAAAGAAATCCGCTTCAAACACCAATCTTTCAAGGAGTTTCCCTTTTTGACGCCCTTCGGGCATCGATCTAAAAGTGAACTCCCACATGTCATCAACTCGAGAGCTACAAACTTCTGTGAAACGTTTTCTAAAAGCCTCCTTTGATGAAGCTTTAGGGGACAAATTTTCGGGGCAAAGCTTATAAAATCTCCCGGCCGTTATCCCATCGGGCGTGGGCCGGTAGCTCAGCCTGGTTAGAGCGCGGGGCTTTTAACCCCGTGGCCGCGGGTTCGAATCCCGTCCGGCCCGCCACACAAAATTCCTCCATTAATGCCTTTCTCAAGGAGTTCCTCTTCTTTGACGCTCGAAGGGCGTCTTTTTAGAGTTAAACCCACTCACAAGAAGCGCCTAATGGGTTCTCCCTCTCTAAAATTGACTTAAAGCAGGTAAACCTCCGTAATAATCCACACCTCAAAAAGGAGCTACAAACTTTCCGTCAACGCTTTGCGAAGCAAAGGGTTGTTAGAATGGCGCCCGGGTCGGGATTTGAACCCGAGTCACGGGAGTGACAGTCCCGTATGATGGGCCTGGCTACACCACCCGGGCGTTTGAGTGGCCGGCGGCGTCCCCGGTTTCCCGCCCCCTCTCGGAGGGCAGTACACCCGGGATCGCTGGCGGGCTTAACTTCCGGGGTCGAAACGAGACCGGGTGTGACCCCGCCGCTATGACCGCCGTACCGGTACAGACCTCCCGACTTGAGTTTATAAAGTTTACGGTCAGGGAAAAGGTTATAGTGATGCCCCGCGAGGGAGTAGGGAGGGTGATAAAATGGGACTGCTGGAAGACAAGGCTCTGGTCGAGGCCGCCCTCTTCGTTTCTGGCAGGCCGCTCAGCGTGAAGGAGCTGTCGAGGGCGCTTGGCATAAGGTCCCTCGACTACCTGGAGAAGCTAATCGAGCTTATAGCGGCCGAGTACGCCGAGAGGAAGAGCGCCATAGAGGTCGTCAGGGTTCTGGGTGACAAGTACGTCATGCAGGTGAAGCAGGAGTACAGCCAGCGCGTGGTTCACCTGATGCCGAGGCCCGACCTCAGAACCGGTGAGCTGAAGACGCTCGCTCTCATAGCCTACCTCCAGCCGATAGAGCAGAGCAAGGTCGTCAAGCTCAGGGGGAGCCAGGCCTACGAGCACATAAGGAAGCTCCTGGAGATGGGCCTCATCTACGCCGAACCGTACGAGAGGACTAAGCTCCTCGGAACAACGCCGAAATTCGCCGAGCTATACGGATTCCCCGAGAACGATCCCAACATCATAAAGGAGGCCTTCAGAAAGGTGGTTCACGCGGAGTACAGCGACCTCATAGCGAAGCTCGACGGAAAGGACCAAAAAAGCACAACCGAAGAAACCACCGAGACGGCCCCAGAGGCAGGTAGATGATTTCCCCTCTGTTTTCCCGTTTCGGGTCGAAGGAGAAAAAGAACCGCCCGTTTGGGGAAAGGCCCCTCACAGGGTTGGAGAAAGGTTTAAATACCCCGACCCACAATTACCATTAAGGTGAGTGTTATGGGGGTACTGACAAAAGAGCAGATCGTGGAGAAGATTGAGAGGGAACGCGGCCTCTCGAGAGATGAAATCGAGGGGAGAATATCGCAGATAGTGGCGAGAGAAGGCATATCCGAGCACGCCGCGGCCCTGATGCTGGCCGAAGAGCTTGGAATAAACGTAGAAGGAGAAGATGAGCTTCTCCACATAACCGACCTGGTTCCGGGAATGACCGGCGTGAACATCGTTGCGAGGGTTATGAGGAAGTACCCTCCGAGGGAGTACAGGAAGAGGGACGGCTCCACGGGACAGGTGGCAAACCTGATAATCTATGACTCGACCGGTAAGGCCAGGCTCGTCCTCTGGGACGGCCTGGTGAGCAAGTACTACAACGAGCTGAACCCGGGCGACGTGATAAAGGTAATCGACCCCAGCGTGAGAGAGGGGAGGGGCGGAATCGAGCTCCACGCCAACTTCAGAACGAGGATAATCCTCAATCCAGAGGACCCACGCGTCGATGAGATACCGCCGCTCGAGGAGGTCAGGAGCTACAACTATCAGAGGAGGAAGATAGGTGAGCTGATGGGCGGCGAGAGGTTCGTTGAGGTTCGTGGAACCATAGCCAGACTCTACCGCGTTACGGTTTACGACGCCTGTCCCGAGTGCAGGCGGAAGGTGGACTACGACCCGGCCACTAACTCCTGGATCTGCCCGGAGCACGGGGAGGTCAAGCCTGTCAAGATCACCATAATAGACTTCGGCCTGGACGACTCAACGGGCTACATAAGGACCACCCTCTTCGGCGACGACGCGGCCGAACTGATAGGTGAGGACCCGGAGGAAATAGCTGAAAAGCTCAGAGAGCTCGTCGAGGGCGGCCTCACCATGAGGGAGGCCGGCAGGAAGCTGGCCGAGGAGAACTACTACCACCTCCTCGGGAGGGAGATAGTGGTCAGGGGCAACGTCGTGGACGACAAGTTCCTCGGGCTTATCCTCAAGGCCTTTGGCTGGGAGGAGGTGGACCCGAGGAGGGAGATAGCAAGGGTCAGGGCGGAGCTGAGAAAGGCCATAGCCGAGCTCGAGGGTGGTGAGTGAGATGGAAGAGGTAAGGTTCCGCAGAAGAAAGCCCGCCGTCGAGAGAAAGATAGGCGAGATAAGGGAGGACGACACCAGGGTCTCGCTCATAGGTAAGGCCTTCAAGGTCGATAAGATGGACTACACATTCTGGCTCGACGACGGAACCGGGGTCATACTCATCGAGAGCGAGGACAACGTTCTTCCCGAGAACGGGCAGATCGTCAGGGTCATCGGAAGGGTCATCAGGAACGAGGAGGGGGTGCACGTCTTCGGCGAGGTCATACAGGACTTCAGCAACGCAGACCTCGATGCGCTGGAGGAGATACGGGAGCTTGAGAGGAAAGTTCTGCCCAAAGTCGAGGGCATCATAGAGTTCTTCGGGGGTGAGGAACTATGAAGAAGCGCCTTCCAGCGAGCAGGGTTTACCTCAGGGACATCATAGAGGGCTACTACGTCAAGAGCGAGGGCGACTTTGAGCCCAACTACCTGATAACCCGCGACGCCAGAAAGGTCTACCGCGTTAAAGTCGTCGCTACCGTCGTGAGGGAGCCTGTCATAAGCGCGGACGAGACCTACGGGAAGCTCCAGATCGACGACGGAACCGGAACTATATGGGTGCTCGGCTTCCGCGACGATACAAGGTTCATCAGGCTCGTGAAGAAGGGCGATCTCGTTCAGATAATCGGAAAAGTGGCGGAGTGGCGCGACGACAAGCAGATACTCGTTGAGGGCATAGCCAAGGTCGAGCCGAATATGTGGATACTCCACCGCTTCGAGACGCTGAAGGAGAAGGTAGAACACGCAAGGAAAGCGAAGATTGCCTTTGAGATATACGACAAATACGGAATCACAGCAAAGGCAAAGGTCATAGCCAAGAACAGGGGCGTCAGCGAAGAGATGCTCCTTACCATAGACGAGCTGTACACGATGATGCTCGAGCAGAGGACACTCGAGGAAGAACTGTTCGAGGAGGGCGCAACGGAGGAGGTAAATGAGGAGAACCCCGAGCTGGAAAAGGCCAAGGAAGCCGTGCTGAGTCTGCTTCGCGAGAAGGGCAAGGCGTTGTCCCACAAGTTCATCGTCAAGAAGCTCTCCCAGGAGTTCGATGAGGGACTCCTTGAGGAGGCGATAACCCAGCTGTTGGCAGAGGGTGAGATATACGAGCCAGAGATAGGCTACTACGAGCCGCTGTGAGCTCTTCTCTTTTTAACTCTCTTGAAAAATAGAAAAGCGGGGGTCAGTACTGCTCCCTCATCGTTCTGATGACCGGGTCGTGAATGAGCGTTGAGGTTATGCTATCCACCATGCGGAAGAACTCGTCGCGGCCCCTCTCGAGCGGCATGTTCTCCAGCTTTATCAGCTCGCACCTCGAGCCTAGTATCCACTTGCCGAGGAGTATCTTCTCCCGTCCTCCCCTCCGAAGGTCTAGCCTGATGAGGCCGTAGGGTATGTCGGCGGTCCACCAGTTGGCCCTAAAAATCACGCGCCAACCGGCTTCCTCGACGGCCTCGACGAGCTTTTCAAGCGTCACTCCCGGCCCGTGGGGAGTTTTGAAGGTGAGCACCGTCCAGAGGCCGTCCCCCACGAGTGCGTTGATGAGTTCGTCCTTAAACTCCATGAGCACCACCTCCTTACGTTAAACGAGTGCGGCTATCAGGAACGCCATCACCGCCAGGAAAATACTCACCTTGAGCGTTTTCTGGGCCCTGTGGGCCGTCTCCCTGTCCTGGGAGCGTAGTATCAGGAACGCGGCGTAGAGTATCAGCGCATCTACCGGGACCATCGCGTAGTAACCCAGCCCCACGCCGGCCTTAACCGGAAGGAAGGACGCGATGACTGTTACGACTGCGAAGAGTGCTCCAACGTATGCGGCCTTCTTTTTCCCCCAGACTATTGGAAGCGTTCTCGCGCCCTTGGCGATGTCCCCCTCAACGTCCTCGATGTCCTTTATGATCTCCCTGGCCACGTTCACCAAGAAGGCGCATAGCGCCAGGTAGCCGGCTAAGCCAATGTGCTCGACGGCTAGGGCACCGTAGAGCGGCGTCGCTCCTGTCAGTCCCGCCACCACGAGGTTTCCAACGAGGGGCAGGGGCTTGAGCTTCCAGGCATAGAGGAACATGGCGGCGTACGCCACGACAGCCAGAATGAATGCCTGGAGGTTTATCAAGTAGGCCAGGAGAAGGCCGACCGCAAAGAGGGACAACGAGTAGTAGAGCGCGACCTTCCTGCCCATCGCACCCCTTGGGAGGGGCCTGTCCGGGCGGTTGATTTTATCTATCTCGTAGTCGAAGTAATCGTTTACCGTGTTCCCCCCCGCGCAGCCAAGGGTGACCACGAGGAAGACGAGCGAAGCTGTCAGCGTGTCGGGGAAGTGCCCAACCGCCACTATCGAACCCAAGAGCCCCACTATTCCAGCCAGGACGCAGTTGTGGGGGCGGGTTATCTCGATGAACGCCTTGAGTTCCATTAGGGCCACCTAATTCGATTAGGCAATCGACTTAAAAATCTTTGCTACAGCTCGTCCCTCGAGAGGAGGCCCAGCTCCTCACCGGTTTCGAGGACCCTCACGCGGCCGAAGCGCAGTTCGACGGCTTTCTCCACGGCTTCCACAGGAAGGGGCGTGAGAACGTGGGCGCGCATCTCGCTGAAGTTTATCCACTTGAGTAGACCCACTCCCAGGCAGAGGCCGTTCCCGTCTATGAATCCAACAAGAAGATTACTCAACCGATCGAAATCAACCGCCTTGAGCACTGCTCTACTGTACTGCCTCGAATGGCCCTCCGACTCGGCCTTCACCACGGTGTAGCGCTCCCCCTTCCAGCCGGCGAGGACGAGCCAGCGGAAGATCGCTGAGATCAGCTCGGTTTCCTCAGGGATTAAGGGCCTTCCCCGGAAGAGCTCCGTACCGCCGGGAGTGATCTCAGTTAAATCGACCTCCACGAGAGTTGAACCTGCGAAGTAGGCCTTCCACTTCTCCCTCCTGACTTCCCTGCGCTCCTCGCGGGAGTGCTCCCTCGCCTTGGAACTAACCTTAAGGGTCACCGTTTCCCCGTAAGGTGCGAGCGCATTCTTGAGGTCGTTAAGCTCGCCTTCCCTCTCCAGAAAGACGATGACGTCTGGCCTAACCAGCTCGGCCTTGAGGCGCTTCATGTCGAACCCTGGTCCAGTAACGAAGCCGGTCGTGTCGATTAGGACTACATCGGCCCTCTCCGCGGCGATGTCGGAGAGGCGCTTTACAGCGACTGCCATCTCGCCGATGTACTGGCCCGGGGAAGTTGTGCCGATGAAGTAGTGGGCCTCACCGCTCAGCTCGCTCGGGCTGGAGAACGGGCCGTCCGGAAAGGCCAGGCTGACCGTTGCGGGGGGAAGGATCCCCTTCTGGCCGACGTCACTGTCCACAACAGCGACCCTAAGGCCCCTCTCAATCAGGCCGTTGGCGAGAAAGGTGAGAAGGGTCGTCTTCCCGCTGTCCGTTCCACCGATGAGCATCACCTTAACCGGCCCAGTCCTTGAGGAGAGCCCATCGAGAAGGGTCAGGCGATCCTCCGGGACATCTGTTGTGTAGGCCGCCTTGTTCATGGGAATGGGTTGGAGAGGGAGATTAAAAATCTAACGCGCCACCTCCGCGCGAAGTACAATGAAAAAACTTATAAAAGATTCGGCGCGCCCTGATTATAGGCCAGTGAAAATTTGACATTGGCCCGAAAATAGTTGATTTAATAAAGTGTAAATGCAAATCATGCAAAGGAGGTTTAAAAATGGAGGAAAAGCCCACCCTTACCCCGAGGCAGATCAAGCTGCTCAGGAAGTTCTACGAGGAGGGCAGGACCATCGAAGTCCACACCGTTGAGAAGACCCAGGACGAGCTCGCGGAAGAGCTGGGCATAACCAGGCAGGCCCTGAGCAACCACCTCAAGGTCCTCAAGGAGCTCGGCTACATAAGGACTGGCAGAGGATTCATAGACCTGACCGACAAGGCTCTTGATCTGCTCGGAGAGAAGAAGGGTGACGTGTTCGTCTTCGTGAGGATCGAGCCCACCAAGAGGAGGCAGGTTTACGAGGCCATAAAGAGGCTCAAGATAAAGAAGATATACCGCGTCACTGGTGACATAGACCTCATCGTCGAGGCCGACAAGACGAGGCTCGACGAGATACTCGAGGAGATATCAGCGCTCGACGGAGTCAAGGAGACCATCACCCACATCGTCCTCGAGGTTCTCTGAGCTTTCCCGGGGCTTTTTGCCCTCCCTCAGCTTCTTCTCCATCAGCAGTCTGAGTTCGGTGAGGTTCTTTCCGAACTTGGCCGAGATCGGAACGAAGGTTTCGGGGATTTCGCCGTAGGGAACCCCGAACTTTTCAGCCAGGAAGTTTATGGTGGCGTTCAGGTTCTTTATCTTGTCCATCTTATTGACTGCCACTATTGTAGGAATACCCAGCTCCCGGAGGAAGGAGTAGAACTCAACGTCAATTGGTATCTCACCGCGCTTCTCCCAGCGCTCGATTATCTCCGGAGCGGCCTTTCCGTCGATGACGAGCACGGCCAGCTCGATGTCATCAGCGTTGTTCTCGATGAAGTGAACTATTTCGTCCTTCACCTTCTCCTGGACCCTCTTCGGCACTCCGCTCATAAAGCCGAAACCGGGCATGTCCACGACGGTCTTTCCGCGCCAGTTCACCTCCACCGGCCTTCTCGTCACCCCTGGCCTCTTGCCACGCTTCACCCACTTCCCGGTCAGGCGAAAGATGAGAGTGCTCTTTCCAACGTTCGAACGTCCCACGAATATTATCATTCCCTCACCCCACAGATAAACCCCATTAGGGCCTTATAAGGGTTGGCGGAAAGGTTAAGTATTCCCCCGACCAAATAGCCCCGGTGGTGTTTTATGCCCGAGGTCGGTGAAACCAAGGCGAACCAGCTCATCAACAAGTTCGTCATATCCCTCACGGAGGGAAAGATACTCGGCTACGTTACCGACATAAACGTCGAGGTTGAAGGGGATCAGTTCTACTTCATACTCAAGATGAGGGAAATCGAGAACCTCGGAAAGGGCCAGAGCATGTTCTCCAGCGAGAGAAAGCTCAAGATAAGGCCCAGCGACATAGTGAACGTCGGTCCCGACGTCATAATCCTCGGGAACGGCAAGGTTCCACCCCTGCGGGAAATAGAGCGGCTGAACCAGATAGCCGAGGAGTACAACGCCCTCGTTAGGGAGCTTGAGGCGAAGGAGAGGCTCATAGAGAAGCTCAAGGAAGAGAACTACGCGCTGACCAAGCAGCTCGACGAACTCCAGCGCGAGCTGAGGAAGCTCCAGGTTATGAAGGAGGACTTCGAGCACCTGAAGGAGCAGCTCGTAAGGCAGGAGGGGCAGTTGGAGATGGCCAAGGAGTACATAAGGCTCCTCGAGGGGCTGAGGCACGACATAGACAAGATAAAGGACGACGTGGACAGGCTGCTCCAGACCCAGCTGGAGGAGGTCGTCAGGGGAATAATCAACGAAGAACTGAACGCCAGAGGGTTGAAGAAAACGAGCTTCCTTTAACCGAAGAGCTGGGGACCGAAGGCGTGGAGGAGTATCTCGAGGGCCACAAGTATGAGCGTCACCGCGATGACGCCCCTCGGGCTTATCTTTATCGCCCTGGTGTCCTCGTCGAAGAACCTCATCAGTCCCGCGCCGGTCGGGGGAAGGGTGGTCTTTTCCCTGGCCATTTCTCTCACCTCTTCAGGGAATAAGGCTCGTCCAACATATAAAAAAGTTGTGGAAGAAACGTTTTTAAAGACCAAGCCACAGCGCTCACTGGATAAGGGGTTTACCCAATGAATCCCGCTAATGACAGAGGAGGTGGGAGGAAATGGCGACCTTTAAGCTCGTTATATCCAACCCCAAGAACGGGATAGCCAAGCAGGTTGAGATAAGCGGTGAGCAGGCCGAGAAGCTCATAGGAAAGCGCATAGGGGAGGAGATCCCCGCGAGCGAGCTCGGACTCAACCTCACCGAGATATTCGGCGAGGAGATTCCGGGCGACGTCAAGCTAAAGATAACCGGTGGTACCGACAAGGACGGCTTCCCCATGAGGCCCGACGTCCACGGCCCGAGGAGGGTCAAGATACTCGTCTCCAAGGGGCCGGGCTTCAGGCCGAAGGAGAAGGGCGAGAGGAGGAAGAAGACCGTCAGGGGCAACACCATCAGCCCCGAGATCGTCCAGGTCAATATGAAGCTCGTCTTCTGAGCTTCCTCCTTTCCCCAAACTTATAGCTTTTCTTAGCAGGTCTTCTCAATCTCGAGGTAACCTTAATAAACGTCCCCGCGCTCTAAATTTAGGGGTGAGAGAAGATGGCTGAGAAGAAGGAGTTTAGGCAGGCGGAAGTCAATATCGGAATGGTTGGTCACGTTGATCACGGTAAAACCACCCTAACCAAGGCCCTAACCGGAATCTGGACCGACACCCACAGCGAGGAGCTGAGGAGAGGAATCACCATCAAGATAGGCTTCGCCGATGCCGAGATAAGGAAGTGCCCCCACTGCGGGAGGTACTCAAGCTCACCGGTGTGCCCGTACTGCGGCCACGAGACCGAGTTCGAGAGGCGCGTTTCTTTCATAGACGCCCCTGGACACGAGGCGCTGATGACCACCATGCTCGCAGGGGCTTCCCTCATGGACGGTGCCGTTCTCGTCATCGCGGCGAACGAGGGGATAATGCCCCAGACCAGGGAACACCTGATGGCCCTCCAGATAGTCGGCAACAGGAACATCGTCATAGCCCTCAACAAGATAGAGCTCGTGGACAGGGAAAAGGTTATCCAGCGCTACCACGAGATAAGGGAGTTCGTCAAGGGGACCGTTGCTGAGAATGCCCCGATAATCCCGATTTCCGCTCTGCACGGTGCGAACGTTGATGTCCTGCTTGCCGCCATAGAGGAGTTCATACCCACACCGGAGCGCGACCCCAACAAGCCGCCCAAGATGCTCGTCCTCAGGAGCTTCGACGTGAACAAGCCCGGAACCAAGCCGGAGAAGCTCGTCGGCGGCGTCATAGGCGGCTCGATAATCCAGGGCAAGCTCAGGGTGGGCGACGAGATCGAGATCCGCCCGGGCGTTCCTTACGAGGACCACGGCAGGATAAGGTACGAGCCGATAACGACCGAGATAACTTCCCTCCAGGCCGGCGGAAGGTTCGTGGAAGAGGCCTATCCTGGTGGACTCGTTGGAGTGGGAACCAAGCTCGACCCGTATCTCACCAAGGGCGACCTGATGGCAGGAAACGTCGTCGGAAAGCCTGGCCAGCTCCCGCCGGTGTGGGAGGATCTCAGGCTTGAGGTGCGCCTCCTCGAGCGCGTCGTCGGAACCGAGGAGGAGCTTAAGGTCGAGCCGATAAAAAGGAGGGAAGTGCTTCTCCTCAACGTTGGAACAGCCAGGACAATGGGCCTCGTTACCGGCCTTGGAAAGGACGAGATAGAGCTGAAGCTCCAGATACCCATCTGCGCTGAGGTGGGGGATAGGGTCGCCATCAGCAGGCAGGTCGGCAGCAGGTGGCGCCTCATCGGCTACGGCTTCATAAGGGAGTAAGCTCTTCTTACCCCTTTAATTTCGGTGAGATCGATGGCCGAGAGGCGGGAGTGGCTGGTAATCCCGGACACGAACTTTCTTCTTGTTCCAGGACAGTTTGGCGTAGACATAATATCCGAGCTGAACAGGGTTCTCGATGTGAGGTTTAAAATCGCGGTTCCAAACGTTGTCCTGCAGGAACTGGAGGTTATAGGGCGGAAGTCCCGGGGAAAGGACCTCCTCGCGGTTAGAATGGCCAAGAAGCTCGCTGAGAGGTTCGATACAGTTGAGATAGGTGAATTCGGGAGGAAGCCGATAGACGACCAGATTTACGAGTTCGCCGTCGAAAACGAGCGCGTTATAGTGTGCACCAACGATAAGGGATTAAAGAGAAGGCTGAGGGAAAAGGGCGTTCCGGTCGTTTATCTCCGCTCGAAGAAGATTCTAGAGCTTGAGGGAATGTTGGAGTGAGGCAAACAACGCAAAACTACCCAACAGAAAGTCCGCTTTTTCACCGGATCCCGTTCAAAATCCTTAAAACCCCCTCTTCTCCACCCGGTGGGGTGGTAAGAATGTACACGGAGGAAGAACTGCTGGGCGAGATTAAGGAACTTCTCGCCGACGAAGAGCTGTACGAGATGTACGAGAGGGCCTTTAGAGAGTACCACTACTACTTCGAGACCACCAACTACATCGTCCTAAACGTCTACGGCTTCAACGACCACGGGCCAATACACGTCCTCCTCACGACCAGGCGAGCGCTTGAGCTGCTCAACATCATCAGGAAGTTTGGGATCCATACTACGGCGGAGAAGCTCGGAAAGCCCTTCCGCTGGAGCAAGTTCATCGTCGCTTTCGGCGCGCTGTTCCACGACATTGGCAACATGATCCACAGGATAAACCACTACGAGTTCAGCGTTTTCCTGGCCGAACCGATAATAGAGAAGCTCGTGGGAGAGCTCAAAACCGATGACCCGCTCCTGCTGAAGGCCATGACCCTGAACGCCATTTACACCCACGACGAGCACGTACCCTGCACCACCATCGAGGGCTCCCTCGTCACGATAGCGGACGGCTGCGACATGGAAGCCGGGAGGAGCAGGCTGGTGCACAAGAAGGACAAGGTAGACATACACGCCGTCTCGGCCCTGGCCATAGAGAGGGTTGAGATAAAGGAAGGGAACGAGGAGCAGCCAATACTCATCGAGATATCGATGAAGCACCCCGCAGGGATATTCCAGGTGGACGAGATACTGACAAAGAAGGTGAAGAGCTCCCTCCTAAGCGGAAGGGTGAAGCTCAGGATACGCACGGGGACGGAGGTAATGGAGAAGGTTATTTAACCCTCCACCGTTTCTTTTCCCATGCTGTGCGAGGCCTACCTCGACCTCAGGTACCTCCTCAACAGGGGCTACCGGAAGGGTTATGCCCTCGAATTTGTGGCCAACCACTACCGGCTCTCGCGGGAGGAACGGCACCTCCTGGCTAGGTGCGTTTTCTCAGATGAATGGATAGCCGAGGTTCGGGGAAAACTCCTCAAACCAGAGGAACTTAGAGACAGGGTTTTAGCGATTGACGGATTCAACGTCCTAATAACCCTTGAGTCCATTCTCGAGGGGAAAGCGGTTCTCTGCGAGGACGGGCTCGTGAGGGACCTTAAGTACCAGGGGAAGTACCGGCTGAACGAGGGGACTGAAAGGGTCATCGAGGACGTAGCTGAGAGTCTTGCCAGACTGGGGGTGAGTAAAGCCATCTTCTTCTACGGCTCGGCGGTTCCGAGGAGTGGAGTTGTCAGGAAGCTCACCGAGAAGATTCTGGAGCTGGAGGGAGTCCCCGGAGAGGTCCGCCTCGTCAGAAGCCCAGACTTCGAGCTGAAGAAGTTCGAGACGGTTGCCACAGCCGACGTGGGAATAATTTCAAGGGTCCCAGCTGTTTTTGACCTGGCGGCGTACGCCGGACGGCCGCCCCGCGGAGGCGTAAAACCCCTGGTTAAACTTCTCAGGAAAGCTCAACAATCCCGTATTGAAAAGACGAGTGTTTAGTACGGTCAGTGGAGACACATGACATGAAACCATTAAACTTATGCCGCTAAAACTCAAACTTAAAGTTTAAATACAACAAATTCCAATTTTTATAAAAGAAATATGGAGCTGAGGATATATGAAAAAGTTTCGAGGTCTTATTGCTATTTTCTTAGCAACTTTAATTTTCGTCGGAGTCAGCGGTTGCCTCGGAGGAGGGGGCGAGGAAAGCCCAACAGCCTCAGAGTCATACACGGAAGGGGAACATGCTACAACCCCCGGAGCCGGAGAAACGGGCGGCACGACGAGCGGAGGCTACACAACGGAATCCCCCACTCAATCGGGAACGACGACCACGGAAATGGAGACCCCAACGGATACTGAAACGGGGTACGCCTCCTGGCAAAACCCCTGGGACGCCCACAATCCCGTTCAGATAGACGGGGAGAGTTACCTCATAACGTACATCAAGTACAAGTTGAGGGTGAGAACGGAGGAAGGGGGTCCGGTCTACGAGTACGAGGTCGAGAAGAGAAGAGGGCCGGTCAAAATACACGTCTACGGCAACAGCATAGACATGGAAACTGGGAAGCAAGAGAAGGTCGATCTCGGTGAGTTCGAGGTCTACGAGTACTACGGCAAGATAATCCCCATAAACGCCGAGGACATGAGCGACGCCTTTGAGTACCGCCTGTGGGTTGTGAACAGGAGTGAAGACACGGATACTTTCTTCCTGTTCCCAACGCTAGACTTCCTAACGCTATATTCATCACTCTACGCGGGGACTGGAGACGTCGTTGGCGTGATGATGAAGTACGGGAACCAGACCTTCGAGTTCTACAACCCGATAGCGGTCGGCAAGGGAAGCATCGCTCCGTACCAGGAAGGTGATATAAACATGCTTTCGGACATAGCGGACATAGAGGCAATATACCTGAGCTGGTACGGGTTCTACAACTTCGGCTTCTGGACGGCCCTCGAGGACGAGAACATCTACCAGGAGACCACGGGCAGCTGGGGAGTAATGGGCTACCAGTACAACTACGAGGTGAAGCCTGACGGAACGGTGAACCTCGGCGGGAAGGAGTTCAGGGTGTCCAGCGTGAGCTGGACGTACACCTTCGGGAGCATCACCGGCCAGGGAGAGGCCATAATAGCCGCCAACCTTCCGGTGCCCGTTGAGGCCAAGGGAGTCTTCATAGAGCAGGGCGGAGCCAACGTGTTCACCCACGTCAAAATAGAGGACATCGGCTTCGAGAAGGCGTGAGCCGCTTCATTTTCAGGCAAACTTTAAATCTTTTCCAGCCAATCTTATTCCATGTTTGGCGAGCACGAGCTGAGAACCCAGTTCATCAAAATCATTGACAAAAAAATCCACCTCGTCGAGGAATCCGAGAACTGGATTCTCTACCGGCGCGAAGGAGTTCAAGTTCTAATAAAGAAGGGAAAGGGGAAGTTCCTTATCCTTCCCGCCCCTGCGGAGGGCTACGGCGTTAAGTTTCTCATGATACGGCTCTCCGAAAGGATAGCCATACCCCCAAAGGAAAGAATAGTGGGCTATCTCTCCGCCCCGATAGACATCTCGATCAGAAGCGGCGACCTGGAGATAGACCGCTTTACCGTTGGACGGGAGAAGTACAGCCTCTACGGAGAGAAGACCGTTGGGGTGATAGCGAGGTACCACGAGAGCGACTTTTACGAGAGTATCCCAGATTCTCCCGCGGTAGTCAAACTGGTAATCTACAACCCGACCGAGAGCTGGAAGATGGTTGAGAGGGTGGTCTTTCCCATAAGGAACAGCGTCATGTTTTATTCAGAGGAGCGGGCGTACTATCCCCTCATAATCCTCCTCACCAAGGAGATCTACGAGGTGAACAACACCGGCAATCCACCGGACGGAACGCTCAGGCAGACCCACAGGGCCGAACCGCTTCCCAACTTCAGAATGAGGTGGTTGTGATGGCCGCTAACACTACCACCTCTTCCACAGCTCCAACTCCCCCAATCCCGGTGAACTTAAGCCTATTCACCCTAGTGGAGGCGGCTCTGATAATCTTCGGAATGCTCGTTTTAGGGAGGATAGTCAGGAAGCTGATAATCCGCAAGTCCAAGGAGACCAGTATGACGTGGATAATAAACGAGGACACGGCAGAGATAGTGTTCCGAATGTTCGTGCTCGGCGGCATAATCTGGGCCCTCTACCTGCTCGGCATAATGAGTTACGAGATCGGACCCACCACGATTGGAAACATAGCCTTTGCAATGGGCTTCTTCTACTTCTCCTACCTGATAGCCAAGAAATCCAAGGACTATATGATAATGAGCTCCGGCAAGAAGGCCAAGCCTGAAGTCATCGTGAAGGCGAAGATCTTCTACTACGTATTCATAACGATAGCCTTCTTCATGGCCCTCAGCTTCGCGGGTGTTAGCACCGAACTCAGCGCACTCCTCGCCGCGGCAGGAATAACGGGTATCATTCTTGGTTTCTCCGCCCAGACTGTCGTTTCGAACTTCGTCTCCGGAGTTTTCATGTACTTCGACAAGCCGCTTCTCATAGGGGACCAGGTAAAGATAGGCGAACTGGAGGGTGTCGTTGAGGACATAAGAATACTGTCCACGAGAATAAGGGCCTGGGACGGCACGCTCATCAGGATTCCAAACGAGAAGCTCTTCAACAGCAACATAGTCAATTTCATGCGCTACCCCGTGAGAAGGGTCGATGTAGATGTAAACATAGCCTACGCCGCCGACGCCGAAAGGGCTGTGGAGATAATAAAGCGCGTTCTCGATGAAATCCCGCTCGTTCTGGTCGAGCCGGAGCCGCTTGTTTACGTGGACAGGCTCGACGACAGCTCGGTGGTGGTTGCGATAAGGGCCTGGGCGCCCAGTGAGAAGTGGTTCGACGTCAGAATGAGGATAATCCACGACGTCAAGAAAGCTCTCGACGAGGCTGGAATAGAGATACCCTTCCCGCAGAGGGTGAACTGGTTCGCCAACGAGCTGAGGGTGAGGATAGAGGAGCCACAGGAAGAGGAAAAGGAAGAAGAACAGGCTTAGTCCCCTTTCTTTTCAATCAGCGCGTAGAAGAACCCAATAGTGCCGTGCCTGTGGGGCCAGGCTCTCATGGTTCCCGGCAAAAAGCCGCCGTCGTAGGGCCCACTCAGTGGGACGAGTCTGGCATCGCCGTGCCTTCTGAGGAACCACTCCACGACGTCCTCGTTCTCCTCCCTGAGCATTGAGCAGGTCGAGTAAAGCAACCTGCCGCCGGGCTTTAAAATCTCCCACGCGCTCTCGATAAGCTCCTTCTGGAGCTCCACGACCTTTGGAATGTTCTTCTCGCGGAGGCGCCACCTGAGTTCAGGGTTCTTGGCTATCGTTCCATCGCTGGTGCACGGGGCATCGAGGAGAACCCTATCCGCTATCCCACTGCCTAGGATCTCTGGAGCCTCCCTGCCGTCGGCCACTATGGTTTCGGCGATTTTAACTCCAGTCCTCCTGAGAACCTCGTTCATTCTCTTTACCCTTGTCCTATCAATGTCGAAAGCGTAGATTTCCCCCTCGTTGTTCATCAGCTCTGCCATGTGGGCCGTTTTGCCGCCGGGGGCGGCCGCCAGATCCACGACCGTTTCGCCGGGTTTCGGGGCTAAAACAAGGGAAGCCACCGCCGCGGCTTCCTCCTGAGCTATGACCAGTCCCTTGTTGAAGAGCCATTCTGGGTTGAAGGGGTCTAGGATCCTCAAAAGAGTCCCTACCCTCTCGCTTCTCTCGAATCGGACGTTCTTTTTCCGGAGATAGTCCTCAACTTCCTCAACGTTCGCCTTCAGAAGATTGACGCGTACGCTCGTCGGCAGGGTCTCGTTGAGCGCTTTGAGCAGCTCCTCCGCCTCCTCCCCCACGAGCCCGCGCATCTTCCGTATGAACCATTCCGGGAACAGGTAGTCCCACTTCAGCCTCTTCTCCTCGGAGTCGAGCTTTGGGACGTAGTTGATGACCCTGGGGAGGAGGTCGTAGTAGTAATAGCCGACGTAGGGGTGGGTTCTGCTAGAGAGGAACTTGGCGAGGCCCTTGAGGTGCTGAAGGGTTTTCTCGTTCGGGTTCCTGAAGACGGCTATTTCAACGGCAACCCTCAGCGTCGCCCTCAACCAGGGATCCAGGATAAGGGGGGAAACTCCAACGAGCCCCTCAATCACCTCATCTATAAGGCCAAGCCTTCGCTGGATAGAGTAGAAAATGCCGGTGAGTTTCGAGTTCTCCCAGCCCTCGATTCTGTACTTTGCGAAGGCCCTCCTCTTAGCCTGCTGGCTGGGCTTCACCTCCTCACCAAGCTTCACCGCCTCTATCAGCGCGTAAAGCTGTCTGTCAGAGAGCTTCAACTTCCCCACAGTCACTCCTCCTGGGAGGACTCTCGGTGGAGGATTATATCTCTTTCGCAAAACCGAGGGGAGAAAGATCAAAGGGCCCTCTCAAGGCCGAGAACCTTCATAGGTTCGGATTCGGCCGCTCGGGCATCACCCCACAAGTGGGACAGGAGGTCAGTTCTCCCTATTGTGAACAACAGGAAGAGGGCATCTTCCCCACGCCCATCTCCAAGGAGCGCTCTGGCAGCCTCAAGGGCCTCATCGTGGCGCGAGCCGTAGTAGGCAAGCAGAGTTTCCTCGAGGTTCTTCCTTGCTTCTGCGGCCTTTCTGCGGAGGAAGACATCGCCACCGCCCGTTTCAACCGCCTTGAGTATAGAGGGGAAGCGGGAAAGGGCTTTCATTGCCCCTGGGGTTGAGTGGAATCTCATTATCTCCATCAAAAGGCCGATTCCCAGCTCGATGGTGAGTGCGTTGCCGCTCAAGAGGAGACTCTCAAGCCCTTCAACCAAGCGCTCCTCATATCCCTCAAGTCTTCCAGAGCTCAGAAGAACCCTGAGGCCCAGAAGTCTGACCCACAGGAAATCAGAGGAGGCTATGGAGTGAACCTTTGACAGCCCTTCTTCACTTAAGGAAGGCACCTGGATCCTACCGAAGAGGTCGATGAGCGAGAGACGGGCCAGGGTGTCGCCGTTTTTCATAACTTCCACGGCGGAGTTCAGGAGCTGAAGGAACCTCTTCTCGTCCAGGGGTACGCTTTTGAGCAGCCTCGCCAGAACCTCGATGGTCCTGTGAACCACCCTAGGGTCATCGTCGGACAGAAGCTTTGTCAGAGGTTCAAGTCCATGGTTCAACAGGAACTTCTTCGTCCCATCGTCCGTCCCTTCGACAAGTTCGGCCAGGGCGGCGAGGGTCCTGAGACGAACAGCTGTGTCGGGATTGCTGAGGAGCTCGAGAAGGGCGAGAACTGCGCTCCTGTCGGTGCTCGCGAGCTTAACGACGTCCAGGGCTCGCCAGGATTTGATTATCTCTTCGATTTGATTCATACTCTCACCCCCATTGTACCCTTAATAAATTGGAACCTATCCAATATATCGTTTTCGCTTCATAACCTCTCGAACCGATAAATGTCCACCAAAATGCGCTCCAGTCTTTTCCTATGAAAGAAAAACTGGGCCGGAATCTCAAAGGGAAGGGGAATCCTGTGAGTCGTCCTAAAACCGGCACCTTTTACAAAAGCCTCGATGAAGCGCCTCACCTCGGGCTTGGCAAGATGAATGGAATACACCACATCGCTCAGCTCGAAGGCCTTCAGAAGGAAAGGCCTGTCGGCGTGCTTCCTCTGGCTCCCGAAGGGAGGGTTCATCACGACCGCGTCAACCCTGCGCGAGAACTTCGAAACGTCGGAGTGCACGAACTCGATACAGTCCTCAACGCCGAGGGAGCTGGCGTTCTCCCGGGCAACACCAAGGGCCTTTTCATCAACCTCCACCGCGTAAACCTTTCCAGCACCCAGAATGCAGGCCCCTACCGAGAGAACCCCCGTTCCAGCCCCCAGGTCTGCTATGATTTTCCCCCCGATGTCTCCCAAAGAGTACGCCAGCCAAAGGAGCTCGGCCGCGACGTTCCCCGGTGTCCTGTACTGCTCCAGCTCAGGTTTCGGCTCTGGAAAGCCCCTTAGCCGGGAGAGTGTCATCGCAAGGTGCTTCTTCCTCACTTCCCACCACCGTGGAGGGCTGTGCCCAGGGGCTCGTCCCGGTCCCTTTCAGCCCCAAGTATCTCGTCGAACTCGTAGTCATCTCTAAGGCCGAGGAGAATCTCGACCTCCGGCGGCGTTAGAACGGGCTTCCTCCAGTTCTCGTAGTCGTCTATGGGGACGCGAGGGCAGGCAACGACGACGTAGGCGTCAAAGTCGAAGCCCTCCAGCGCGGGGTAGCTGATGTGATTCATAGCTATGAGCCTCGCGTACTTGCCGTGCTCGCGGAGGAGCTTGACTATCCTTCTCGCCTCAGCCAATCGGAGCTGGCCCTTCTTGGTGCTCGTTATGACCCCGAACCGCCCGGCATCAAACGCCTTTGCTATCTGGGCCCAGCGCTTCCTGATGAGGCGCTCGGCTTCCTCATCGAGCCAGAGAGCGTCGCCCGAGTATGGGTTGACCGCGAGGGTTGGCTTCCGAGTTGCCAGAGCAACGCCAATGGGGTGGAAGTAGCCGGCCCCTATGAAGAGAACCCCCTCAGCATCGGCCTTCGCCGCGGTGAAGTTGCAGCCGAGAACCTGGCCCGGCCAGCTGACGCGGGAGTCCCCTTTCCCGATGATAACCTCAAAGCCGTGTCTTTCCAGGAACTCCTTCGCCCTAGCGAGCTGGTGAATGTGCTGGGCAGTCGTGACGAGCGCTATCCTTCCTCCCAGATTCCGTATCTCGTCGAGGTTTTTCTCAAGCGCAGGAACCACATCAACGCCCGCGAAAGCTGGCACGAATATCGTCGGAACCTCGAGGTGAAGGCGCATGTAGCTGTGACCGAGGTGTATCAGCGCGTCGCAGCCGAGTAGCTTCGCCTCCCTGTCGGCCGGATCGCAGGCACCGTAGTTGATGTCCCCGCTTATTATCGCCTCGATTCCGTTCTCCTCAAGAAAATCCGCCAGGGTCTGGGCCTCCCTTTTCAACCCTTCCGGCATCTGAATGAGCACCCGCTTAGCGTTGAGCTCTCTAAGGTTCTCCAGTATCTCACCCATCGAAACCTCGTGCATCGAACCCACCGACGACGGTAGGGGAAACCCTTTAAATCATCATCGATTTGCAGAGTTGTACAGCACTTTAATGAACATGAAAATACATTACATACCATAGACGTGCAACCGAAACCTTTATTAGACATTAAGGTATTAGATTTTCTGCAATACCCTGGGGGTGTTCCAAATGAAAAAGGTTGCTGCAATCTTGGTGTTGCTATTCCTGACTACGATGCTGAACCCGGTTGCCGCTTCCAGCAGCAAGGGAGACGCCAACTACTGGCACCCCTACCCCTGGAACGTTGTCCCGGGGGACATCGTCATCGGCCACAACCCCAACAGCGACATCTTCATACCCGGATACTGGACCCACACGGGAATGATAGCCTACTACGACAGCTACTACGGTGAGTGGGTCGTCATAGAAGCCTGGGAGTCCGGGATAAGACTGGTCCTTCTCTCTGACTTCCTCAGCAGGTACGACACCGTCGCGGTTCTTCGCGTCGCCACCAGCGACTACGTGAGGCAGAACGCTGTTTACTTCGCCTACCAGCAGCTTGGCAAGCCCTACGACTGGGGCTGGTACACCAAGCAGGTCTACGGTGACTCCTACTACTGCTCCGAGCTCGTCTGGGCAGCATACATAGCCGCCGGCGGTCCGGACATAGACGCCAACCCCGGCTGGACCCTGACATATCTCAACGGTGTGGCCCCCCAGGAGGTTTATGATGACGGGGATACTTATGTTATCTATTACCACTCAATCTAAACCCACCCCTCGTTTCTATTTTTTCCGACCGCGCCCCATGGGACATAATAAAGCTTATTAACCTCCGAGCATACCCCATTTCTGCCCGATTGAGGGCAGGGAGGTGTGATGAAATGAGGAAGCTTGGAATAATAGCAGTGGTGTTCCTCCTTCTCGGCGCCACCGTCCCAGGTGCCAGCGCCGGAGACCTGCTCAACTACATCTGGGACACCAGGACTTACCAGCACCCGTACCCGACCGACGTTCAGCCGGGTGACCTCGTCTACGGCCACAGCCCGGACCTCTTTAACGCCATAATCCCCGGCTACTGGATACACGTTGCCATCGTCGCCTGGTACAACGAGAGCATCAACGACTGGATGGTCATAGAGGCCAAGATAGGCAAGGGCGTCATCATCAGCCCGCTCAGCGAGTTCCTCAGCAGGTACGACGTCGTGGCACTCCAGAGGGTCATGGTCGACGACGCCACCAAGCAGAGGGCCATTCAGTTCGCCTACCAGCAGCTCGGCAAGCCCTACAACTATGACTACATAAGCAAGCCGGACGTCTACGACGACAAGTACTACTGCTCCCAGCTCGTCTGGGCCGCCTACCTCGTCGCCAGCGGCTTCACCGTGAACCTCGACGAGAACGACGGCGCCTGGAGCTGGACCTACTTCTACTCCGTCGCCCCGCAGGAGGTCTACGACGACCCGATGACCTACACCATCTACAAGCACGAGGCCTGAACCTCTCTTCTCCCTTTTTCCATAGCCTAACAAAACCCTTTTATACGATCCTTCCCAAACGATACCTTGAAGTTCGATGCATCGGGGTGACATGTATGGGGGACATCATCGTAACAACCACCGAGAGCCTGCCGGGATACAGAGTAGTTGAGGTCAAGGGGCTCGCGAGGGGTGGGATAGTCAGGGCCACTCACGTGGGAAGGGACATAATGGCATTTCTCAAGAACCTCAAGGGCGGCGAGGTTCAGGAGTACACCCAGATGCTTGCCGAGGCAAGAGAAGAAGCCCTGAGGAGAATGAAGCTCCACGCGGAGGAGATGGGCGCAAACGCGGTCATAGGTGTTCGTTTCATGACCTCAGCGGTGGCATCGGGCATGGCAGAGATATACGCCTACGGCACGGCCGTCGTGGTGAAAAAAGTCGGGGAGGAGTAGGTATGTACCTCCTGCCATTCCCCGTACTCGGGGCCCTTCTAGCGTGGGCGACGCTTTACTTTCTCGGCTTTGAAAGGCAGAGGTGGGGCGAGTTCCTCCTCGGCCTGGCGGCGTTCTTCATGGCAATGATAGTCCAGAACCCCGTCCAGCAGCTGTCCCTTTTCGGAATGGGGATAACCTCCAACGAGGACGTGGTCGCGAGGGGACTGGCCTTTACCGTCGGCGTCTCTCTGTGGCTCGGCCTCGTGGCTGGGACGGTGCAGGAAGGCGTGAAGTACCTCCTGGTCAAGGGAAAGGACATAGGGACAGGTCTCTTCCTCGGACTGGGCTTTGGGGTAACCGAGGCGTTCGTAATAGCCGGTGCCGCACTGGCGGGCTCAATGGCGGTTGGAACTCCCCTAGAAGTGCCTCTCATCAGCGCTCTCCTATCGATGGTCGAGCGCTACCTCGTCGTCCTGTTCCACGTCGGGACCGCAGCGTATCTCGCCCACGCGTACGCGGAAGGCTACGGAAGAGAAGCCCTAATCGCGGTGATCGGCCTCCACGCGGTCGTCGATTCCCTGGCCGCCTACTACCATCTCACGAAAAGCGAGCCTGCAATGTACGCCACCGAGCTGATAACGGCCCTGGCCGCGCTCTGGCTGCTCAGAAGGGTGGTTCCTAAGGCGAGGGCCGAGCTTCCAAGGGAGGAAGAGGTGCTGTGGTGAGAAAAGTGCTGGCGGGCAAAAAAGAGAAGGCCCTCAAAAAGCTGAGAAAAGACCTCCGCTCCGGCCTCTACTCATACATGGTGCTCCTGCTCCTAGAGAGGGAAGAACTCCACGGCTATGCGATAAGGAAGAGGCTCGAGGAGCTGAGCGGGGGAAGGATAGTCCCCAGCGAGGGGGCCCTGTACGATATACTCAAGAGCCTCAGGAAGCTGGGCCTCGTTCAGGACTCCTGGGCGGAGGTTGGGGGAAGGCCGAGGAAGTACTACTCCCTAACCAAACTTGGAAAGGAAGTGCTCGAAGAGATGAAGGCGGAGGTTAGGACCATAACCGAAACCCTGGAAAGAATGGGGGTGGAAAAAGAATGAACCCCGATGTCGCTTTCGGTCTTTTCATCTCGACCACAATGTTCGTCGCAGGGTTATTGACATACCTTTATCGGAACAGACCCAACCACGCGATAGGCATCAGGATAGGTTACACTTACATCTCAGAGGAGGCGTGGAAGAAGGCCAACACCTTCGCGGGAAAGGCCCTCATGGGGCTCGGGCTTCTCCTTGGGGTGCTGAGCTTTACTGGAAACATAATTCTTCTGATGATGGCAATGATCATAGGGATTTCGCTAATAACCTGGAGGAGCTACGTCATAGCAAAGGAAACCGTTGAGCTTGAGGCCATCTCAATGCCAGCCGAGGGAGAGCCAAAACCCCTTGAAAGGATAGAGGTAAAGCCCTATCTGGCCATTCAGCTGGTTCTCATCTCCTCGTATCTAATATTACTCGCGGTTAGCTGGGACAGGATGCCTGAAATTATAGCGATCCACTTTAATGTCCAAGGGATTGCCGACCGCTTCGAACCGAAGTCCATCGGGGCGTTTCTGATACCGGTGGGTGGAGCAGTATTCATTCTCGGACTGACGTACTTGGGAAGGGACCCAGTGGCCTTAAGGATTCCCAAGGGCAACGCCAGGATCGCGAGAATAATCCTGGAACTCCTGACGATGCTCCAGTTCCTCCTGTGGGGGGCCTTCACGTATTCAATCCTCTACAATGCCTACTCGTACAGTTCCCCAACCTTCCTAGATGCAATGGTCATTGGGAGCATGGGGATTATCGTCGTCGAGACCATCAGGCTCGTGAAGGCGATGAGATGAGCGCGTATGAAGTCCTGAGAACCCTCAAGAGCCTCTTTATTGAAGCTTTCCCCATAATCGCCGACATCTGAACATTCGGGGCCTGGACGGGCCAGAAATATGATTCGGGATAGTTACATTTTTCTTTGAAAGCCTCGTCGTTCACGGCGGGAAGGAGGTCAGACTAGTCTCTTCAACGCCTGCAAGTGAGGTCACTACTTGGACAATTCCGATAGATTTAAATAATTTCATGCATTATTCCCGGGGGTGATGCTATGTCCCTTGAAGAGTTGTACCGCTACGCGAGGGGGTACATGGAGCCGGGCAATGAGGGAGCCAGGAAAAGGTTCAAGGACCTCACGGGGTTCTTCGAAGGGTTGGGGCTTCCTAAAGGCGGCAGTGTTCTAGATCTATGTGCCGGAACCGGCATAGCTGGAATCGCTGCGGCAAAGGCAACGAACGCCAAGAAGTTAACCCTCCTCGACGCCAGAGCCGAGGATTTGGAGAAGGTTCAGGAGTGGGTCGAACTTGCCGGCCTGGGCATCGCTCCGGCAAAGGTTCACGGGGACGTGAGGGAAGCGGCGAAACTTGTTGGGGAGCACGAGGTCGCGCTCCTCTTTGGCAACACCATGATACACTTCGATCCCTTCGATGCGGTTAAGATATTCGCCAACGTTACCTTAGCGCTTAGCGAGAACGGGGTTTTCCTTATTGAAGACACCGACAGGGTTTACAGGATACTCTATGGAACGGGCTACAAGGAGTTCTTCGTCGAGAGCAGGGGAGAGGATCACACTTTGGCCTCAGTCCACGAGGGCTACGACGTAACTAGAGGCACCTTCAGGAGAACCTACTACCTGCTACCGGGCTTCAGAAAGGTCGGGAGCTTCGACTTCCACCATTGGGATCTGGCGACGCAGCTGGCGATCGGAAGAATATTCTTTAGGGAAGCCAGGCTCATAAGGCCGGGGGAGCACGGGTTCGTGAGGGTAGGGGACGTTCTCTACTTCAGAGAGCCCAGGAGGGAGATAGCCAAACTCGTCCTGGAAGATTTCAACGGCCCGAGCTGAGGTCTATTCTTATTTCCTGGCTCACGTTCCCGTTTTTGACAACGAGGTAGTAGCCGTCGTCAGGAACGGTGATGTTTAGGTTCAACTTTGTGATGTTCTCCCACTTCATCACCACCCTACCCCCCTCGAGTCCCTCGAAGTAGCCGGAGTCGGAGACAACCACGTAGACGGAGAAGGGGTTATCAGCAGTTATCGTCCCGAGGACATGAGAATCGGCCGGCAAAAGCTCGGCCTGAAGCGAGTCCGCCCCAAAGTAACCCTCCTGATGGGAATAGTCCGAGAGAAACGCCTCGACATTGACTGCTAGCCCTATGACAAGGGCAGCGACGAGCAAAAGCGCAAGCATTAAGTGGCCCTTCATTCCAACCATCAGGCTTTTATACGGCTCTTTAACTTAAAATCTTTTCGAATATCCGGCCAAATCTCCCTCAGCGACTTCAGCAGGGATTTTGTGGGAAAATCTCCAGCCTAATAACTGAATTACTGTAACGTCCACGAATATCAACAACAATTAACCCATTGAGTTCCAATCACAGCTGGGTATTATGCAAAGCTAAGAATAAAAAGCTGGAGGCACTTCAAAGGGAATACGTCTCGGGCCTTCTGTCCCTGAAAACGTCGTTCATGTCGTTGAGCCTCTTACTCCTGGCGAGTTCAAGGTCTACCTCAACGACGGCCACCTCCTCCTTATCCTCGCTCCCCATGGCAAGGACTTCGGCCTTCGGCGAGGCTATCGTGCTCTTCCCTATGAACCTAAGGCCCCTCTCCTCGCCGATTCTGTTGGCGGTTACAGTGTAAACCCTGTTCTCCAAAGCCCTAATCGGCATCGCCCTCGGGGCATAGGGCATGACAAGGTTGCTCGGGTGGGCGATTATCTCAGCACCCTTCAGGGCTAGCGTTCTGGCGCTCTCCGGGAAGAACCAGTCGAAGCATATCATCACGCCGACCTTGGCGATGCCTATGTTGAAGACGTGGAAGCCGAGGTTGCCGGGCTCGAAGAAGAGCTTCTCCCGGTAGAACAGGTGAACCTTGCGGTACTTCCCTATGTAGCCGCTCCCTATAGGGCCCGTTATCACGGCGGAGTTGTAAAGCCTTCCCTTCTCGTCCTTTTCAGCCGTTCCAGCAACTATGAAAACGCCGAGCTCCCTTGAAAGCTCCATCAGGAACTCGGTCGTCGGGCCATCGGGAATCTGGCCGGCGACCTCTTCAACCTCGCCCCTGCTCTCAAAGTTGTATCCTGTATCAAAGAGCTCCGGCAGAACTATGAGCTGGGCACCCTCACGGACGGCGGTTCTTATCAGCTCCTCGGCCTTCGAGTAGTTAATCTCGGGCTCGAGGAGAACCGGCTCCATCTGGACGTAGGCGATCTTCATGCTACCACCACACCCACATCGCCCGGAGAGTAGATAAGGTTAGCGGAACGGATCTGGAATGACAAACGTAATTAGAAGAGGAAAAAATACAAAAAACCAGTTTAAAACAGCCTTTAAGTCTGATTGCGATACTAAACACAACGCATCTTAGAATTACAAGTGTGTTAAATGATAAACAACCTCCGAAAGACATCTAAGGGACAGAAAAATCTGGCCTCTGAAACCAGGCTCCTGCGGCCCGTTTTTGTCCCCACGGGAGCTCGACCACCCGTTTCGCCTTGCAAGGAGGGGAAACCCCGAACCACGGAAAAGCTTAAAAAGGAACCCCCGGAGCTAACCCCGGAGAGAAACTCAGGGGTGATGATCATGAAGAGGCGCCCGAGGAAGTGGAAGAAGAAGGGAAGAATGAGGTGGAAGTGGATTAAGAAGAGGATCAGGCGCTTGAAGAGGCAGCGCAGGAAGGAGCGCGGACTCATCTGATGCCCTCCTTCTTTTCCACCATTTTCCTGGTGGTCTCATGTACTCTTTTGACGAGTTCGAGAGGCTGACCCTCGAGCTTGACACCGAGAGGGGGAGGACTCTTCTCGTAGCGGATCCCCACATAGGCTTTGAACTCTCCCGCGGGCTGAGGGTAAGGACGCGCTTCGAGGAGAGGCTGGCGGAGTTCATAGCCGAAAAGGACCCGGACCTCCTGATTCTCCTCGGAGACGTTAAAGAGCCGATAGGACTGAGCTTCACGGCCAAGAAGCTCCTCATGAGCTTCTTTTCGGAGTTGGGGGATATTCCAACGCTGATAACCAAGGGCAATCACGACGGCAGGATAGAGGAGGTGGCCAAAGAGTTCAGACACGTTGAGGTGGTGGAACACGTCCTCATAGAAAAAGCGCTCTTTCTCCACGGCCACACGGGTCTCCCTGATGTCGAGTTCTCTGAAGCCTATCTCGGCCACATACACCCGGCTTACACCTTCAAAAGCGGGGGCGTTGCGAGAAAGGTCAAGGTCTTCGCTCGCTCGGGGAGGTTTCTCGTCCTGCCTACGGCCAATCCTTTCATCGAGGGCTTCGACGTGAGGGAGGGGATAAAGATGGTCCCCTTCCTGCGGAACTCCCGGGAAATCGAGCTTTTCCTGCCAGAGGGTCTTTACCTTGGTAAGGTTTCGCTGGAGTAGTAATCCATTCCCCATTTATGTCCAATTCGCGGGCAAAGTTTATAACAGATATGAAGACAAACCTTCATAGGTAAGAAGGCGGGAAGGCAAGGTGAGTGAGATGAGTGATGTTTACGAGAGGCTTGAAGCGTTACTCCGCTCGTTAGGCGTGAAGAAGACCGAACTGAGGATATACAGGCTTCTTCTGGAGAAGAAGGAGCCGATGAGAATAACGGAGATACAAAAGGAGCTGGGCATAAGCGAGCGCTCGGTGAGGGAGCACGTGCTGAGTCTCTACCGGAAGGGCATTCTCAAGAGAACGCTCATAGAGCAGGGCTGGCTGGGCTACACCTACACCGCCGTCTCGCCCAGCGAGGTCCTCGAGGACATCAAGCAGAACCTGATAAAAAGGATAAACGAACTGGAACAGGAACTGAAAAACTCCAAATACAGCAAAAGCTAGGCCCTCTCTACTATTCCAGTTTTCTCGAGTATCTCAACGAGCCTCCTCAGCGTTTCTTCTTCGATCTCTTCGTACTCCTCGCGAAGGGCCTCGTAGACCCTCTCCTCGGGAAGCATCTCGGCCAGCATCAAGAGCGCATGGAGCTGAGCGAGCACCTTTCTGTCCTTCGTGAGCTTCCTGAACTCCTCCGCAAGTTCGGCGTCTCTCTCCCTGACGAGGCGTTCCGAGATGACGCCCTTAACCTTCCAGACCAGCCAGGGCTCCTGCCCGAACTCGTGGCCGCTCTCGATTCCCAGGAAGCGCGAATCCCTGGCGAGGCCCACCATCACCAACCTTTCGATCTCCCCGGTTTCCCTCTCCCTGGAAAGCTCCCCCAGGTACTTCATCGCGTAGCCCCTGGCGAAGCGCTGGAGTTCGGACTTCTTAGCCCTCGCCAGCGCGAGAGCAGTGGCCAGAACGGCCCTGCCTATCACATCTATGCTCTCCAGGCTCACCTTGTCGATGGTGTCTTCGCTGGAGTGGTAGAAGCGATCCGGCCAGGTTATGGGCATCACCGCGGGGATACCGAAGAAGTTGAACACGTCGTGGTCGCTTCCCATCTCGTAGGGGTAGCTCCTAAACCTGAGCCTCGGGAGGTGGCTTCCTGAGAAGCTCTTCTCACCGGCGTTGGCCAGGTCAAGGTAGTACTCGAGGAGACCTGAAACCACGGAGAACCTCGATGCCGGCGTTCTGACGAGCATCACTGCCGAACCGGAGCGATCCGGGCTTCCCGCCACCATGTCAAGGTTGATGACGGCATAGTAGTTATCCAGCTCGGCGTGGCGCTCTATGAAGGCCTGGGTTCCGTAGTACTCAGGCACCCAGAGGAAGGCGAAGCCGAAGCGGAAGGAGTCGTCATATAGTTCGCTGAGAACCCTGGCCAACTCGATGAGCATCGCGCTCCCGCTCGCGTTGTCATTGGCTCCTGGCTTCGGGTGGCAGACGTGGGCGGTGAGGAGTACGAAGAGCGGCCTTCCAATCTCGGCGTAGAGTATTGGAAGAACCTGCCGCCCGCTTATTGACACCTCGACCTCTATCCTCGCGTTCACCCTCTCGCCGGAGTTCAGCTTTCCGATTATCTCCCTGGCGATGTTCTCGGGAACCGCGACCGCCGGAATCCTCGCCCACTCGAGGTCGTCACGCGTGAGGAACAGGCCGATGTAGGGGAAAGCTCCTCCCGTCCCCTCGCGGTAGGCGATGAAGCCAACCGCCCCAACCTCGTTTGCCCTCCTGTAAGCGTCGCGCCACTCCCTTCCAACGAGGACTATCCTGCCCTCTGCCCTATCCCAGTCCTCCTCCCTGGCTATGTGAACCACCTCACCCTCGGCCCTCCCGCCGGGTGAGTGGGCCATCACCAGGAGGGGGCTAATTGACGTAGTTAGGGTCTTTCCCAGGATCTCGATCTCACCGCGCACCAGATCCCAGGCTATCGGGGCCTTCAGGGTTAGGTAGCGACTCCTTCCGTCGTAGGACTCTTCGTAAAGCCTGGGCTTGATTCCAAGGGAACGGAGCTCCCCCTCGATGAACTCAACGGCCTCAACCAGCTCCCGGGAACCCTGTATGCGGTGGAACCTGCTTATCTCCGCCATGTACTGCAGAACGCGGTTCGGATCAAAAACGCCAGCATCGTTGAGAAAGCGCCTCATAGCTATCCCCTCCAAAAGTAGCGTGGGGAGATATTTAAGCATCTCCCCGAGAGAGCATCAACCCCATGTCACGTGCCTGTTGAGGAGGAAGCGGACGAAGAAGGAGACCACTATTCCAATCAGGTTCGCGATGAGGTAGTGTAACCCAAGATGAACCAGGCCAGTGTAAATGGCCAGCTGAACAACCGCGCCCGTCAAAGCGGCCGCGTGAAACGTGACGAGCCTTTCCCAAAGGGGCTTCCTCTTGAGGTCCCTGAAGGTCCATAGGTCGTTCCAGGTGAAGTTGTTGAGTATCGCCAGCTCGGTCGCGGGTATGTTGGCCAGTATCTTGTCCCAGCCCAGGAAGTTCACGAAGGCCCACAGAAAGCCCTCGTTCACGACGACACCCGAGAGGCCGACGAGAGTGAACTTTACCAGCCTGTCAAGCTCGCCCTCCCAGCGCATGAGCCTGTAAACGTGCTTGAGGTAGTTCACCATGGTCTTCGTTCCCAGTTTGCTCTCGCCGGCATGCCTCAGGCCGAAGGTGAAGGGAACCTCCTTGACTTCCTTGTATTTACCTTTTATGAGAATCTCCATGAGTATTTTGAAGCCTATCGGGTTAAGTTCGGCCCCCTCCACGACCTCCCTCCTGAGGGCGAAAAAGCCGCTCACCGGATCCTTGATGTCCCGTATCTTTGGAAGCGCAAGGCGGCCTATCATTATGGCACCCTTCGAAATGAGCTTCCTGTACCAGTACCAGTTCCTAACCCCCCCGCCCGGCACGTACCTGCTCGCTATTGCTATGTCCGCGCCTTCTTCGATGGCCTTAAGTAGTGCGGGAATAACCTCCGGAGGGTGCTGTAAATCCGCGTCCATAACCACGAAGACGTCGCCCTCGGCCTCCGCAAACCCCCGGAGAACAGCCGAAGAGAGGCCCTTCTCGTTGGTGCGGTGGATTACCCTAACGGGAAACCTCTCAGCCAGCCTCTCAGCAAGTTCCCAGGTTCTATCAGGGGAATCATCGTCCACGATGATTATCTCGTAGTCGTATCCCTTCAGAGCCCCGCTTATCCTCTCAAAGAGCTCCTCCAGGTTGTCCCTCTCGTTGTAGGTTGGAACGATGATTGAAACCTTCACTGCCTTTCCCTCCGGTGGGGTGAGATAAATCCGTAAACTTTATAAGCCCTACGAATTCCCTTAAGGGCGGGCATGGGGCCGTGGGGTAGCTTGGCCTATCCTTCCGGCTTCGGGAGCCGGGGACCCGAGTTCAAATCTCGGCGGCCCCACCATAGGAAACTTTTCTGGCAAAAGTTCTATCGAAACCTGTGACCCTTTCTAAAAGGCCGATTTCCGTGTAATTTTCATTGGAAAGAATGTCCAGACCTGGAAACTTTCAGAAGATCCGCGATTTCCAGGGACCTCTTTTAGGGATTTGCTTTTTGAAACCACAAACTTGGGGAGTTTCCGAAGAATTTCAGCGCCAGCGGAAGTCCAGCTTTTTAACTGTTTTGGTATCGAGAACTCGCCCCACAACAGCCCGAGACCGCGAACGTGCGCAGGATCCAGAAGGATAAAATTTATAAATCCCACCTGAAACCTATCATCGGGCATAGCCCCGTGGTGTAGCGGCCAAGCATGCGGGACTCTGGATCCCGCGACCGGGGTTCGAATCCCCGCGGGGCTACCATTCAACTGGGCTCCAGACCTTCGAACCCCACCCTACCTCTACCACCGGTTCTAATTTCAAACTCCATGTTACACCCCACATCGTACGTTGTAGCGTTACCCCCTTCTCAGGGGTTCCCCCCAAGACGGAGCTTTCTTCAGTGCGGCGGAGAATTCTCAACACCCAGTGCATCTTTTGATCCGCACTCTATAGAATCTCCAGTACAGCCCGGGAAAACCACCATTAAAATCCAAAGAATAAAAGGTCAGCCAAGGTTTCAACAACGCACAGCACCAATTTTAGCTGAATAGGGCAACAGAACGCCGAAAATTCGGAAATCGGACTTTTTAAGAACCTTTAAATAGTATGCGGCCTATTTAGAGTAGTGTTACACATCGGATACCTAACACGGAGGTGGAGGTATGAACAGCACAGTCAATCTGGAGGGTGAAATCAAGGACTTGCTCAGGCTTCACGGCCCACTGAGCGTGGCTTTCCTGACGAGGTTCCTCAACGAGAGGGGGCTGGACTGCACTAGGCAGAAGGTGGAGAGGACGTTGAGAAAGATGATCCAGCAGAAGAAGGTGGAGGCTTTTTACACCAACGGGAACAGGAGAAAGCATTACCGTCTGCGGTGATAGAATGGGCGCAACTACAGCGATACTAGGAAACGACAGGAGAATGCTCATGGTGGAGTTCCTCCAGAAGAAGAACGGCCACGCAGAGCTGAGGGACATAGTTGAGTACATCGCCGAGATGGAAGGTGACACCGCCCGGAAGCACAGGAAAAGCGTGTACGTGAGCCTGATGCAGACCCATATCCCAAAGCTGGAAAGGGAGGGGGTAGTAACTTTCAACCATGGCATCGTCACGCTCCTGAAGATACCGGACGATGTTACCGTCTACATGGAGGTCGTGAACAAGCACGACATCAGCTGGAGCGCCTTCTACCTGGGCACCTCGCTGATATTCATAGTCGCCGGTTGGTACCTGGGAAGCATGCCACTTCTTCTCGCGGCGCTGGTGTATCTGGCGATAAGCATCGTGCACCACAGAAAGATTAACCGGCTTGTTTGAGCTAATGAAGAACTAATTGGCCTTCTTTAATCAGAACGGCCGGTTTTATTCACGGTAACGGCACATTACCCTTGAGTAAGCCGGAATTTCCTATATAGCAGAAGGGTCTTAGTGAGGTACAAGTGTCCCCGTGAAGTGCCATCTGGAGGTGGTGCCGAGAGATGCCGACTTGATATCCAGGAGGAAAACACCATGAAGAAAGTTTTGGCCCTCGGTATGCTGGGGCTGATGATCGCGGCGGCCTTCGCTTTGGGCACGAGCGCGACCTTCAGGGACTACCGCGTCCAGAGGAGCTCGCACATCGCCGTCGTTCCAGACGACAACGAGCTCATCGATCTGACGCCCGTCCAGCCCTACGCGTACATCAACGATGGGGGGCAACTCGTTATTGACTTCTCAGAGAACAACCCGAACTGGCCCGGGCACGACGACCCTAGCTGGGCGGAGTACCAGGGAGAACTTGAGGGGTACACCGGCAAGGGCATCGGTCTGAGCCCGCAGAGCAGGTACAACTTTGACCACGTCTTCAACGTGAGCAACCACCTCTGGGAGGACAAGGTCATAGTGGTCGAGGTCATCTCATCGGATCCCGGCAGGGTTTCATTCTATGACCCAGGAGAGAACATGTACAGCACAAACGGCAACAACATCCCCTACAACTCAGACACGGCTGTTGGAGACGTTTGCTTCTACCTTGAGCCAGGCGAGGCCCTTGGCGTGGGTATGGAGCTGGCGGCCGGGAACAGTCTTGGAAGCTACGACGTGACCATAACCGTCAAGGCCTGGCCCGCTGACGACGCACCGATTGACTGCGGAGGCTGGTGATCAAAATGAAAAAGATAATCGGACTCTTCGTCCTTATAGCAGGGCTACTGATAGCCGTCACCGCCAGCAGTGCTAACTTCGCCTACTTTGAGGCGGACAGGAACGTCCATATCCAGGTTGTTCCCGACGACAACGAGCTCATCGACCTCAGGCCTATGCAGCCCTACGCGTACATCAACGACAACGGAATGCTCGTCATAGACCTCAGCCACAACAACGGCAACTGGGAAGAGGGATTCGGAGAGGGCGTCAGCCCGAACAGCACCTACATCTTCGAGGAAGTCTTCGGCGTGAGCAACGACCTCTGGGAGGGGACCCCGATATGTATGGAGATCACCTACAGCGGTGGCGACGAGGTCACGTTCTTTGAGGGTGACTATGTTGCCGGCCAGACCGTCGGTAGCGACCACCTCACGGTCACCGTTATGCCCGGCGACGTCGTTAGGATCGGAATGATCATAAACACCACCGGAATCAGCGCGCCCGACTCACTGGACGGCCAGATACAGTTCTACGCTGAGGCCGGCGAGTGCGAGAGCTGATGAGCCGGTAAACTTTCGTTGTGGAGCGTTTGCTCCCCTTTTAGATTCTTCAAAGGGGGAAGAGATATGGGGACAAAAACAGAATTCATTGCTGGCATTGGAATCATGATTATCCTGCTCATAGGGGCGGGGGGGCTTCACTCCTCTGACCCGATCGCGGTAGCATACGCGACCCCCGATGGGGGAGAGTTCTCAATAGATTCCCCCGTCCCACCTTACTCGTACTCTGACGGCGGCGTTCTCGTCGTGGACATATCCCCGGACAACCCCTTCTACTCGGAGGGAGGAACTGGACTGAGCATCAACAGCACCTACGTTTTTGATGACGTTTTCATCGTGGAGAACAATCAAAGCGAGACCGGTTACGAGGTCATCTGCGTGAGGATCAGCTCGGATTTCATAGGAATTGGATTCTTCACCGGCCCATTCAACGGGAGCTGGTACGACGTGGTCGAGGTCTCCCTCAGGGCCGACGAGGGGACCGGAATAGGCATGAGGGTAAACACCACCGGACTTGAACTGGGTGATTACTGGGGCGAGATAACGATAGAGGCCTGGGGAGGAGACTGTCGATGAAGACTCTCCTCGAGTACAGCCTCCTGGCGGTTCTTGGAGTACTGGTCATCGGCTCACTGGTTGGAGCACTGCTGGACAGGCCAGTTTTCATGTCGTACGCATATTCGGAGAGCATGACGCCCACGATAAACAAGGGGGACCTGTTCTTCATCAACCCCCTGGACAGGAGCCCAGAAGTCGGAGACGTGATAGTGTTCAGGGTTGGGAGCACCTGGACGGTTCACAGGGTGGTTGCCATAATAGGAGATGGGTACGTAACGAAGGGAGACAACAACGTGGCAACCGACCAGCAGAGCCACAGCATACCCCCAATAGAGAAGGATCAGATCGGAGGGACGGTGATAGCCCCTGGCGGTCGCGTGATAACCGTACCAGAAGTGGGGAACTACATTGAGAACGGCCTCTCGGACAGGGGGAAGATCCTGCTCGGGGCCCTCCTCATCATCGTCGGGATACTTGCCTTCGGGAGCGGCGAGGCAAGGAGAAGGGGCGAGAGAAAGAGGTTCATCACCCTGAAGTTCAAGACCCTCTACCTGCTCGCCTCCTCGTTTCTCCTGCTCATGATAGCGGTGTCCATCTTCGTCTCCTGGGAGGTCATACCGGTGGAGTACTCCGTCACCTCCGCGGTGGGGGACCGGGAGGGCTGGTACGGGCCAGGGGAGGAGTTCCAGACAGAGATCACGGTGAAGAACAACAACATGTACCCGATGAGATACTACGTCTCCGCGCCGGAGCCCGTCACGGAGGTATCAAGCCCGGAGTTCGCCCTTTCACGTGGTGGGGAGAAGGACCTCACCATCACGATAACCGCCCCCGAGGTCACCGCGGTGTACTCAACCAAGGTCACGCTGAACGCCTACCCGCCCCTGCTTCCGGAGTCGATTATGGAAGCCCTCTACCGGGTGCACCCCATGGTACCACTGATGGCCATACTGGCCGTCGTCTCGGCCTTTCTCGGAGTGGTTTACCTCCTCTCGGGAATAGGGAATGAAGATGCGATTAGAATCAGGAGAAGGAAGCGTTCCAAGCTGAAGGGAATACCGGAGGTGTTTAGGTTATGAGAGGCATCATTGCAGTGCTGATAACACTCACACTAGCATCACTTGTTATCGTCAGCTCAAGCGGGACTTTCGTTGGTTTTGACGCCACCCGAGAGGTCAAGGTCCAGGTGGTGCCGCACGAGCAGGAGTACATCGGCCTCGACTGCGAGGACGGCTACGCCGCGGTCATCGAGGTCGGCACGAACTCTGAACTCGATTTTGACGCGCTGACGGTCAGGAATTACCTCAACGAGATGAAGGACGTCACGATCAGGCTCTACCCTGACTACTCAGGACTGCCGGGCGAGGTGGGCATGTTCGTGGAGACAGAGAACGGGGCCGTGAGGACGCTTGTCTCCGAGGGGGAGTACACGTTCTTCGGAAACGTAACAGTCGGAAGCGCAGAGCCAGGGGAGTACATAGTCCCCGTTGATATGCTCGCCACGTGGGACGGCGGAGACGCGTCGATATCCACCTGCCCCATAAAGCTGGTCATCACGGGGAGCCCGACGATAGAAAAGGAGCTCCTGAATGGACCGCTGGAACTTCCAACCCATACTTACGCGGAGTGGACGTTCAGAATCACCGTGGGGAACCCCGGTGAGGAGCAGACACTCACGATAAAGGACGTGATCCCCGGAGAGTTCGAGATAGAGTCGATAGACCCGAGCGCCGGAACGTACACGGTAACGCAGACCGGGGCGGCGTACCACATAACCTGGGGGGTTTACCTTGGGACGGGTGAGAGCGCCCACATGAACGTGACGGTATACACCAAGCTCAACCCAGCTGGCAAGCAGGAGTTCACGTCCTGCGGTGACTACATACTGAACGAAGGGGCTGAGCTGGTGGAGTACGGCATCAAGAGTGAGGGCATAACCGTCCACGCGACCTGTGATGGTGGAGACTGTGACCTGTGCATAAGGAACCTGTGGCTCAGTGGCGCCAGGCACCTTCCCACCGACGCCCCCGCGGACTACAACACCAGAACAGTGGTAGAGAACATGGGGGACGGGAGGAAGCTTGTCGTGACACAGTACATCGGCTCGCAGTTCACCCTGACGAACTACGTACCGTCGAAGGGAACCGTCTCTGTGGAGGCCATGCCCGACGGAAAGACGCGTGTTACCTGGACCCTCTACCTGGCCCACAACGAGGTAGCCCGGCTCAACCTCTACGAACACACTGACGGAATCCACACAAGCTCAAATACGTACGTCATGCTTACCACTACACCCTGCATTGCGGGCTGCGAGTGCCACGGCTGTGCCAAGTACGTGCACGTCTATTCCTGTGGCTGCCACGGGGAAGAGGGTCCAGAGGAACCGGACGTCTACGGAGGGGCTGAAATCGAATCTGACTGTTGTACGGAGGAATGTGAAAGATGAACAAAAAGAGCGTGGCGAAATTTATTGGAAGGAAGGAGGTTCTGGGAGTATTCCTGATCCTCTTCATGGTTTTCGCCTTTTATTCGGTAAAACTCATGAGCGCAAGTCCCTACGTCGTCACGACGCAGAGGGTTGGGACGTACAGTGAAGAGGGAACACTGAAGCACGAGGCGTATCTTGAACCGAACGACCTCTACGGTTACAGAGTAACCATGGACGAATACCCGATACCCCTGGTGGACAGATTCCTGCTGATCTACGATTACCGCTCCAGCCCACCGCTGAAGGAAGGATCGTACCATATCCTCGTAAAGGCCGAGTACTACGTGAACAAGGGGAGCGACGAGGTAGTACTGTGGGAGGAGAAACTCTTTGACGAGAGAGGCAACCTAACGGGAGGCGCCTTCACCTCGGAGTACGTTCTGGACATGAAAGACTTCTCCAACACGAGCAACAGGATAACCAGCGAACTTGGGGTGAGAAGGCTAAAGAACAGGATAACCATAGAGACCACCGTTACCGGGACCGGAACCGTCGGAGACAGGAAGATAACGGAAAGCTTCGACCACAGCGTCGAGCTGATACGGGACCCCACGGCGGAGCTCTACTACTTCACCGACACGAGCAAGGCCGAGAAGAGGGCGCTGACGGAAACCCTACGAACCGAAAAGGAGGCAAGTGTCCTTGGATTCAGCGGGAATCTTGGAACTGCCCAGACCGCGAGCACCGTGCTGGCAGCTCTGATGCTCATTCCCCTTCTCGGCTACGTCTACATCTCAAGGAAACCCAAAGACGAGCTGGCGGGGATCCGGGGGTACATGGTCAAGGGCGCCCCAGAAAAGGTCGAAAAGGTGGTCACGCTCAAGACGCCGAAGGACCTCGAGACCACCTTCGAGCTGATAGACAGGCCAATACTGCACTACCGGGAGGGCGATGAGGAAGTCTACGCGATAATAGACGACGGAGTATCGTACGAGTACCGGAAGCTGCTGCCGGAAAAGGAGAAGGAAGCCAGCTGAGGCTCCCTCCATCTTTTTTTAGATTTCCGTAACCAACAACTTTAAAAGCCCTATCCGAAAGGCTAACCTAGAAGTTCTACAAGAGGTAAGAGGTGGTTAGAGATGAACCCGTTCCACGAGCTTGAGCCCGGACCGGAGGTTCCAGAGGTCGTTTACGCTCTCATAGAGATTCCGAAGGGGAGCAGGAACAAGTACGAGCTCGACAAGAAGACCGGACTTCTTAAGCTCGATAGAGTGCTCTACAGCCCGTTCTTCTACCCGGTGGACTACGGAATAATCCCGCAGACCTGGTACGACGACGGCGACCCCTTCGACATAATGGTCATAATGCGCGAGCCGGTTTACCCGCTCACCATCATCGAGGCCAGGCCGATAGGCATAATGAAGATGGAGGACAGCGACGATAAAGACTGGAAGGTCTTGGCCGTTCCCGTCGAGGACCCGTACTTCAAGGACTGGAAGGACATAGACGACGTCCCCAAGGCCTTCCTCGATGAGATTGCCCACTTCTTCCAGCGCTACAAGGAGCTCCAGGGCAAGGTCACCAAGATAGAGGGCTGGGGCAACGCCGAGGAGGCCAAGAAGGAAATCCTCCGTGCCATCGAGCTCTACAAGGAGAAGTTCGGCAAGAAGGAGTGATTTCTTTTCCCCTTATTCCCTCAAGGAGGTTAAGGCATGTACAAGCTCCTCAAGGTTAGGGACGTTGTGAGAATACCGCCCAAGATGTTCACGATGGACCCGAAGGAGGCGGCAAAGCTCGTCCTCCGCGAGGCCTACGAGGGCATCTACGACAGGGACGAGGGAGTCGTTCTGGCCGTTATGGACGTCGAGGAGATAGGCCAGGGCGTCATCGTGCCGGGAGACGGGGCAACCTACCACGAGGTCGTTTTCAACGTCCTGGTTTGGAAGCCCGAGATGCACGAGGTCGTCGATGGCGAGGTCATAGACGTCGCCCCGTATGGTGCTTTCATCAGGATAGGTCCAATGGACGGTCTCGTCCATATTAGCCAGCTCATGGACGACTACGTCGTATTCGACGAGAAGAACAAGCAGTTCATCGGCAAGGAGACCAACAGGATACTCAAGCTCGGCGACGAGGCGAGGGCGAGGATAATAGCCATAAGCATCAAGAGCCGCGTCATCAGGGAGAACAAGATAGGTCTCACCATGCGCCAGCCAGGTCTAGGAAAGAAGGAGTGGATAGAGAAGGAGAAGCGCAAGGAGGGAGAGTGATGGTCAAGGAAAAGGCCTGCAGGCACTGTCACTACATAACCACTGAGGACCGCTGTCCCGTCTGCGGGAGCAGGGACCTAAGCGACGAGTGGTTCGACCTCGTGATAATCACAGATCCGGAGAACAGCAGGATAGCACAGAAGCTGGGCGTCAAGGTGCCCGGTAAATACGCCATAAGGGTCAGATGATGAGGCTCGTACTCACTCCCGAGCTCAGAAAAGCCCTCAAGGAGCCCCTGGGCGAACTCGTCCGGGGGGAGATTCCCGAACCGTACGTCAAGATTAGGGAAGAGCTTGAAAAAGCGCGGCACGTCGTCACGGTCGGCGACGTGGTTACCGAGAACGTCATCAAGCTCGGTATATCTCCAAGTCTGGCGATATACGACCACCGGACGAAGAGGAAGGCCTACAATCCTTCCATAGACCCGGGCGCGGTCGTGATGACCGTCCAGAACCCGGCCGGAACCATAACGAAAGCTTTATTAAACGCAATCAGAAAGGGCTTTGGACTGGCCGAGAGGGGCAGGCGGGTTTACATAAAGGTGAACGGAGAGGAGGATCTGGCGGCGATTCCGGCCGTGCTCTACGCCCCGCCCGGAAGCGTGGTGCTCTACGGCCAGCCCGACGAGGGAGTAGTGCTTATAAAGGTAACACCCGAATGCAAGCTCAAGTGTGGAAAGCTCATGTCCAAGATGGAGGTGGTTCACGATGGAGATTAAGGTTACCGAGATAAGGGAGAACAAGCTCCTCGGAAGGAAGGAGATATACTTCGATGTCATTCACGAGGGCGAGCCGACGCCGAGCAGGGCCGACGTCAAGGGCAAGCTTGTGGCCATGCTCGACCTTAACCCGGAGACCGTCGTTATCCAGTACATAAGGAGCTACTTCGGTAGCCGCGTCAGCAAGGGCTACGCCAAGGCCTACGAGAGCAGGGAGAGAATGCTCTACATCGAGCCCGAGTACATTCTCATAAGGGACGGCCTGATTCAGAAGGAAGAGGAGTGAGGTGGTTTAGATGGCCAAGAGGAAGAGCCAGAAGTGGAAGATGTACGAGGTTCAGGGCGGTAAGGTCAAGAGGAAGGGCAAGTTCTGCCCGCGCTGCGGTCCTGGAGTCTTCATGGCCGAGCACAAGGACCGCTGGAGCTGCGGCCGCTGCGGCTACACCGAGTGGAAGAGGAAGTGATTTCTTTTCTCTTCCCGTTCAAGAACTCTTTTCCAGGACTTCTTCCAAGAGAAAAGCAAAGAAAAGAGGGAAAGTCAGCCGATGGCCGCCTGAACGGCCAGATCGGCCCTGACGATTCCGTAGCCGTAGTAGATGTCCCAGCCAGCGTCTCCGAGGTCGTCCGCCGTCGAGTGGAGGATTCCCCTGACGGTGTTGGTTCCCATATCGTCAAAGGTTCCAACAGGGAGAACCTTGCCGTACTTGTTGTAATAAGCCGCCTGTATGAGAGCAACCACACCGCTGACGTGCGGGGTGGCCATTGAGGTTCCACTGAGGCTCTCGTAGGTGTCGTCAGGATAGGTGCTGAGCACATCAACGCCCGGGGCGCTGACCTCGGGCTGGAGGTTGCTGAAGTAAGCTATAGCGTCGCTCGAGTCAGTCGCTCCGACCGCTATAACCTCCGGATAGATGGCCGGATAGCTCGGCTGATCGGCGGCCTCGTTGCCGCTCGCTGCCACTATAACGACGCCGTAGTTGTAGGCCTGGATTATCATGTCGTGGAGGTACTGGTCGTCGCTCGGACCACCGAGGGACATGCTTATGACCTCGGCGGCGTCGTCATCTGGATCACCGACGACTATTCCGTCGCCGTCCTTGTCGAGTATTCCGTCCGGACCGAGGAGGGCCTGCTCGATACCAATGGCGATGTCGGTGTAGGTTCCGCTTCCCCTGTCGTCAAGAACCTTGATGGCGTAGATCTCAACGTTTGGAGCAACTCCGACGACGCCGATGTCGTTGTTAAGGGCCGCTATAGTTCCTATAACGTGGGTTCCGTGGCCGTTTCCATCGTACCAGTCAGCAGGATCGGTGCTGACGACTCCCCCTATGGTGCTAACTCCCCAGACAATGTTGGCGGCAATGTCCGGGTGATCCCAGTCGGCTCCAGTGTCGAGGACTGCAACCTCAATGACGCCGTTGCTGGAACCATCGGTTATGCTCCAGGTCTCGGGAGCCTTAACGCGCTCTATTCCCCACGGGATAGTCTGTGCAGGCTGGACTGGTTCAACCGCCCAGGGAGGACCGCCCCTGTAAACTTGAGCCATGTGGTCGTACTCGACCTTGGTGACACCGTCGAGTTTGGCCAGCTTTCCGACGGCGTTTGCTGGAATGTCAATGACGACTGCATCGATCAGCTTGAACTCGTAGACGATTTTACCGCCTATGCCCCTGACCGTGTTGGTATTGAAGTGGCCCTTATCGATGTGTGCCACCACCCTTACCATCTCAGGACCTTGTGCCGCAACAGGCACCACAAAGAGAGCACCAAGTACCACAAGGGCCATTAAGACCCCCATAGTTGCTCTATAGTCCACTTTAACTCACCTCCAGACTAAGTTGTGCATACATGCCTAAATAGTGGACTACTTAAGTCTTATCCATGTTGCATATGACACAATGACACCAGAAAGAGGAATTTGTTGTCATATGACTTTCTAAAGACGTCATACGTTAAAAAATGGACAAATTAGAAGACAACAACGAGAAATTTCGAAAAATTTTCGGAATCCCTGCCGGCATTAAGCTAAAAAAGAGAGAACGCCATAAGTGCACCATGCCAACCTACTACGGAATTAAGATTGAACTACACCCCCAGGTGTATGAGCCGGCAGAGGATACCTTCCTGCTCGCGGAGAACCTCGCGGTTAGGGAGGGCGATCTCGCCCTCGACGTTGGAACAGGCACGGGGCTTATAGCACTCCTGATGGCGAGAAAAGCCCGCTTTGTTCTGGGCGTGGACATCAACCCCCTCGCGGTCGAGCTCGCCAACCAAAACGCCCAACTAAACGGCGTGAAAAACGTCGAGTTCCGCCTGAGCGACCTGTTTGAGAGGGTTGAGGGGAAGTTCGACGTGGTAACCTTCAACGCCCCCTACCTGCCCGGGGAGCCGGAGGAGCCGATAGACCTGGCACTCGTGGGCGGCGAAACCGGAAGGGAAGTCCTCGACCGGTTCATTCGGGAGGTCCCAAAACATCTCAAACCCGGCGGAACCGTCCAGATAGTCCAGAGCTCCATAACCGGGGTGGAAGAGACGCTAAAAATGCTGGACGAAGTTGGTTTGGTGGGAAAGGTAGTGGCTAAGAGACACGTCTTTTTTGAGGATATCGTTCTTATAAACGCCGTTATGCCAAGAGGGCGCGTCTGACCTCGAAGAGGAGCCTCACCCTCGGCCTCTCCGGGGCGTCCACGTCCTCCTCAAAAAAGTCCACCTCAATCTCCCTTGCCTTCAGCGCGGATCCGGGCTTTACCTCGAGCATGAAGAGGAAAGCGGGTGGCATCTTTTAAACCTTTCGCAGATTGACGAAGCATTTTTCGACGATGAAACACTACGCAGTCCCGACCCATCACCTTTTTAAAAGGCTCGCCCAAAGCCAACCCAGAGAGAGTGTTAGGTGAGGCTAATGGCGTTAACGTTCAAGTCCAACCCGAACATGCCGGAGGAGATAGCGAGCCTCTTCAGGAAGCAGCACTACGCGCTCGTGGGCAGGCACAGCTCGGTGAAGCTCTGCCACTGGCTCAAGGAGAGCATAAAGCACGACCGCTTCTGCTACAAGCAGAAGTTCTACGGCATAGCGAGCCACCGCTGCCTGCAGATGACGCCGGTTACGGCATGGTGCACCCACAACTGCATATTCTGCTGGCGCCCGATGGAGGGCTTCCTGGGAACCGAGTTGCCCCAGCCCTGGGACGACCCGGCCTTCATCGTCGAGGAGAGCATAAAGGCCCAGAGGAAGCTCCTCGTGGGCTACAAAGGCATGCCGGGCATAAACATGAAGAAGTTCGAGGAGGCATGGAACCCCAGGCATGCCGCAATAAGCCTCTCGGGCGAGCCAATGCTCTACCCCTACATGGGCGACCTCGTCGAAGAGTTCCACAAAAGGGGCTTCACCACCTTCATAGTCACCAACGGAACGGTTCCGGAGAGGCTTGAGGAGATGATAAAGGAGGACAAGCTACCGACCCAGCTCTACGTCTCGCTGACAGCCCCGGACATCGAGACCTACAACCGTGTGAACGTCCCGATGATTCCCGACGGGTGGGAGAAGATAAAGGAGACGCTGGGGCTCATGAAGGACGCCCAGACCAGGACGGTGATAAGGCTGACCCTCGTCAAGGGGGAGAATATGCACAACCCAGAGGGCTATGCAAAGCTGATAAGGCTCGCCAGCCCGATGTTCGTCGAGGCAAAGGCCTACATGTTTGTCGGCTTCTCGCGCAATAGGCTCACCATCAACAACATGCCGAGGCACGGGGAGATCAGGGCCTTCGCCGAGGAGCTCGTCAAACACCTACCCGGCTACCACATCGAGGACGAGTACGAGCCGAGCAGGGTCGTGCTCATAATGCGCGACGACGTCGATTCCCACGGAACTGGAATCGGCGGCAGATTCATAAAGCACTGAGCTTCTTCCCTTTATTTTGCCGCCAGATGGAAAAAGTTTATTTATTCCCAGCCCTTAGAATCTGCTTAGGGGTGTAAGGTGATGAAGAAGGCTCTGGCCACAATAATGATTGTTCTCATGCTGATTCCAGCCGTTGGCGCCGGAACGATAGACGGCTCCGTGACGTTTCTCAGCGGGGTTTCCCAGAGCACAAAGCAGACAAGGGAGGTAAGCCTGGCACTCATGGCCCTGATCTCGGCACGCGATGATGTTAAGTGGGACGTAACTCCCGATATCGAGGTCCTCGTGGACGAGCTTTTAAAGGAGCAGAACGCAGACGGTGGCTGGGGATATTACTTCAACGAACCCAGCAACGTCCTTGACACGTCCTACGCCGTGATAGCACTCACCAGGGCATACCCCTTGATGGACGTCTGGGAGGCAAGGGACGTCAAGAGAGCCATTGACGCCGGGATTAACTACCTCCTCTCAGCCAAGGAGGAAAACGGCTGGGGCTACGTACCCGGGACACCGGTCTCCTGCTATCCAACCGTCGTGGCCCTCTGGGCCCTCGGAGAGAACGGCTACACTTACAACAGCAGAACCGTCCGTGATGCAGTTAAATACCTGGAGAGCGTCAATGCCTCTTCCTGCGAGATCTCGAGCTACGAGTTCCTTGCCCTTAGGGTCATAGCTTACCACAGCACGGGCTACCCGCTGGGGAGCGAGGTTGCGGACCAGCTAAAGGACGTTCTGCTGAAGGAGAACCTTGAGACCAAGGAGAGGGCCATGCTGACCTACGCCCTCGTTCTCGTCTCCCCCCTGGATCTCGACGTTGCCAGGGCCCTCAAGATGCTTGAGGAAGAGGGCAGGGCTTCCGGCGACGTCTTCTTCTGGTTCAACACCCCCAAGCTGACCTCCCAGACCGAGGTAATAGCTTCCACTTCCTTCGCCCTGATGGCGCTCTCGCACCCCCTAAAGGTCACCATTCCAAGCGAGGCCATCAACCCCTACGCCATGCCCTGCAGGGAGCTGAAGAACATGCAGAATCCTGACGGCGGCTGGGGGCTGGTCCTCAACGAGCCAAGCGACGAGAAGGCCACTTACTATGCCCTGCTCGGGCTCGAGAAGTGCTACCCAACCAATGAGAGCGTTGAGAGGGCCCTCAGCTGGGTCAGGGGGGCCTACGAGAGGGACTCCCTGTGGGTGAGGGAAAACGGAAGAATGTCCGTCGGCTACTACTACGCCCTTGAGACCCTCCTCCACTACGGCCTGCTGGGTGAGGAGGAGAAGGCCCAGGCGATAGAAACCATAAGGAACGCCCAGCTCGACTACGGCCTCTGGGGCAACACAGTCCTCGGCCCCCAGCCCTACGACACGGCCCTGGCGGTAAAGGCCCTCCTCGACCTCGGCGTACCCGCAAACGACACCCTTATCCAGGCCGCCAAGGAGTGGCTTTTAAGCATAAGCAGCGGCGGCTGGGGAACCCACGTCACGACGCCCCACTTCTCCTACATGCTCAAGCCCGACGTCCTCACCACGATAACCGTCCTCGAGGCCCTTGAGGAAATAGCCACCCCGGACGAGCTCAAACCCCACCTTGAGTGGCTGATCGAGCAGAGGGTGAACGGGGGCTGGGCCTACTGGAAGGCCTACTACGTCTGGCAGAAGAACAGGGAGTACCCCGGGACTCCGAGCGTCGAGCTGACGGTCCGCGCCACTGACCTGCTCCTGAGGCACGGCTACAACTACACCTCCGAGACCCTTGACTTCGTGATGAACGCCAGGGACAGCGGGCTGATAAGGAACAAACCCATAGAAACCGCCAGCGCGATACTCTACCTCAGCCGCTTCCAGTACATACCCCCGGTCAGCCTCAACGACGTGAGGGCATACATGGACACCGACCTCTTTGAGGTCATTGCCCCCGAGATGGAGAACGAGAGCGTGGCGGAGATAGTGGACTACCTGAACGACGCCTTCAGCGGCGGTTTCATTGCTTCCAACGGCACCGAGATCGGCGATGGTAGCTACATAGTCATAGCCAACTTCGGCGACTACAGCATAAGACCCTACAACCCCTACCTGCCATTCCACATCGGCAGCGATAACGTCACCGTCGGCAACGTCACCGTCCCGATGAACGGGTCGGTTGCCCTGATACCCGGCAAGACGCCAGAAGGAGTTGTTCTCTTCGTCCTCTACGGGCAGGGAGGCGAGGAGACAGTTAGGGACATCTTCACAACCGGATTCATCAAGTACATAGGCGGAAGCGCAATGGTCTTCGTCAGCGAGAACGGTAGGGTGAGAGTAATAGTGGTGGGGTGATAGGGAAGTGAGGGCTCTAATCATCGGGGTCGGCCAGTGCGGAACTAAAATCGCCGACCTCTTTTCTCTCGTTGATTTTGAGGCGCTTGCGATAAACACCTCCCGGGGCGACCTCGAGTACCTCAAACACATTCCGGCGGAGAGGAGGATACTCATAGGCGAGAGCATAACGGGCGGAAAGGGCGTCAACGCTAACCCCCTCCTCGGAAGGGAGGCAATGAAGAGGGACCTTCCGATGGTGATGAGGAAGATAGGCTCGATAATCGGCTATGAGGACGTGGACATCTTCTTCCTCACCTTCGGCTTCGGTGGAGGTACTGGAGCTGGAGGAACGCCGGTTCTGGCGGAGGCCCTCAAGGAGGAGTACCCGGATTCACTCGTCGTTGCTATTGGGGCACTCCCCCTCAGGGAGGAGGGCATAAGGCCTACCATCAACGCCGCCATAACGATAGATAAGCTCTCCAAGATAGCGGACTCGATAATAGCCATAGACAACAACAAGCTCAAGGAGGGCAACGACGACATAAGCCATGCCTACGAGAGAATCAACTACACGATAGTAGAGCGCATAGCCTCGCTTTTGGCCCTGGTCGATGTCCCTGGCGAACAGACCCTCGATGCCAGCGATCTGAAGTTCGTCCTCAAGGCCTTCGGAAGCTTCGCGACGGTCGGCTACGCAAAGGCAGATGCAGGCAAGGTCAAGAGCCTGTCAAGGCTCATCATCAGGTCGTTCGAGAGCGAAGGCCTTTACCTAGACGCAAACATCGAATCGGCCCTCTACGGCCTCGTCGCCGTCCACGGTCCACCGGAGGTTCTGAAAGCCGGCGACATCTTTGAGGCCTTGGATTACCTCACCAACAAGATAAGGGGCAAGCAGATTTTCAGGGGCTTCTATCCTGACCCCAGGGAGAGGGAGGTCGAGGTGGTGACCCTGCTGAGCGGAATCTACGAGAGCAGGAGCATCGAGGAGATAATAGTGACCGCCAAGAACTACGCCAAGTCATTCATGAAGGCCAAGGAGGAGGCAGAGACTAGGAAGAGAGAGCTCCTGAGCGGCCTGCCCGACTTCGACGACATCTATCCCGCTGAGGACGAAGCGGGGGAGGGAGGGGAATGAGCGAGGTCGTCAGGGACTCCGTGGAGGCGGCGCTGGACCTCGATGAGAGAGAAGTTTACTCCCACATTGCCCACGAGAGTGCTGAGGACATAATAAGGATAATCTCCTCCCTCGATGCCGAGCGGGCAAAGCTCCACGGCGAGGTCATCTACTACAAGGACGACTGGGACGACCTGATAAGGGAGAGAATGGCGAAGGGGAAGCGCCACACCGCCTTCGACTTCTACAACCCCGCTCTGCTTGACATCTGGGAGCGGAAGGTGAAGGAGATAAAAAAACTAAAGAGGCTAGAGAAAATTGGCTATACCATTCTGAGCGTCGTTGTAACCGCTTCCGTAGTTGTCTCGGCCCTCACGGGCCAGCCGTACTTTCTCCTCGGCCTCTCAATCCTCCCGCTGGCAGTTTTCATTCGGGATTCGAGCAGGGAGCGCTTTGACCTAATCTACCATGAACTCACCCAGTTCTTCATAGACGAGCTTAGAACCCTCGTCAATAAGCACGGTCTCGACCCGGAGCGTTACAAGTTCAAGCTTTTCAGTGGGGATTACTTTGGAATAGAAACCAGGAAACTCAGAACGGGGCTTTTCGCAGTGGTACGGGCCGAAAACTCCAGGGGCAACCATTAAATAGATGTTCAAAGATATACCGATAGTGAGGGGAGAAAGATGAGGTTAGTGAGACGTGGTCAGGTTTCGCTGGAGTTTATGCTCGTGTTTGGAATAATGCTCGTGCTTATGCTGTACTCCGTGAACAGCGTGACGTTCAAGGAAGGATCAACATCAACGGAAACCCTCAAGATGCAGGTGCTCCTCGAGGAGAAAAGCCTCGCCAATGCGATAGCAGGTACGATAGCGCAGGTCTACGCCCAGGGGCCTGGGGCGAAATCTACCACATACGCAAAGGTAACCTACCTGGCCGAGCCCGACTACCTCCAGAAGGCCTTTGGCTCGGCCAAGGTGAGCGTCGGGTCGTCCGGCAACCTGGTGTTCGTGGGAGTCGGTGACAACCTCATAACGGAAGACGCGAACGGCGCCGAGAAGAACACGGTCACGACGGAGATGCCCTACACTTCTAAGGGAAAGGGAATACTGTTCCCAGACGGTCTCCCTTCAAAGTCCATCAGGATAATCGTTGAGTGGGACCCGAGCAGGGACGAGGACTGGAGCGCCGCCGTCGTCGGCAGCTACCTGGAAATCACGATAAACATCAACCCCGGTGGGTGAAGATGAGAAAGGGCCAGATAAGCCTTGACTTTCTGTTCGCAGTTACGCTTGTGATGATAACGATGCTCAACGTGGTCTACATAGCCACGAGCGAGAAGGGCAACGCCGAAACCTTTGACGTGACCGCGAGGCTCAAGGTGTTCTCTGTGGACATCAGGGACACCGTGGCCAAGGTATACGCCTCCGGGGACGGGTTCAGCGTGAGGAAAACCTCACCGTTCCCCCTCAAGAGCGGGGAGGGGATAGTAATCAGACTGAACGCCGATGACGACACAATAACGGTCATAGGTATCATCGGAGGGAATACGTACACGGTGGTCCAGAAGAGCCCGGTGCCCATATACACCGACAGCTCGGTGCAGTTAAATCAGGATACCGACGAGGTTTGGATCGTCGCGCGAGAGGAAGGGGGTGTGACGTATGTTGAAATCCAGACGTCGCCGTAGGGGACAGACGGCCATTGAGGTGCTCTTCATCGTGGGCATAATCCTCACCGGCATAGCCTTGATGACACCCGGTTATATTAAGGAAAGCGACACGGCCACGGTAGTGGCCTACGTTAAGAACTCGGCCGCGAGCGCCTGCGCCTACCTGAACTCTGGAGTCACGACAGATAGATATCCCCAAAGAATCCTCAACGCAATCATAACGGAGTCCAACTACACTTACAAGGCATTCCGTGTTGTGGGAGTGACCTCCAGCGAGAGCGAGGACACCATAACGGTAGGCATCATAATAGAGTACTCGGGAAAGATTGACCTCGGGGACGACGCGATAGCCGGAACGATAAGGGCATTCATAATCAGCGACCTCGCCGAGAGCGGCAACGCGAGGCTCGTTGGGGACACCCTATACTATGGGGGGCGAGAGGTGGTAATAGTCGTGAGTGTGGTGAGAGCATGAGAAGGAGGGGACAGGTACTTTCGCTGGACGCGATGCTCTCACTGATAATAGTGATCATGATCCTCGGTATGGTCAGCACGACCTCGACGGCAATGAAGAACGAGATAACCACGATGGTAGGCTGGTACGAGAGAAGCAACATAGGCGACAACATGCTCGATCTGATAATGAAAACCCCCGGAAGCCCGGACAACTGGGAGACCAATCCCTCATCTATGGTACAGCTAGGACTGGAAAACCCAGATTACCCCGACACAATTGACTACAACAAAATCGAGGCCCTGAACGAGGCGTACCAGAACAACGACGAGGCTCTCAAGGAGGCGCTCTCAAACCTCAGCCTCGGGAAGGACTTCAGCCTGGGCTTTTTCCTTACCAGAATCGAGATCGAGGGCGACGTCACAGTAGTGCCACCCACCACGGAAGGCTCGGTTGATGTCCCCTCAGGAGGACACCTCTCCATAACCCCAGTCAGGGGATACGCCTATGGGAGGGGCATATACGCGGAGTGGATAGACCCCGAGAGGGTGGACCTTGAGGGTGTTGGAAACATTCCCAACGTGATAAACATCAGTGCCGGCGAGACCTTCGTTTTCAAGCTCATCGAAGGTGGAAGCGTGAGGGTTGATGTTCCAGGTGGGGGAAGTCCCGGCGGGCCGGTGAACTACGAGATACCCACAGGAGTCACGGTTCACATAGAGGTGGAGACCGGCTACCTCCTGATAGGCTGGGCAAAGCTTGACAACGGTACCTACGAGCTCTGGATACCCTACCACCGCCAGGGCCAGCAGGTGAGGACGACCTGGGAAGGCACGGTCTGGTGGGGACAGCAGGGCGGGGTTTCCTCGTCCGATCTGGTGATAAAGTACATCTACGCTACGGAAGTCGTTCACGCCGATTACAACATCACCCTGATTAACGGCGAGTTTGTAAACGATCCTGACGAAATAAAGGCCTCGATGGACAGGTCGCCCTGGGTGACCTACTCCGAGAGGCGCGTGCCGATGAGCAAGATGATATACTCAAGCCAGTATACCGTGACCCCCTCCGACCTTCCAAAGGAGATGTACGTGGGCACTCTAACCACGACGGTTCCAGACTACATGAGCTTCAAGATAGAGTTCTCCGACCCGGGTTACGTCGTGCTCGTGGCGTGGCTCAGGGGCACCAACGTCTCAGGCTACTCCGTCCTCGCCGCGTACCGCACCGAGGAGGATCCCACCATGAAGGCCATAATCAACCAGACCATCAACGGAAACAACGTGGTGCACTACTACTCCTCCCCCAGCCCGGATTACATCGTCATACCCTGGAACGACTTCCTGACCACGGTGAAGCAGGGCGAGAGCCTTGACATCTACGTGTGGGTTTACAAGATGAAGGACGTCAACGTTATGCAGTTCATCGACCTCAACGGGATAAACACCCTGATGAAACCCCAGGTGAGCCTGGCAGTTTTAAGACTCAGCGTGTGGGATGACTCATGAGGAGACGGGGTTTCGTGTTCACCCTGGACGCGGTCCTCGCAGTACTCCTGGTAACCATGTTCGTGGTCAGCATGGTCCAGGTCACGAGCACGTCAAGCCAGGTCTACTCAACCTACATGCGCTCCCAGAGCAAGTACATGGCCGAGGACACGCTAACGATGCTTAGAACAGTACCGCTGAGAGAACTGGTGCCGCCGGAGAAGCTGGAGGAGTGGATGAGCGGAACCGACCCGGTCATCAACACAACACTCGTGACTCCGGACATGTCGCCGATAGACATAGTCTCAACTTACTGGGCCACCGACCCGCTCTATCCTGAAGTCGATTTTAAACACAAGGCCGAGATAATAATGGGTTACGTACTCAACAACACCCTGAAGGGCTACAACTACGAGATGATGATAAACGACTACACCAGCCCGTACCTTAAAAAGACCGGCTCCGACTCCTCTGCCTCACCCGACGTAATTCCCGCCACCCTCATAATAAGCGGCTACGCCTACAACCAGACCCCCAGGGGCTATATGGCGAGGGCGTTTCTGACCAAGGCGGAGTACACGAGGAGCGACCTCTTCGGCTGGTTCAGGGTTCTCGCCGCGGCGGAGTCGAGTGATGGTACAAGCAACACCCTGACGGTCACGAGGAAGATAAACATTCCGGCAGTAGATGAGGATTCCATATACGAGGCCGACGGCAACTTCATACACAGGCTCTACGAGGAAGAGGACGTGTACATAAACGGGCAGAAGGTGACGCTGACCTATTCAGAGCCCAACGCCCCGAACCTCGAGAGGTACCTCGTCCCAGGCGATAACGAGGTGAAGATGGTCTTCCGGGATTACAAGGCCCAAGACGGCTACGCGGGAGAGATAGGAATAGGTAGCGGTACCACGATCTACGTGAACTATAAGTCCAACTCACTCAACGTCGATGATCCCGGACTGGTGAAGGTTTACAACATAACCTCCAGCTACACGGGCTTCATGTACCTCCTGGAAAACTTTGTCCCCGGAAACATTACATCTATCGACATGAAGTTCAAGGTTGAGGGCGCCGAAGTCGTCAGGCTCTACTACGGTCTCGGCGGAAACCTCTACCTCCTAGCAGAGAAGAGGGTTGATCCCAATTCCATCGAGACGGTGGAGTTCACGAACAGTACTATAGCGGACGCCCTCGATGATTACGGGATAACCTACGAGGACCTCTCAAAGATGGTCTTCGACTTCGTTATCGCCGTGGACGCCAAATACGATGATGATAAGCAGCATTTCTACTACGGAGGCGCCAGCTCGGACTCGTACCCCTGCAACGACTGCGGAGGTGTGCGCGAGAGGGTTCTCTACGGATACCCCGATTCGTACGTTAAGATTGGCTACATTTCAAAGGTCGTCACCTCAAGATACAGCATACCCCTATCCATATACGTGGACTATAACGACCCCACATACAGCGACCCCACGGGTTACCACTGCGGCGTTCAAACGTACAAGAGCATGAGCGTCTCGTACACTCTTCCCTCCAAGGCTATTCCCTGGTATGCGGACCTGTGGGTCGGTTACTGCTTTGACAGCTCCACCACCCAGACCCTTGAGGAGAACGGGGAGGAGTTCTACTCGGGTCCCAACGGGAGGTATGCCATAAGGATAGCCTACACCAAGATGTTCGACTGGATGATGAGGGAAGGCGACAACACCTTCACCGCCACCCTGTCCGTTGGAGTGAACGAGGGTGGGACTTCTTACAGGGAGGGTGCCACCAGAGGAATAATCAAGTACTTCATCGAGGGTTACGCGGGCTACGGCGAGGTGTTCCCCAAGGCCCTCCAGGGATACCCCGATTACCAGGGCTACCGCCTCCAGTACTACTACGGGCCCAGCAGCGAGCCCAGAACGATCCTCATAGGCGACCCTCCATACAAGGACATATCTATAGATGAACTCGATCCCACCAGATACGCGGTGGACGACGCGATACTCAGGCTGTTCGAGAAGCTGAACTATGAAAACGACCAAAACCCCGACGAATGGAAGAGCGAACCCTTCGACGGCTCCAGGGAGAATCCTATAGACGTGGACCTGCCCGAGAGTGTCAGGATCGACTTCGTCTCAATGGGAAACATACCTGGACTCTTTGAACCGATAACGATAACCCTTCGCGTCTGGAGGGAAGGCTGATGAGAAGGAGAGCCTACATCATAAACTCCACGGTCATACTCCTAATCATACCCCTGATGCTCCTCCTCGCCACCTACGAGGACGTCTCCTCCCAGATAATCTTCGCCCAGAGCGAGAGAATGCAGGTTGAGAGAACATATAGAGTCGTATCGTACGTCGAGCTGGACCTCCAAAGGGCCCTGGAAATATCAGGAAAGAGGGCCCTGGTCACGGTCGTTGATTACATAGCCAGCACTGGCAATTTCCTCGATCCCCAGACCAGCCCCGCCAACGTCACCATTCGTGACCTGGTGCTCTTTAAAGAGGCCAGTGGAATCTCCCAGAGCTACGTGGACAAGATAATGAAGGATCAAACGCTGAAGAAGTGGCTGATAAACGTCTCCACCGAACTGAAAAAGCAGGGCTACACGATGGAGATAAGCAACACCCCCCTGACAGACCTCCAGACGATGAGCGACCGCGAGCTGAGGGATTTCCTCATCAACAACGTGGACATAACCGTTGCCCCCCTTGACTCATTCAGGATCGTCATAAGGGCCAGACTGGAGAACGTTAAGATATACGACTCGGCCAGCAATGTTATTTATGAAGGGCAGATCCCGAGAAAAGGGTACGTTTACTCCATAATCTCCATACAGGATCTCGAGGATCCGATGTTCTCGGCCCTCACGAACGGAAGGTACTTCCGCTCCATTCAGCCCTGCAACTACACCTATCCCGAGCTCATAGACAGGCCGATGAAGGTTCTCTACGGCAACGGCAACAGCGACAGGGACCACGTGGCCGGGATATACAAGAGCGCCCCAGATCTGGATTACATCTTCTTCGGTCCAACCTATCCCAACGCCGACGCCCACGCGTACGTTTTGAAGTCAGGAAGCCCCTCCGATGGTACTCCCTTCCTGAACGGGACGGTATTCCAGCCTGGAGGGGACCCGGTGGACCCATCTAAGGTTTTTAAAACGGGGGATCTTGGAGTCTTGGTCTTCAGCGACACCAGCTCGAGCAACTGGTGCGACGCTTCCTACAAATGGAGGGTTAACATCACAATACCCTGGACACCCCAGGGAAGCCTCGTTCTCCTGAAGGTCCCTACCTCGATGTTCCCAGGCATATACGCCACGGAAGACATGGCATCGCTGGTAATATACGACGGAAATGGCAACTGCGGCCAGGTGGATTTCTGGATAGAGTACTGGGGAAGCACCTACGCCTGGATCTGGATAAAGTCCACCGGAACTACCTACTCAATATACTTCACCGACGACCCAGCCCGGGCAACTACCGGGTATAACGTGGACCAGATGTTCTGGCTGATAGACACTTTTGATGGCAGCGCAGGTTCAGCCCCGAACTCCGCACTCTGGGAGAATCCGGGCGGGGCGTACCTGGACGGAAACGGCAACGTGGTGGTTCCCGCCGGTGCGGAGAAGCTCGTCCTCCAGACTCTCGACACCCTCAGCGGGAGCTTTTTCATCAGGTTCAAGATGGCCCCTGAAAGGGCGGTGAGGGACTTCGACGCGGGGGCACAGGTGGAGCCTGAGGCGATCGTGCAGGAAGGGTACCTCAGGATCAGAGTGAACTACCCCTCAAACGCCAGGGACGTTCAGATACCCGTGCACTTAAATTCCACGATAGCCCAGGTGATCCTCCATAACGACCTGAACGAGGCCCAGATTGAAGTGTACTCCGACCCGGAGATGACGTCTCCCCTGCCGTTCTGGATAGAGTACTGGAACGACGACGGCGCCCTCATATGGATACGTGGGGATCTGCCGGGAACCTTCTACATCAGGTACAACACCGGAACCTACCGCAGGGGCAACGGCGAGGCCGTGTTCCCCTTCTTCGATGACTTTAACGAGACCCTTTCAAAGTGGATAATCGACCCCCACGACCAGGGGGCAGGGGTTAGTTTGAACCCAGAAGGTACGGGGACAGTAACTATAGACGGGGGAGATTCACTGTTTGCGATGGTGAACAAGGACCCGCTGGACATAACATACGACTTTGCGGTCAGGTTCAGAATGAAGCCAAACTTTGATTCCAGAAGGGACTGGAACGCTGGAATTGGAGTGTGGGACGGTTGGATCAGATTGGTAGGGGCGAATCGGCGGGCTAGATATTACATAGCCGAACAACTCTTCACCGATGATATAAACAGCGGGAACGATCCCATGGCAATTCACTGGGTGGAATGGGGATACTCTGGAACCTGGTGGATAGAAAACTGGTGGTATGACAACGACGACCTCGACGACGGGCAGGTTTCGAACAGAGACTACGACTACCACACCTATGAAGTCAAGGAAATCTACAACACCAGCGCGAGCTTCACGGACTTCACGAGAGACGTTACCAACAACTACGATGAAACCTACAAGACCCTCTACTCCTACCTGAAATACATATTCCTAGTCATAGACAGCGAAGACGAAGACAGGGGAGCAACCTACGACTGGATATTCGTCAGGAAGCTGATAGACGACGATAAGCTGTCGTACGATATAACAAACCACGCAATATCCAACAGCCTTCAGTTCATAGACGACACGAGCGCCACCAGTGAGGATCACGGCGGCGATTTCCTGGGAATACTGAAGGACTGGGGGGACAGCCTGGTCTCGACGTCAAGCGCTCCAACCTACACCTCATACACCTACCGCTATGAGGTGAACTTCACACCCTCCAACGGCAATGTTGAACTATCCTTTGCGCGCATATCCTCCACGGGTTCCATCAATCGCGTCGAAACCTCTGTGTCGGGGTATCCCGCGGATAGCCTGAAGGTCGGAATCGTCATCGATAACACCCGCGACAACGATGCGTACTTTGACTGGATAGTAATAGGCCTCGGCAACTACTACCCCGTCAAACCAGCCCAGATAACCTCCTCGGGCGTTGAAACAGCCCCCGAAACCACAGCCACCTACAACTCCAAAGCCTACGATCTCCAGCCCTTCGTGGAGTGCGTGATGGATATGAAGTACTTCGGAACTTACTCCGGCTGGTCCTTCTTTGAGAGGCTGGAGAACAGCGACGACAACCACGCCAACTACTTCAGGCTCTCAATGGAGATGCAGGACGAGCTCGGGATAAAGTACGGTGACGAGTACTACCCGATAGGCCTCGTCAGCTTCATGGTTCCCTACAGAACCTACGATGAGAAACTGTACAACCTGTTCAGCGACCTCCAGAAGAACCCGGAGGAGGGCGTTTCCAGCGTGGATTACAACTTCCTCAACTACTACTTCAAAGAGGGAGCCTCCATAACAGGGCAGGGATACCGCATATGGGGCATCTCCTACGCCTATCCGGACGACGTGAACACGGTGCTCGGTAATCCTCTGGAAGTTCCGTTCTTCATGGACTACGAAACAGCCACTGCCATCTTTGGAGCTGAAGGAGCGAACGACCTGCTGAAGAGGTGAAATCATGGGGCTGGAAGATTTCCTCTACCGCATTGGTGAATCGGTGTACTCAGCCGGTGCCAAGGTCAGGGCATTTCTTTTTCCCACTCCCGGGGAAAGGCCACCGGACTTCAGTCTGATGAAGAGGCTCACCAAAAAACCGCTGACGGTTCACGAGTTCCTAAGCTTAAGGCTGCAGGTGGCGTTTCTCCTTTACCTCTTTGCCAATCTGGCAATGCTCCTCCTCCGGCTGAACCCCATCTGGATAACGGTGTTTGGAGGGCTGTACTTCCTGTACATCAGGTACACACTCGCCAAGAACTGGAGCTTCTTCATAGACCCCGAGCCATATCGGGCTTTCTACTACGGAATCTCGGCCGTAACCCTGGCCGCGTTCCTTGGCTACACCCTCGTGAGAAGGGTCGCTACCTCGGTTTACTACTACTATGGCTACCTCCTGATGGTCTTCGCAGCGGTGATGGCGTTCCGCTGGTACTTCAAGCAGAGATACGGAAGGGACTACACCTACGGCATCGTGGAGGAAGTAAAGGGAGACCTCGTAAGAGTCTTCGTCCACGACGACATAGCGGCAAACGTCAAGCCGGGTCACTACTGGGTTGACGCCGTGGAGGACCTCGCAGTGGGAAGGGTCGTTAAGCTTTTGGTCGAGGACAGGAAGCTTAGGGGCGCGGTTCCGATCAGGATACTCGAGGTGTACCTTGGTCAGTCCTCCCACAGCTCAACCGAGCCGAAGGAAGAAACCGAGTGAAGAATCAGAAGGAAAATCGAGTGGCAGGGCTCAACGAGGTTGGTCTTCACAAAGCCTTCCCCATTCCTCATTATCTCCAGGGGTTCGGTGCCAGAGCACTCGGGGAGGATTAGAACGCGCTCGTTCTCCATGATTATCCGGAATCCAAGCCCTTCGCAGGTTCTGGCGATGAATTTCCGGAATCCTTCCCAATCGAGGATCTCAACGCGGTAGTAGATAGTGTACCCCAATCTATCACCGTTGATAGTAATACATGGAACCTTAAAAAGTTTTCGGACTTGCAATCGCGCATCGTAAGGAGTAACGTTTAAGCAACGCCGCGCATTTGAAAATAAGGGGCGATGAGGAAAGAACCCGTTGCCGAGAAAAATGAGGAGAGGACCGACTAGCTGAGCTCCCCACAGAGCCTGGCGAAGTTCCTGTAAACCTCCGCTCCCCTCTCCGTGTGGGCAACCTCCGGGTGGAACTGGACGCCGTAGATGGGCAGGCTCTCGTGCTTCATGGCCTCAACCGGACAGGTCTCGCTCCTCGCGAGGAGCCTGAAGTTAGGTGGCAGCTCTTTCACCTCGTCCATGTGGCTCTCCCAGACCCTCAACTTTTCCGGAAGCCCGCGGAAGATGTCGTCCTCCTCGACTATTTCGATCTCGACGAGGCTGTACTCTGCTTTTTCACCCCTGCCGACCTTCCCCCCGAAGTGCCTCGCTATCAGCTGGTGACCGAGGCAGATGCCGAGGATCGGGACGTTGAACTCGTCGTAGTGCTCAAGAACAGCAGAGCAGTTGCCGGTCCTGTCTATGTCCGGCCCGCCGGAGAAGATTATGCCCTTCGGCTTCATCGCCTTTATCTCCTCAAGCGGCGTCGTGTTCGGGATTATCTTCGCCTCGACGCCGAGGTACCTCAGGGTTCGCCAAATCCTGTGAACGTACTGCCCGCCGTTGTCCATTATGACTATCATTTCACCACCTCCAAGAATTTGAAAAACTCATCGTGCTCATCAACCAGGTAGAAGGCCCGTAAGCCGAGGGATTTGGCCAGCCCGACCATCTTTTTGTCGTTCGTCACTAGAACCGCTCCCAGGTAGCGGGCGGTTGCGATGAAGTATATGTCCGAGGCCTTGTGATGGGTCTGAAATGCAACCTCCCGAAGGTCTTCAATGAGCAGTTCCTCGGGAACCCACACGACGATTTCGCCGTAGTAGTCCAACGCCCTCTCGACCCGCTCGCGGTCGAAGTACCTCGAAAGAACCGCCACGAACTCCACTTCACCCAAACGGGGAGAGTACAGTTCAAGAACGCCCTCCTGGGCAAGTTTGATGACCCTCTCTGCAACCTCGGTCCTTTCCGGGTAAAAGCTGGAAAACAGGTGAAAAACCACGGAAGTGTCTATGACGACCCTCATGTCTCCTCCTCCCTGAGGCGCAGGAGGTAATCAGTCGGGTCCTCCTCAAAGCGCTCCCTCGTGAGTTCTCCCCTCATCTCCCTGGCCAGCTCAAGGAAGTCCCCGCGGTATATCCTCACCCTGAGCCTCTGTCCCTCCCTCAGCTTGAGTGGCTTGAGGGGCTTCAGAACCCCGTTCTCGTAAACCACCTCGATGATCTCGCCCATGCTCCCACCGCTTTAAATTCTCCCCGAAAATAAATAAAGGTTCTCACTCGAACTCGATCGTCGCCGGAGGCTTGTTGGTGACGTCGTAGAGCACCCTTCCAACATCGGGAATCTCGCTCGTTATCCTGAAGGCTATCCTCTGGAGGACCTCGAAGGGGACGTTCATGGCATTTGCCGTCATGCCGTCGAGGCTCTCAACGACGCGAACCGCTATCGTTTCCTTGTAGGCCCTTATGTCGCCCTGAACGCCGACGGTCTTCACTCCCAGCAGAACGGCGAAGGCCTGCCAGGGTCTCAGCCCGGCCCTCTCGATTTCCTCCTCGACTATGGCGTTGGCTTCCCTGACGATGGCGACCTTCTCCGGAGTAACCTCACCAAGGACACGGACGGCAAGACCCGGCCCCGGGAAGGGCATGCGGTTGTATATCTTCTCCGGGAGGCCGAGCTCCCTGCCAAGCTCCCTGACCTCGTCCTTGTAGAGGTCGCGGAGCGGCTCGATGAGCTTGAGGTTGAGCCTCTCGGGCAGACCTCCAACGTTGTGGTGGCTCTTGATTTTGCCCTTGCTCTCAATCCAGTCCGGGGCTATGGTTCCCTGAATGAGGAACTGTGCGTCAATCTCTCTAGCCACCTCCTCGAAGACCTCAATGAAGACCCTGCCGATTACCTTCCTCTTCTCCTCCGGATCGGTTACGCCTTTGAGCTCTCTGAAAAAGCGCTCGCCGGCGTCGACGTAGTGCAGGTTGAGCCCGAACTCGTCGCGGAAGGTCTTGACGACGAATTCTGGCTCGTTCTTCCTCATGAAGCCGGTGTTCACGAAGACGGCGTGGAGTCTGTCGCCAATCGCTTTGTGAGCAAGCACCGCTGCGACCGAGCTGTCAACGCCGCCGGAGAGGGCTATTATGGCCTTCCCGTCACCGACCGTATTCCTTATCTCCTCAACCTTCTCCTCGATGAACCTCTCCCACATGAGCACCACCTTTTTGCCAACCATTCGGACGTCAATTTATAAACCTATCCGAGCGGAAATTAGACAGTTTCACGTCAAAATTTCATCGAGCCGATCCTCCTCTAATCCCTGCATCAGCTCCATCGCGATTCTCCTCCCCGTGCTAACGGGTTCGTCATAGCGGAGCCAGCTGTAGGGCGAGCCGTGGACGAAGGGGTTCGTTCCCGCCACTATCCTCGCGGAAATCTCGAAAACCACAAAGTCCAGCTCCTCTGTGAAGACACCCTCAAGGCAGAACGGCCCCCACAGGCCGCCCATCAGCTCCTCGGCAGCCTTGACCGTCCTCTCGCCGGCCTCGATAATATCGATCAGCAGGCTCTCCCTGAGAACGAGCGGTATGTTGCCCACCACCGTGTAGTTGGTGTTAATTTCGAGGTCGAGCTGCTCTTTGGCCGGGATCCTTCCTATCGCGTCGGCGTTGGACTCATACCTTCTGTCTATGCTCATCAGCTCCAGCTCGCGGTTGAGCTTCGAGTAGAAGTAGTGGGGATAAACCGGGACGCCGAGGACGTACTCCTGAATCTGAACCCTTCCAAGGTCTTCTTTGTCCCTGATGCCGAGCCTCTCGGCTTTCTTCCAGAAGTCCCCGGGGCTCTTGGCCAAAAAGTAGCCCTTTCCACCGCCCGCGCCGAAGGGCTTGACTATGACCGGCCCCTCTATGTCGTCTGGGTCCTCGTAAACCCTCGGGAGGTGGAGCTTTGCCCTCTCGAGCCACTTCCTCTCGAGGTTCCTGTCGCTCTCCCACTTCAGCACCTCTTTGTTGCCGTAGTAGGGGACGCGCATTTTTTCAACAAGCTCGATTCCGAGGTGGGCGACGAAGGAACCGGTTGGTATGACGACCGCATCGAACTCAAGCAGCTCTTCCTCCGGATAGGTTCCCCCAATGAAGTAGTCCGCCACAGGGAAGTAGCGCGTGTAGAGGGGCTTAACGCGGGGGTTTCCAAAGGCCACCGTCTCTAAACCCTCGTCCTTTGCCCCCTTCAAAATCTGGAGGGCGGAGTGGGAGGCATAGGTCGCTACCCTCATTCCTCCTCACCCAGAAGCTTTGGCAGGGACTCATGGATTGCCCTGAGCTCTTCGAGGGGCTTCCGGAGGAGCTCCCTTCCGTCCCAGAGGAAGGCCGCCTCCTTTCCGCCGGCCCTTCCGATGACGGCGAAGTCCCTGAAGATGGCATTAAGTGCATCGAGGTTCTCCTCCGGGAAGGCCACGATATAGCGGGAGTGGCTCTCGCTGAAGGCGACCTCGATTGGGTTAGAAGTTTCGGTGGGAACCTTTGAGAGGTCTGCCGTGAAGCCCGTGTTTCCAGATAGGGCCATCTCAGCGAGCGCCACTGCTATTCCTCCCCTGCTCACATCGTGCACCGCCCTAACGAGACCCTTCCGTATAGCCTTCAGAATCCCCTCGGCGTTGGCCCTCTCCACCTTAAGGTTTACACGGGGGGCAAAGCCGCCCTCGACTCCAAAGACCCTGTAAAGTTCTGAACCGCCGAGTTCAGGCCTTGTGAAGCCGACCACCGCGATGAGCAGGCCCTCTTCCAGCCCCATCTCCGGAATTTCCTCAAGCTTTACCTTCCCGAGGCCGGCAACGACGGGGGTCGGCTTTATCGGCCTGTTAACGATCTCGTTGTAGAAGCTGACGTTGCCGCTGACGTACGCCAGGCCAAAGGCCTTGGCAGCGTCGGCCAGCCCCCTCACCGTCTCGGCGAAGCTCCAGTAAACATCGGGCCTCTCGGGCGAGGCAAAGTTGAGGTTGTCCACCAAGGCCAAGGGTTCAGCTCCAACGCCCACGAGGTTCCTGACGACTTCAGCGACGGCACCCATCGCACCTTGGTAGGGGTTGAGGCGGCTGTGGTTTGGACTTCCGTCGGCAACGAAGGCCAGGCCGTACTCGTCGTTGAGCTTCAGGACGGCGGCGTCTCTCCCGGGCTTGAGGACGGTCCTCCCCTGAACCTCGTGGTCGTACTGCTCCCAGACCCAGCGCTTGCTCAGGACGTTCGGACTGCTCCAGACGAGGTTGAAGGCCCTCTCGAAGGGGACGTCAGGCGTCTCAGCAGGCTTTTCGATGCTGTAGGGCTTCATCTCCCACTCTATCGTTGGAACGTTCGTTAGGAGCTCGATGGGCATGTCAGCGACCTTCTCGCCCTTCCAGTAGATGATAAAGCGAGGCTCCTCAACGACCTCCCCAACAACCGTCCACTCAAGGCCGTACTTCTCGAAAATCTTTCCGAGGGCATCGACGTCGGCTTCACTAACCGCGAAGAGCATTCTCTCCTGGCTTTCGGAAATCATTACCTCGGTAACGCTCATCCCCGGCTCGCGGAGGGGAACTCTGTCGGCGTAGATTACCGCGCCGAAGCCCTTCTTCCCTGCCATCTCGGAGGCGGCGCAGGTTAAACCGCCACCGCCAAGGTCTTTTAGAGCCTTCACTTTACCAGTGTAAACCGCTTCGAGCGTCGCCTCGATTAGGAGCTTCTCCGTGAAGGGGTCGGGAATCTGCACCGCGGAGCGGTCTTCCTCCTCCGCGTTCTCGCCCAGCTCCTCGCTGGCGAAGGTGACGCCGTGAATCCCGTCCCTCCCGGTTCTGTTACCGACAAGGATGAGTTTGAGACCGGACTCGGTGACGTAGCTGTGGACGAGGTGCTCGGGCCTCATAATCCCAACGCAGGCAACGTTGACGAGGGTGTAATTATCGAGGCTCTCATCGAACTCGGTTTCTCCTCCGACCGTCGGGACACCTATCCTGTTGCCGTAGTCGGCTATGCCCTTGACGACGTGCTCAAAGAGATACCGGTTCCGCTCCTTTTCCAATGGTCCGAAGCGTATCGGGTCAAGCAAAGCTATCGGCCTTGCACCCATACAGAGTATGTCCCTGACGATTCCACCGACGCCCGTCGTCGCTCCACCGTAGGGCTCCACAGCTGAGGGGTGGTTGTGGCTCTCGATTCCAACCGCTATCCAGGTCTCATCGTCAAACCTGATTATTCCAGCGTCCTCACCGGGGCCCAGAATCACGTGCTCGTTCTCGGTCGGCAGGAGCTTCAGCCACGGCCTGCTCGACTTGTATGAGGCATGCTCACTCCACATAACTTCGAGCATAGCCCATTCGAGCTCGTTAAGCTCTCTCCCAAGCCTCTCACGGATGAGCTTCTCCTCGTGGGGGAACATTCCATCACCTCCTCGCCCACTCCACCATGCTCCTGAAGAGCCTCAGGCCGTCCTCGCTACCCAGAAAGCGGTCGCTCGCGCGCTCCGGGTGGGGCATGGTTCCGAGGACGTTGCCCATCTCGTTGGCTATGGCGGCTATGTTCAGAACCGAGCCGTTTGGGTTCGCTTTTTCGGTTACGTTGCCCTTTTCGTCGCTGTACTGGAAGACGATTCTGACCTTAGAGGGGTCGTCTACGTAGTAGTTGCCCTCCGCGTGGGCTATCGGCATTCTGATAACCTCGCCGGGCTCGTAAAGGGTAGTAAAGGGCGTTTCAGTGTCTTCAACGCGGAGGTGCACCCATCTGCAGAGGAAGCGCGGTATCCTGTTCGGCCTCAGCGCCCCCGGAAGGAGACCGGTCTCGGTAAGGATTTGAAAGCCGTTGCATATCCCAAGAACGGGCCTCCCCTCGCGGGCGAACTCCTTAACCTCTTCCATTATCTCCTGCCTCGCCGCTATCGCTCCGGCCCTAAGGTAGTCGGCGTAGCTGAATCCCCCTGGGAGAACGATGCCGTCGAAGTCCCTGAGATTAGCTCTGTACCAGACGCGCTCGGCCTCTGCACCGGCCCTCCTTATGGCCCTCTCCGTCTCGAAGTCGCAGTTTGTTCCGGGGAAGACGATGACCGCGAACTTAACCATCTCAGCTCACCGGTTCGATGCTGTACTCGTAGTTGTGGATCAGCGGGTTGGCAAGGAGCTTTCTGCACATCTCCTCGACCTCTCGCTCAGGCTTCTCGCTCTCCAGCTCGAACTCGAAGTACTTGGGAACGCGAAGGTTCTCCACCGCGTAGCCGAGGTTCCTGAGGGCGTTTCCTATGACCCTTCCTTCCGGGTCGTTGAGGCCTTCCTTGAGGCGAACGATGACGGTAACCTTCCACTTCATTTCAACCACCTCACGTTACCACCTTCTCAAGCTCGTCCAGCTCAACCGCGCGCTTTATCTCCAGGGCAATCCTCCTTCCGGTGCTCATCGGCTTCCTCCAGAGGGCGTTACCATAGGGGTGACCCATCGCCATGTGGATGTTGGTTCCACCGCCCGTCCTCGGCGCTACATCGTAGATGTAGAAGTTGAGATCCTTGTCAACGGCCGTCTGGAGCGTAAAGGGCCCGATTATTCCGGGTGGATAGTACTCCTGCGTCGCCCTGACGTAGCGCTCGGCCATGTCGAAGACCTTCTCAAGAAGGCTCTCACGGAGCGTTGAGGAAGCGTGGCCCGTCACGGTGTATTCCGGCTCGAACTGGTGCTCTGGCAGGGTCAGCTGCTGGCTCGCCGGAAGCCTCACGTGGCCGTCCAGGCTCGTCTCGAAGCGCCAGTCGATTCCCAAAAGCTCAATCTCCCCATCTATCGGCGAGTAGAAGAAGTCGAAGTTGAAGACCGGGCCTATGATGTAGCGCTCGATTCTGGCCCTCACGAGGTCCTCCTCGGTGATTACGCCGAGCCTGATGAGCCTCTCCGCCTTCTCGCGGAACTCCTTGTAGCTTGCCGCCGTGAAGAAGCCGCGCTCAAGCCTCTTCTTTGCGTGCGGCAGCTTGACGATGACTAGGCCGACCTCATCACTCTCTTCTGGGCTAACGGGCTCCGGGTAGGGAAGACCGGCCTTCTCAAGGAGCCAGTAGTAGCTCTTCTCCTCGCTCCTCTCCTCGCTCCGAAGCAGGTTCCTGCTCCCGAAGAGCGGAACGCGGAAGTCGTTCTCCACCCTGTCTATGCCCGTGTAGACCACGAAGGAGCGGTTTGGCACAAAGATTACGTTCCTCCTTACCAGCTCCTCCTGGACGTCAATGATTTGGGCAAACTTCTCAAGGACCATAACCTCGTCAATGAAGCCCTTGGTTAAACCGTCCTTCGTCTTCCTCAGCTTGAAGTACTCCGCATAGGTCCTGTGCCTGCCCCTCTGGGCGACAACTAAAACTGGAAGGCCCTCCTCCTTTGCTCCATCGGCTATGTCCAGCGCGGAGTGGCTTCCGAGGACGCCGACGGTTATCTTCTCAGGGTCGTACCTCTCAAGGACTCCTAAAATTTCCTCACGGCTTATCATCTTAACCACCTCAGCATAAATTCGGCTCAAAATCCTTTCCGAGCTCCCTCATAACGCGTATTCTCTTCTCCACGCTTCTCCACGTCCCAACGTCGCGCCTGTAGAACAGTTCACCACGCACATGGCCAATGGCATTCTGGGCTATGCTCTCGGCTTCATCGAGGGATTCGGCGATTCCAACGACCGCTATGGCGCGCGAACCGAGGAGCGTAAAGTTCTCATCAATGGACGCGTAGTAGAGCCTAGCCCCGGATTTAACAACGGCCTCCTCATCTACCCCGACCTTAACGCCTTTAACCGGGTTCGTTGGATAGCCCCTCGGTGCGAGGTACTTGACGACGGTGGCTTTGTTCTCAAACTCCGCCTTCCTGAGGTTGCCGTCAACGATTCCCTCAGCGATCTCAAGCAGGCTCGTCCTGAGGAGCGGGAGGACGTTCATCGCCTCGGGGTCGCCGAAACGGGCGTTGTATTCTATGAGAACGGGCCCATCTTTGCTCAGCATGAACTGGCCGTAGAGGATCCCCTTGTAGGGCGTTCCGTTCTTCCGCATGGCTTCAACGGTCGCTTTCAAAGTTTCAAGGGCCTTTTCGTAGTCCTCGCGCGTCACGAAGGGGAGCAGGCCGTTCGCGCATGAGTATGAGCCCATGCCGCCGGTTATGGGGCCCTTATCGTCCTCGTAGGCGTGGGGATAGTCCTGGGCGAGGGGCATCGGAATCACTTTCTTTCCGTCCGTAAAGACCTGGAAGGTGAACTCGACGCCGTCGGTGCGCTCCTCGATGAGAACCCTACCGTCCTTCCTAATCAGCACCTCGGCGTAGGCTTTGGCCTCCTCGTTGTCCCTCAGCTGGTAGCCCACAACTTTGACGCCCTTTCCGCCGGTGAGGCCGATTGGCTTCACCACGACCGGCTTCCCGAAGTCATCTATCCACGAGCGCATCTCGGTAACGTCTGTGAAAACCCTGAAGGCCTTCCTTCCCGGAATCTCGTTGCGCTCCATGAAGGCCCTCGCGAAGGCCTTGTCGGTTTCGAGCCTCGCCGCCTCCCTGCTCGGGCCGACCGCTGGAATCCCGTTCTCTTCGAGCATATCAACGATGCCCCTCTCAAGTGGTGCCTCCGGGCCGATGAAGGCCAGCTCGACGCCAAACTTTCCAGCATAGGCGAGAACCCTCTCGACGTCCGTTTCCTTGGCTAAACCGTAGCCCTTCGCGAGCCTAGTGAGGCCGGGGTTCCTGTGCTTTGAAACCACGTAAAGTTCCGCACCGTCCCTTACGAGGGCCTCACCTATGGCGTTTTCCCTACCGCCGCCTCCAACGAGCAGAACCTTCATGAGCTTCACCATTTATCTGTCAAAAATTACAACTTTTAAGCTTTGTTTTTACATTAAAATGGCAAAACTTATAAAGTGTCGCGGACAATTTCTTTCGGTGAAGCCCATGAAGGTGCTCGTGGTTATGGGAAGCAGGAGCGACTCCCATATAGCGGAGAAGGTTACGGCAGTTCTCGACGAGTTTGGCGTTGAGTACGACGTTGAGGTCGCCTCGGCCCACAGGAATCCGAAGAAGGTTGAAGAGCTAGCTAAGAAGGACTACGACGTTTTCATAGCGATAGCGGGCCTGAGCGCAGCTTTGCCAGGAGTCATAGCGGCGCACACGGTCAAGCAGGTGATAGGCGTCCCGGTCTCGGCCAAACTGAACGGCCTCGACGCGCTACTCAGCATCGCCCAGCTGCCGCCGGGGGTTCCAGTAGCGACGGTCGGCATAGACAACGGCAAGAACGCCGCTTTGCTCGCGATAGAAATCCTTGCCCTGAAGGACGAAAACCTGGGGAAGAAGCTTGAAGAGTACAGGGAAAGGATGCGGGCGTAAGCCCGCATCGAAACACGGGCTTATTCCACCCGCAACCTTATTTGAGCCGAAGCTCAATACTATTTTAGCCTACAATGTGGAACACTTCGGCCCTTTTAAATCTTTCCTTTTTCCATCGAACTGTAACAAAGTGTTAATTATAGCAGGTGCTTTCTCCTTTCGTAATCCTGTTGATGCCAACCCGAACTCCGGGTTCTAAGCTCCACAGCGTGGGCAACCATCTCGGCACGTCTCTTTGCCTCGGCAATGTCTTTGGCCCAAGCCAAGGCGACGCCGAGCCTCCTTCCAGGATAAGCTTCGGGCTTCCCGAAGAGCCTCACCGTCGCGTTCGGGACGCTGAGGGCCTTTGAAAGACCGCGGAAGCCCGGGGAGTAGCCTGAAACGTTGGCCTTGATTACGTGTGTAGCTGCTGGCGTCAGGAGCGGGAACAGGCGATAACCTTCAACCCACTCGCCGGGAATCGGGAGGCCGAGGACCGCCCTGAGGTGGAGTCCAAACTCCGAGAAGCCAGTCGGGTGGGAGGCGAGGGTTACCATGCCCGTGTCGTGGGGCCTCGGGGAGACCTCGTTCGCCCAGACCTTGTCGCCCTTAACGAACATCTCAACGCCGAACAGTCCGAGGCCGCCGAGAACGTCGGTGATGCGCTTGGCTATGCGGTAAACCTCTCGCTCGGCCTTCCCGCTTATCTCGGCCGGCTGCCAGCTGGAATGATAGTCGCCGTCAATCTGGTAGTGGCCGACCGGCTTCGGGAAGGTGGTAACGATCTCACCGTTCTCGTCGTAGTGCCTGACGGCAAGCTCGGTTATCTCAACGTCGAAGTCTATGTGCTCCTCGACGATTATCTTCTCGGCGCTGCCGCGGGCCTTCTTCTTGGCCACCTCCCAGGCCTTTGGAACGTCCTCCGGTCCCTTCACGAAGTAGGAGCCCTTTCCAGAGGAGCTCATTATGGCCTTGGTGTGGCAGGGGTAGCCTATCTTCTCGCAGGCCTCGTAGAGCTCGTCGAGCGTAGTCGCATAGGCGTAGCGCGAGGTTGGAACTTTAGCTTCCTTCACGAGCGTCTCCCTAGTCCTCTCGCGGTGCATCGCTATCCAAGTTGCCTTTGCGTTCGGAACCACGAAGTAGCCGTCTTTCTCCAGCTCGAAGAGAGCGTCGAGGTTTATGGCCTCTATCTCAGGGATTATCGCGTCGGGCTTTTCCCTCTCGACGACCGAGAAGAGGAAGTCAGCCTTACGCATGTCACCGACGTAGGAGCGGTGTGCAACCTGCATGGCCGGAGCGTTGGCGTATCTATCGAGGGCCACAACTTCAACGCCGAGCCTCTGGGCCTCGATGGCTATCTCCTTCCCGAGCTCACCGCTCCCGAGGAGGAGTATCTTTTGGGCCGAGTCGGTCATGGCCGTTCCGAGTTCATCGCGGAGCTTAATCATGGGCACCACCTCAAGTTTTGACGTTAAGATGTTAAAAATTGCTTATATTTAAGTCTTTTTAAGCAGAAAGATGGCAAACCTTTTAAGCATGCCCGAGAACTATCGGCGGTGATGCTCATGTTTACCTACGCCCAGGCGGGAGTTGATGACGAGAAAACTGCGAGGGCCCTTAAAGGAATCATAGGGCTCGCAAAAGCGACCTTCGAGTTCAGGAGAGGAAAACCCGGTGAACCGGCCGAGAATCTGGGCCATTACGCAGCTTTACTTGACTTCCGTGACTTCTACCTTGCCATGACGACCGATGGAGTTGGAACCAAGGTGCTCGTTGCCGAGGCCGTTGGAAAGTTCGACACGATAGGGATAGACATGATAGCCATGAACGTGAACGACCTGCTCTGCGTTGGGGCGGAGCCGGTTGCCCTCGTCGATTACCTTGCCGTAAAGGAGCCGGACGAGAAGGTTTTTGGGGAAATAGGGAAGGGCCTCCACGAGGGGGCAAGACAGGCGGGAGTGGCGATAGTCGGCGGGGAAACGGCGGTTATGCCCGATTTGATAAACGGCTTCGACTTGGCGGGAACCGCCATCGGCGTGGTGGATAGAGAGAAGGTCATCACGGGTGAGAAGATAAGGCCCGGCGATGCGGTTATTGGCATAGCGAGTTCGGGAATCCACTCCAACGGCCTGACCCTTGCAAGGAAGCTTCTAATCCCTAAATACGGCCTCGACTACGAGTACGAAGGCAGGAAGCTCTGGGAGTGGCTTTTGGAGCCAACGAGGATTTACGTGAAGGCGGTTCTTGAGCTGCTGGAAAGTGTCGAGGTTCACGGCCTGGCACACATAACCGGCGGCGGGCTGACCAACCTCAAGCGCCTCACGAACCACGGCTTCAGGCTGAAGATGCCACCCATTGATGGTATATTCAAGCTCGTCCACGAGAACGGCGTTCCGCTGGAGGAGATGTTCCGCGTTTTCAACATGGGGGTCGGCTTCGTCGCGGTGGTCCCGCAGGGGGAGAAGGAGGCCGCTTTGGAAATCCTAAACAAACACTTCGAGAGCTTTGAGCTTGGAACCGTCACGGAAAGGCCAGGAATAACGATAGAGAACTACGGGGTAAGGCTTTAAGCCCCTCTCCCAACTTTTTTCGGTGGTCCCATGGAGCTAACCGTAAAGAAGAAGGCATTCCTTGAGAACCTTCCGGCTGTCGTTGAGGGGGCCGTGAAGGAATATGGGCCCCGATTGAGAAAGATTGTTATCGAAGAAGACGCGAAGGGCTGCTACACCGTCTGGATAACTCACGAGTCCGAACGGCAAGCGTTTTAAGCCCCAGCCCTTTCTAGGTACCATGAGGCCGAGGCCCGTTCCTGAGAAAGCGGTCCTGCTGGGAAAAGATCTGGTAATAGCGGACCTCCACATAGGATTTGAGGAATCGATGGCCAGGGAGGGCAACTACGTCCCCAACCTCCTCGACAGGCTTATCCAAGAGGTTCTGGCCGTTGTGAAAAAGGAAAGGCCGAAGAGGCTCATCATCGACGGCGACCTGAAGCACTCGTTCGTCCCGTTCAGGCGGGAACGGGAGGAGCTGGAGAGATTCTTCGACGCCCTTGAGGGCGAAGTCGATGAGATAATAGTGGTCAGGGGAAATCACGACCCGGGAATACTGTGGCTGAGGGAGAGGGGAGTTGAAATCGTGGACAGGTTAGAAGTCGGAGGGTGGACCCTGGTCCATGGCCACAGGCTGGAGGAAGGAGAGAGGTTCATAATCGGCCACGAACACCCCGCAATAAGGCTGAGGGACGAGGTGGGGGCAAGCGTGAAGGTACCGGCTTTTCTGTGGGGCGAGAGGCTTATCGTCCTGCCAGCCTTCAGTCCCTGGGCCTACGGTAACGATGTGACGAGGGAGAGAGTTTCGCCGTTCCTTCAGAAGTTCGGCACCTCAAAGTTGCGCGTGCTGGTGCCCGTCGAGGGAGAGCTCCTGGATTTTGGGGAGCTGGGAAGGCTTGCCAAAATCCTCAAGAGGCTCGGCCCAGTTTGAATTTAGGAAGCAAAAAGTTTTTAATCAAACCCGAAAGAGTTCCAATCATGATACGATGGGCCGAGAGGGAATACAGCGACGAAGAGATATTCTCGATCCTGAGCGAACCGGTTAGGGAGTGGTTTAAGCGGAAGTTCGGGACTTTTACACCGCCCCAGCGCTACGCGGTCATGGAAATTCATAAAGGTGAGAACGTTCTCATCTCCTCGCCAACGGGCTCCGGAAAAACGCTCTCCGCTTTTCTCTCGGCGATAAATGAGCTCATCCTCCTCGGCAAGGAGGGTAAGCTCGAGGACAAAATCTACGTGCTCTACGTTTCCCCTTTGAGGGCTTTGAACAACGACATAAAGCGCAACCTGGAGGGGCCTTTAGCCGAGATAAAGGAAGTGGCGAGGGAGCTCGGCTACGAAATCCCGGAGATAATGGTCGGCATAAGGACGAGCGACACTTCAAGCTACGAGAAGAGCAAGATGGTGAGGAAGCCGCCACACATACTCATAACCACTCCCGAGAGCCTTGCCATTGCTTTAAACGCCCCAAAGTTCCGCGAGAGGCTGAGAACTGTAAAGTACCTCATCATAGACGAGGTTCACGCGCTGGCTGAGAACAAGCGCGGTTCCCACCTCGCGCTCAGCGTCGAGAGGCTTCAGGAGATGGCCGAGGGGAGGTTCGTGAGGATAGGCCTGAGCGCCACCATACACCCTCTCGAGGAGGTGGCCAAGTTCGTCTTCGGCTTTGAAAACGGGAAGCCGAGGCCCGGGCTTATCGTTGATGTGAGCTTCGCCAAGCAGACGGAAATAAAAGTCGAGAGCGTTGTTGAGGATTTGATTTACACCCCCGCTGGAGCGCTGAGCGATGCCCTCTACAACAGGCTTGCCGAGCTGATAAAAGCTCATAGGACGACGTTAATTTTCACCAACACGAGGAGCGGCGCCGAGAGGGTCGCCTTCAACCTTAAAAAGCGCTTCCCGGAGTTCGAGGGCCTGATTGAAGCCCACCACTCCTCGCTGTCCAGGGAGGTTCGCCTGGACGTCGAGGAGAGGCTGAAGAGGGGCGAATTACGCTGTGTAATTAGCAGCACATCACTGGAGCTCGGCATAGACATCGGAACGATCGATCTGGTCGTCCTTATCGGTTCTCCAAAGAGCGTGAACCGTGCGTTGCAGAGAATCGGCAGGGCAGGCCACAGGCTCCACGAGGTCAGCAAGGGCGTTATTCTGGCTCTCGACAGGGACGATTTGGTCGAGGTTACGGTTTTAGCGCACAACGCGAGGAACAGACGGCTCGACCGCGTGAAAATCCCAAGGAACCCGCTCGATGTTCTCGTCCAGCACCTGCTCGGAATGGCCCTCAACAGGGTCTGGGAGGTGGAGGAGGCATACAACCTCGTGAGGCGCGCTTATCCCTTTAAAGACCTGCCCTTCGAGGACTTCATGGGCGTTTTGAGGTATCTGGCGGGGGAATACGCAGGTTTGGAGGAGAGGAAGGTCTACGCCAAGATATGGCTCGAGGACGGGCGCTTTGGACGGCGCGGGAAGATGACGAGGACGATTTACTACATGAACGTCGGCACGATACCGGATGAGGCCAAGATCCGGGTTTACACTATGGACAAGCAGATGATCGGAACTGTGGAGGAGGAGTTTGCGGAGCGCCTAATGCCCGGCGACATCTTCGTCCTGGCCGGAAGAACATACGAGTTCGTCAAGAGCAGGGGTAACAAGATCTACGTCATTCCCCGCGAGGGAGCGAAGCCAACTATTCCGGCCTGGTTCTCGGAGATGCTCCCTCTCAGCTTTGACCTGGCCCTCGACATTCAGAGGTTCAGGCGTGAAGTTAAGGGGCTTCTTCACCGGAGGGACGCGGTTAGGAGGCTCGTGCGGAAGTACGGGATAGACGAGAAGGCCGCGAGGGCTGTAATAGCTTACTTCCGCGAGCAGGCGAGGTATTCGGTAGTTCCTGACGATGAAACGGTTTTGGTCGAGTTCGTTCCGGGAAAGAGGAACCGCTACTTCTTCCACACCCTCATCGGGAGGCGCGCGAACGACGCGCTGAGCAGGGCCTTCGCCTACCTCGTGAGCAAGAGAAAAAACTGCAACGTCGGGGTGGCGATAAACGACAACGGCTTCGCCCTGCTCCTCCCGCCGGAGGTAGAGCTGAGCGAGGAGGAGGTAAGGGAGCTTTTCGAGGTCGAGGACCTGAGGGAGACGCTAAAGCTGGCCCTGGACAACACAGAGCTACTGAAGAGGCGCTTCAGGCACGTGGCCAATCGAGGATTGCTTATCCTCAGGCGCTACGTCGGGAGGAGCAAGAGGCTGGGGAGACAGCAGGTGATGGCGGTTTCCCTCCTCAAGGTCCTCAAGGAGAACCACCCCGACTTCCCGCTCCTGAAGGAGGTCTACCGCGAGATTATGGAGGACAAGATGGACGTCGAGGGCGCTGAGCAGTTCCTGGACTGGGTCAGGGAGGGCAGAATAAAGGTGGAGTTCAGGAGGCAGGACGTTCCAAGCCCCTTCGCCTTCAACCTCGAGGCTATAGGCTCGAGCGACGTTGTCCTGATGGAGGACAGGAGGGAGCTGATCAAACAGCTCCACAGAAAGATAATGGCAATGATAGGGGAAGCTCAGGAAGTTCCAGTTAAGCGCTCATAAAGCCTTTCATAGGCGTTTATCAGGTCGCCCCTGTCGAAGCGGAAGACGTCCTTGTCGAGGCTCTCCCTGGTTTCGGCGTCCCAGAAGCGGCAGGTGTCCGGGCTTATCTCGTCGCCGAGCACTATCTCGCCCCTCCCGTTCTTCCCGAACTCGAGCTTGAAGTCGACCAGTATGATTCCCCGCTCGGCAAAGTACTCCCTCAGGACATCGTTAACCTTAAGGGCAATGCGCTCCATCTCCCTGATTTCCTCCTCGCTCACGCCAAGGATCTTTGCGTGGTGGTGGTTTATCATCGGGTCACCGAGGCTGTCGTCCTTGTAATAGAGCTCGACTATCGGCTCCGGCAGCTCGGTTCCTTCTTCCAGCGGAAGGCGCTTCTTCAGGCTTCCGGCGACGACGTTCCTGACGACAACTTCAAGCGGGTACATTTCAAGCCTCTCAACGATGAGCCTGTTCTCACCGGCGACGCCTATGAAGTGGGTCTTGATCCCCTTCTCCTCGAGGACCTTGAAGAGAACCGCGCTGATCTGGGCGTTGAGCCAGCCCTTCCCCTTGAACTGGGCCTTCTTCTTGCCGTCGAAGGCCGTAGCATCGTCCTTGAACTCCATTATGGCCTTTCCATCATCGAGCGGGATAATTTTTTTCGCCTTACCTTCATAGACCTCCATGGACTTCACCATATTTGTGTAAAATTTTAGGCTATTTAAGGGTTGTTTTATCATAAAAATGGCAAACAATGGGCAAAGCTTTTAAACACGGGGAGCTAAAATACTGCCGTCAGATTCCAGTTTAATTAACATGTTTAAGTTAATTGCACGGCGGGATTCATCATGAGGGAGAAGTGCGGGGTCTTCGCAGCAAAAACCGAAAACGCAGCAAGGAAGGCCTACTACGCGCTGATAGCACTGCAGCACAGGGGACAGGAGAGCGCCGGGATAAGCGTGTGGAAGCACCGCATACGGACGGTGACGGGGAGAGGACTCGTCTCGGAGGTTTTCAGGAACGGCGAGCTGGCAAAGCTCAAATCCAGCACGGCGATAGCCCACGTCCGCTACTCCACTTCCGGCTCGCTTAACGAAACCCAGCCCCTAGAAACGGAGTGCTGCGGTATGAAAATAGCGGTGGCCCACAACGGAACCCTGACCAACTTCAGGCTCCTTCGCGAGAGGTACGAAAGCCATGGCGTTAAGTTCCGCCACACGGTTGACTCCGAGCTGCTGGGGATTTCCTTCCTGTGGCACTTTAACGAGACCGGGGACGAGTTCGAGGCTATGCGGGAAGTGTTTAACGAAGTCAAAGGCGCTTACTCCGTTGCGTTCCTCTTCGATGGGAAGATAATCGTCGCAAGGGACCCCGTGGGATTTCGCCCGCTGAGCTACGGCTTTGGAGACGGCCACTACTTTGCCTCAGAGGACTCAGCGCTAAGGCTCTTCGTTGAGGATGTGAGGGACGTGAAGCCCGGGGAGGTCTTTCTGGTCTCGGAAGACGGGGTTGAGAGCAAGGTTTTGGCCAGAGAGAGCCACCATCACTGCGTTTTTGAATACATATACTTCGCCCGCCCGGACAGCACCATAGACGGGGTCAACGTGTACAGCGCCAGGGTCAGGATGGGGCGGGAGTTGGCAAAGGAGAGCCCGGCAGATGGGGACGTCGTTATAGCCGTTCCTGACTCCGGGAGGGCAGCTGCTATGGGCTTCTCCCAGGTCAGCGGGATTCCCTACTCCGAGGGGCTGATAAAGAACCGCTACATAGGGCGGACGTTCATAACCCCCGGCCAGTTCTACCGTGAGCTGAAAGTCAAGCTCAAGCTCTCCCCGGTGAGGGAAGTCGTTGAGGGGAAGAGCGTCGTGCTGGTCGATGATTCAATCGTCAGGGGGACGACCATGAAGCGCATCGTCGCCATGCTGAGGGGGGCGGGCGCGGGAGAGGTGCACGTCAGAATAGCATCACCGCCCATAAGGTACCCGTGCTACATGGGGGTGGATATTCCGACGAGACACGAGCTCATAGCGGCCTTTGGAAGTGTCGAGAATGTGAGAAAAACCATAGGTGCCGACAGTTTGGCTTACCTCAGCGTCGATGGGCTGAAAAAAGCCGTTGGGAGGAGAGACCTCTGCCTGGCGTGCCTCACCGGCGAGTATCCGGAGTGGGCCTTCCGCTTCTGAGCTTTCTCAATTTAGCGGCGGAGAACTTGAACTCCGGCGTTCCTGCCTTGTTCAGCGCCTCGCTCGTCAGCCTGTTCGCCTTGAAGTGGAAGGGAACCGCCACAAGCCCCTCCGGGACACCGCCGAGCTTCGCGCGCATTCTAATCTTCCCGCGCCTCGTCTCGATCTCGACCCAGTCTCCGTCGTGAATTCCAAGCCTCTCCGCGTCGCTCCTGTTTATCAGCACCCTGGGTTCGCCCATCAGCCTGAGGAGGGAGGGGCTTCTCAGCGTCATCTCACCCGTGTTGTAGTGGCTGATCAGCCGAACGGTCGTCAGGACAAAGGGGAACTCCCCATCTGGCTCTTCCCAGGGAGAAATCCTCTCCACAGCGATCAGTCTTGCCCTCCCGTCAGGGGTTGCGAACTCCCAAGTGTGGAGCCTCTTCCTCGGCAGGAAGATTCCCTCCCCCGTCTTCAGCTCCTCGACGCTCCTGTCCTCCAGCTCCGGAAAGAGCTTGAAGTACTCGGCGGTAATCTCCTCCACCGAGCGGTAGTCAAAGCCGGGCAATCCAAGAGCCCTGCCAAGGGCCGTCAGAATCTCCCAGTCGGGCTTTGAATCTCCAAGGGGCTGGCAGACCCTGTGGCTCCACTGGATTCTCCTCTCGCTGTTCATGTAGCTACCGCTCTTCTCGCAGAAGGCTGAAGCCGGCAGAACGTAGTGGGCATAGCGGGCAGTTCTCGTCATGAAAATATCCTGAACGACGAGCAGGTCGAGCTTTCTCAGCGCCTCCCTAACGCGGGCAAAGTTAGCCTCGCTGACGGCGGGGTTCTCACCGACGATGTAGAGCGCCCTGACGTCGCCGTTCTCGATGGCCTCCCACAGCTCGGTGAGGTAGAGCCCGCGCTCCGTTGGAAGGTCTTCCACGCCCCAGAGCGACGCAACGCGCTTCCTGAACCTCTCATCGGTCAGCGGAACGTAGCCGGGCAGGAACTCACTGAGGGCACCCATGTATGCGGCACCCTGGACGTTGTTCTGGCCACGCATTGGGTAGAGGCCACCTTTCTCGCCGATGTAGCCGAGGAGCAAAGCGAGGTTTATTACCGCCAGGACGTTCTCCACTCCGGAAACGTGCTGTGTCAGGCCCATGCCCCACATTATCGCACCGCTTCCCGCGAGGGCAAACTCCCGTGCAACCTCCCGAATGGTTTCAGCTGGGACTCCGGTTACCTTCTCCGCGTACTCGGGTGTGTACTTCATAACCCCCATCTTCACCTCCGAGAAGCCAGAGGTTCTCGTTTTAACGAACTCCTCGTCGTACAGTTCCTCCCTAATTATAACGTTCGCCATCGCGTTTGCGAGGACTATGTCGGTTCCGGGCTTTAAAATCAGTCTGTGGTCGGCGAAGGCCATCGTTCTGGTTTCCCTGACGTCAACGACGATTATCTTAGCACCTTTCCTCTTTGCCCGCAGGAGATAGTCCATCACAACCGGGTGCGTTTCGGCAGGATTGTAGCCCCATATTAGTACGACCCCAAACCTCTCCAGATCCTCGTAAGGGTTGGTCTGGGCCCCGGTTCCCACGGCAAGCTTTAGAGCGTGGACGCTCGCCTCGTGACACAGCCTCGCGCAGTTGTCTATGTTGTTCGTGCCGAAGAGGCGCGCGATTTTCTGTAGGAGGTAGTTCTCCTCGTTGCTGATTTTGGACGATGCTATGAAGGCGACCGCATCAGGACCGTAGAGCTCGCGAATCTCGAGGAGCCGGTTTGCTATCTCCTCGAGTGCAACGCCCCAGCTTATCGGAACCATCGCCGAGCCGACCCGCTTGAGCGGTCTCTTGAGCCTGTCCTTCGAGAAGACGAACTCGAGGGCGTAGAGTCCCTTCGGGCAGAGCTTCCCACGGTTGGGTTCGCCGGGGTAAGGCTTCACCCTTCTCCTCTCCTCGCCAATGAGGAGCTTGCAGCCGAAACCGCAGTAGGGGCACACCACCGTCTTCACGCTACCACCATTAGACAGGAAAAGCTAAAAAATATAAATCTTTTTGGAGATAATCGACGAAAATTTGTAAAGATTCAGAGGGCCTTCCCTAGGAAGTACTCGTGAACCCTCGTGTCGTCGGTCAGCTCGGGGTGGAACTCGAGGCCGATTAGGTTGTCCTCCTCGACGCCGACAACCCTGTCTCCGAGCCACGCTATCGGCCTCACCCTGTCGCTGAGGAGTTCTACTATCCTCGGAGCGCGAATGAAGACCCCTGAGAAGGGTTCTTTGCTGAAAGCTAGCTTTATCGGCGCCTCAAAGCTGTCCACCTGCCTGCCGTAGGCGTTTCTATTAACGCGGACGTCGAGGAGCTCGAGGAACCTCTGCTCCGGAGTAGCGCCGATTACCTCCTTCGAGAGCATTATCAAACCTGCGCAGGTTCCCATTATCGGAAGTCCTTCCTCACCGAGCTTCCTGACTGGCTCGAGGAGGCCGTTCTTCACCATGAGCCTCGAGATGGTCGTGCTCTCGCCACCGGGGATTATGATCGCGGAGATTCCTTCGAGCTGTTCCGGCTTCCTGAGCCAGATGACCTCACCGGAAACCCCGAGGTTCTCCAAAGCCCTTTTGCTCGCCTCTATGTGCTCGCTGACGTCGCCCTGGAGGCCTATGACACCCACCTTGACCATTTCAACCCCTCCAAAAGAGTTGGAAAGGGCTCAGACGCCCCTCTCCTCAAGGCGGACTTCGAGCTCTTCGATGTCCTGACCCTTCATCGGCTCGCCGATCTCTTTGCTTATCTCGACGAGAACATCCGGCTCGTCCCAGTGGTTGACGGCCTCGACTATGGCCCTGGCCATCTTGGGCGGGTTGGAGCTCTTGAAGATTCCCGAGCCTACAAAGACGCCGTCCATGCCCATCTGCATCATCAAAGCTGCATCTGCCGGCGTTGCAACTCCTCCGGCCGCGAAGTTCACAACCGGAAGGCGGCCGAGCTTCTTTATTTCGAGGAGAACCCTGTAGAGGCCATCGACAATCTCGCGGTAGGTGTAGTGGCCGTAAATCGGCTCGTTCTCAAGGACCCTCGTTGGGAGGCCAGCTATCTCCTTGACGTTGAGGGCAAGCCTCAGGTATGGCTCTGCGAACTTCTCCGCAACCCCGTAGACCTGCTCGTCGGTCATGGCCTGAATCTGCCTTATCCCCTCGGCGACTAGGCGGACGTGCCTGACCGCCTCGACGATGTTGCCGGTCCCGGCCTCGCCCTTGGTTCTGATCATGGCCGAGCCTTCCCATATCCTCCTGACGGCCTCGCCGAGATTTCTGGCCCCGCAGACGAAGGGGACGGTGAATTCCCTCTTGTCTATGTGGAAGAACGGGTCGGAAGGCGTGAGAACCTCGCTCTCGTCGATCATATCGACGCCGAGGGCCTCGAGTATTTTGGCCTCCGCCACGTGGCCTATCCTGACCTTGGCCATCACGGGAATCGTAACCGCGTCCATTATCTCCTGAATCTTCTCTATCGGGGCCATTCTGGCAACGCCACCTGCCTTCCTGATATCGGCTGGAACGCGGTGGAGGGCCATGACCGAGACGGCACCCGCTTCCTCCGCAATCCTCGCCTGCTCGGCGTTGGTGACGTCCATTATGACGCCGCCCTTCACCATCTTTGCAAAGCCCCTCTTGAGCCTCTCGGTACCCTTAGCCTCGATAACATCGAGCCTTCCCATCTCCCTCACCTTTTCAAGTTTTGGCTTGCAATTAAATTCAAGGAAAAACTTGAATATAAACCCTGCCCCGGAAAGTTCACTGAGAAATAAAAAAACTCCTCGAAAAAACCAGAAAAAGACGAAAAATCCCCGTTCATATCTTTCCAATTATCTCAAGGCTGACGTCGAAGTTCTTAACGGAGTGTGTCAAATAACCGAGGCTTATCACGTCGATGTCGAGCCCCGCGTATTCGGCTATGTTCTCGGGCGTTATTCCACCGCTGACTTCAATTTTAACCCTCTCCCTGAGCCCTTCCCGCTTGAGAACAGTTAAAACCTCGGCTATCTCGGCCGGACTCATGTTGTCGAGCATCACGACGTCGGCCCCTGCCCTGGCGGCTTTTAGTGCGTCCTCAAGGCTCTCGACCTCAACCTCGACGACCTTGTAGGCAGAGAAGGCCCTGGCCCTCTTTATCGCCTCCTCCAGCGGAACCAAAGCGAGGTGGTTATCCTTTATGAGTATCGCGTCGCTCAGCGAGAAGCGGTGGGGTTCACCGCCACCTATGAGTATCGCCCTCTTGTCTATAGGCTTGAGCAGGGTTTTTCTCGTCCCAGCAACCCGAACCTTCGGGTTTACGGCCTTAACCCTCTCGACCAGCTTCCTGACTTCGGTCGCTATGCCGCTCATTCTGCCCATGACGTTTAGGGCGGTTCTCTCGACGAGGAGTATCGCCCTCGCGTCCCCCTCAAGCTCGAGGATAACGTCGCCCCTCTTCACTTCTTCGCCGTCCATCTTCCTGACCTCAACTTTAACCCCGAAGTGCCCGAAGAGGGCCCTGGCTTCCTCGACTCCCGCTATTACTCCTTCCCCCTTCGCGATGATCACGGCCTTGGCCCTCGTTCCTTCAGGTATGACCGCCTCGCTCGTGACGTCTCCAAAGGGGGCGTCCTCTTCTATAAATTGCAGGAGATAACTAAGATTTATCATCACCCTCACCTCCAAGCAGGAACTTCCAGAGAGGGACGAGCCTGACCTTTTTTCCCCTGACCTCAATGATGTCATCTCTGTCCCAGTTTATTATCGTTAGGTTTTCGCAGTCGAGTTTCTCCGAGGCACTCAGCAGTGCCGAGACCTCCCGTTCGAACGTTTCAGGGCTTTCAAGTGAATAACTGACCTGTATGAGCTCCAGGATATCCTTTCCGTCCTTCACGAGGAAATCAACCTCTCTTCCACGCTCGTCCTTGAAGTAGTAGAGCTCCCTCTCGCGCCTTCTGAGTTCAAGGAAAACGGCGTTCTCAATGAGCCTGCCGATGGTCTCCCCAAAGCGAAGCGAGTAGGCGTTTATCAGGCCGGTATCAACGATGTAAACCTTTGGAAGGCTCTTCTCAACCTCCTTTAGGTTGTAGGAAAACTTCTTGAGCGGGAAGACCACGTAAGCTTCTTCAAAGTAGTCGAAGTAGCTGTAGAGGGTGTTCTTGCTGACGTCCACGCCAATGCCCTTCATGTACCTGGCCGTTCGGTTCACCGAGAACTCCTTGGCAAAGGAGGTTATGAGGAGCTTCAGGAACAGCCTGACCGCCTTTAGATTCTTTATCCCATGCCTTTCAACAACGTCGCGGTAGAGCATCACATCCACGTACTCGGAAAGCGTTTTCCGCTTCAGGTACCTGTCCTCGAGAAGAACGACCTCTGGAAAGCCGCCGAACTCCAGATACTCCCTCAGAAGGGTCTTGACAACCGCCTCTTCTCTCGTCGAGAGATACCTGCCCACCTCAATCCCCTTGGCCCTAAGGAACTCCCGGAAGCTGAAGGGCATCATCTCAAATGTCAGCGTCCTTCCGCGAAGGGCTGTCGCTATCTCCCTGCTGAGGAGCTTTGAGGAGGAGCCGGTCAAGTAGACCCTGAACCCATCACGCTCCAGGACACGCTTAACGAAAAGCTCCCAGTTGGGGACGTTCTGAATCTCGTCGAGAAAAAGGTACTTCTCGTCGGCATCTGGGAAGAGCTCGTAGAACACCCTCACGAGGGTTGAAAGGTCATCGGGCGTTGGAGGGAATATTCTGTCATCGTCGAGGGGGAAGAAGACGGCCGCTTTACCGGCATTCCTCAGTTTGGAAAACTTTTGAAGGATGTAAAATGTCTTTCCGGCCCTTCTTGGGCCGATTATTGTTATTGCCTTGTTTATCCGGATGTCCTCTGGAACGCTCAGCTCCCGCTCGACACCCTCAACGCTGAGATTGAGGTAGTCCATCACAATTTGGGCTATCGTTTCCTCGCGGCTCATGTTAAATGAAGAGGTAAAAATCCTTAAAAAGTTTCCCTCCCTACTTAACAAAAATGGCGGAATCTTTCCCTCCAGACTTAACTCATCTCCAGCATCTTCTCGATGGCCCTCTTAGCTTTCTCGGCTATCTCTCTGGGCACTTCAACCTCGTACTTCATGTCCCTGAGGGACTCGTAGATGTGGTTGAGCGTTATCGCCTTCATGCCGACGCAGATTGCGTCTTCCCTCGCCGGGTGGAACCTAATATCCGGGTAGAGCTTCTGAAGGCGGTAAACCATCTCCCTCTCCGTGAAGACGACCCACTGGTTCCACTCCGGGGCGCGCCTTATCATTCCGCCCGTGGAGACTATGATATCTGCCCTCTCCTGAACCTCGGGCTCGCACTCCGGGTGAACCATCAGCTTGGCGTTGGGGTGGAGCTTCCTTGCGCGCTCCACGTCTGCCAGCGTGAACTTCCTGTGGACGTAGCAGTGGCCGTGCTCGGGGACGGGGACGACCTTCTTTCCGGTGACCCTGGCGACGTAGCTCGCAAGGTTCTTGTCGGGACCGAAGATTATGACATCGGAATCGAGCTTTTCAACTATTTTGACGGCGTTGGCGGAGGTAACCGTAACGTCGGCGTAGGCCTTGGCCTCGGCGGTGGTGTTCACGTAGAGAACCACCGGAGCATCAGGATACTGCTCCTTGGCCCTGAGGATGTGCTCGACCTTCAGCATGTTGGCCATCGCGCAGGTCGCCCTCCTCGCCGGCAGCAGGACGGTCTTCTCCGGATTGAGGATTTTGGCGGTTTCGGCCATGAAGTCGACGCCGGCGAAGACTATGACGTCGGCATCAACGTTCACAGCTTTCCTCGCGAGCTCCAGGCTGTCGCCGAGGAAGTCCGCTATGTCCTGAACCTCGGGGAGCTGGTAGTTGTGGGCCATTATTATGGCGTTCCTCTCTTCCTTGAGACGTTCAATCTCGGCTATGAGCGTCTCCTTCTCCATACTCTCACCTCGCTTGAATTGTGGTAGAAGAGGGGGATTAAAAGGGTTTTTGGACACCTTTGGTTAGAGCCTGCACTCCCCATCGAAGAAGCTCGGCCTCTCGAACTCCTTCCTCATAACGGGGAAGTCCTCGCGGTAGTGGGCGCCCCTGCTTTCCTCCCTCACCAGGGCGCACTCGAGGACTCCCCTCGCGAGCAGCTTAAGCCTCGGGTCGGCCTCGATCTCGCCAAGCTTTTCCAGGCCGGCCCTCAAGTTGCTGGCAGTCCTCACAATGCCAGCGTGCTCCCACAGTATTTCCCTGAGGGCTTCAACGTCCCCAAGGGAGTCGAAGGTGTAGGGAACCTCTGGAACCCCGCCAAGTCTCGGCCTGTCCCGCGCTATCGTCCTCGCGACCTCAAGTCCGCTCACGATGCACTCGAGGAGCGAGTTGCTGGCGAGTCTGTTCGCACCGTGGAAGCCGTTGCTCATGGCCTCTCCGACGGCGTAGAGGTTTTTAATCCTCGTTCTGTACCAGATGTCTACGGAGATTCCCCCGATGGTGTAGTGAGCTATTGGGGAGACGGGAATTGGGTCCCTGGAGGGGTCGAGGCCGTCCTTCCGCAGGAAGGCGTATATCTGGGGGAAACGCCTCTTGAAGTCCTCTATGCCAGTCGCGTCGAGGAAGACCCTCTTACCGGCCCTCATCTGGTTGTATATGGCCCTTGCCACGATGTCCCTCGTGGAGAGCTCGTTCACGAAGCGCTCGCCGTCTTCGGTGATTAGCTTTGCCCCGGCACCGCGGACGGCTTCGCTGATCAAAAAAACAACGCTCTTTCCGATGTAGCCCGTTGGGTGAAACTGGACGAACTCCAGATCCCTCGCCGGGGCGCCTTTCATAACGGCATCGCCGATGAGGGTGCCGAGGTTGAGGGGGGAACCGGCCGTGTACTTGAAGAGCGAAGCGAAGCCACCGGTTGCTATGATAGTAGCGTCAAACCCAAGGAGCTCGCCATCAAGAAAGACCCCGTAGGCCTTTCCTTCCCTCGCGACCAGCTCCTCGGCAAGGCCATCGACGAAGTGGACGCCCGCCTCCCTCGCCGCCAGGTGGAGGAGCTTCATTAGGTGCTTCCCGGTCTCGTTCTTAATCGTGAAAATCCTGGGAAAGGAGTGCCCGCCCTCGGTCTCGTTGGTCTCAAACTCAAGGCCTATTGAAAGAAGGAACTCGTAGGCCTCGCTTGCCTTAGAGACCACGCTCCACACGACCTCCTCATCGTTGAGGTACTTGCCAGCCCTGATCGTGTCGAGAACGTGAGTCCTGGGAGAATCACCGTCCAGAATGGGAAAGGCTATTCCAGCCTGGGCGAGGTAGGAGTTGCTCTCCCGTATCCCCTCACCGATGACCATCACGTCAAAGCCCCGCCTCGCCAGGGCTATGGCTGCCGTCAATCCCGCGGCACCGCTTCCGATGATTCCAACCCTCATCTCACCACCGGAGAAAAGATAGAGGTAGGACTTAAACGCTTTTCTACCAACGTCTCATCAGCAGTGCCGCCGTCACAGCCAGAACCACCACCGTGGTTGAAGAGCCAAAGAAAGGTACCGCCACTGTACTGGCAGGCACGATGCCAACGTCCCCAACGAGGGTGCTGAAGTAGCAGTTGCTCCCACAGTCAAAGGTCTCCACGACGCTCCCTACTCCCGCCTTCTCCGTCACGTTGTCTATGTAGAGGTCGTACTGCGATGTTTTGTCCCACGACCCGGCACCCACACGGAGAACCTCCACCGCCCCACCCGTGGCGACGTTTCTGACTTCAAGCCCATCGACGTAGAACTTAACCGACGCCGAATCAACCGCTATGGCCAACCTGTGCCAGGAGGAGGTGACGTTGAAATCAGTGTCGGTACAGCTTGTCCAGCCGTAGCAGGCGTAGAGAGCGGTTCCGTTTCCGTAGTAAGCCCAATCGAAGTGAACCTCGACGGTGCTCCCACCCTGGTCAAGAACCAGGTACATCAACTGCACTCCCGCACCGGAGGAATCCCAGTTCCTCAAGAGAACGTCCCAGCTGACGTTGTATGTACCCCCCGAGACGTCGTAGCTGGGGTAGCGCTCAATCACGGAATACCCCGTTGTGTTGTGGGAGCTAACCCTAAGGACGTAGTTCACCTTGGGGACCCCCGCCAGAACGGCCGCCTCGTCCGCCACATAGCTTGAGAGGCTGTCCCACGGATTGTCGTCTCCATCATCGGTCACGTACACGTAGTACGCCTTAGATGCAAGATCCTTGAAGGCCGTCTCATCGAAGGAGGACACTCCGTATACCATAGCACCCAGCTTCGAGGGGTCGGTGCCACTTGGCCAGGAGGGGGGATAGTCTGGACTGTCGTATATCACTAGGACGTCGAAGATCGCGGTGTAATCCGCTAGGGTGGAGGGGTCATAGGCGCCGGGGTTTCCGACCACGAGGTACGACTGTGACTTGCCCTTCACGTAGTTCACGAGACTGGAGTAGTACCCCTCAGTACCGGCCGAGACGTTCACACCGTCGAAGAATATCCCGCTGACGTTGTACCAGGAGACCCAACTGTCTATCTCGTCCTCGACTATTGAGGAGTCGCGTTTCCCGTAGTTGGTCCACACGTAGCCGAGAACCGATATCCCCGCGTCACGCATCTTCTGTATGTACTCGGCGTAAACGGAGTCCTTTTGGTACCCCGGGCCGTTGGCAGGGTTGGCTATAATCACAATGTTAACAGAGTACTGGGCTTTAAGGCCAATGACAGAATCCCAAGAACAGCCCGGATAAACGTATAATGGGATGAGAAGGGACTGAGTTCCGGCTCCAGAGACCACCGGGGGTGCGAACATCAAACCAAGACCAACAACCATCGCGAGTATTATGGGCCCCGATGATTTCATCTTCTCCACCTACTTTAGTTTGGCCGCCTAATTTTAAAAAAGTGTTGAAATCCAGTGAGTTACGTCATGAGCAACAAACGTACCAAAAAAAGGAAGGCAGAAAATTCATCTCCTGGCCACAAACCAGGCGATCACCACGAGAGCAACGGCCACGGCGGGGGTACCAAAGAACGGCACTTGGTTGACCTCACTGACCGCCGTGAGGTCCGACTTGTACTCCGAGCTTAGGGCGCGGCCGTTATCAGCTTCAAGCCACCCAATTGCGTAGGCCTCGACTGGAGTTACAGAAGATACCGCGAGAGATGGATACCTGAAGTTGCCGGAAGAAGGTATTATGGAGAGGGCCCCCAGGATGTCCCCGTTCAAGCCTATCTTAACCAGCTTGATCACGTACACCAAGTCAGAAGTCTGGTTCTCATAGGCAAAGACCAAGTATGGGGAGGTCTCGTTGGGCACGAGATCCAGATCTCCCCTGACAGAGCTCCGGGCCCTAGAAAGCTCGACCACCCGACTGTAAGTTCCGGGTGATTGAGGATCGGGTATTTCGATCACCACCCAGGAATAGGGGGAGTAGTACTCCCTGTACGCCACGAAGAACCCGCCCATTCCCGGAGCGACGCTTACCGCGGATACACGAACAGGAAAGCTTGCGCGGTGAACGCTCGACAGGTTAATGGCACCACCCGGGAGAAGTTTAAAGTCGATAAAGGTTAGATTGTAGCTGGATCCGTCGTTCCAGCTCTCTCTGAACGCAACTCCGAAGTATCCGCTCTCCCGGTCGTACGCTATTACACTGTAGTGAATCGCACCCTTCCCGGTGTAGAGAAGTCCCCTATCAACGATGTCCCCCGATGCATCAAGAACCGAGTAGTAAAGCTCGTTGCTGTTGTACTTCTCGTATACCACGACGAAGTATCCTCCTCCATTGGACACGCTAATATAATCGGGCTTTATTACGTCCAGTCGAGTGGTTCTGGTGACTGTATCACCGTTTGAATCAATGACGCTGTAGTAGATGTAACTGTCGTTCTTGGCCTTCCACACCACAACGTACCTCACAAAGCTATCTTCGACCAAGGAATCAACGTCCAGCACCACGTTAGAGTTGAGGACGTAAACCCCAGCTACAGAGTCCACGGTAACATTTTTTACCGGATTGTCATCGAGCACTCTGACGAGGGTGGCGTTCACAAAGGAGCCGTCTCCGCGAACTACTATGTAGTAATCCCCTCCTGGGGCAACCGCTACCGTCTCGGCAGGGCCGATAACGTTATACTCCTCAGCCGCCACCAGGGGAGAAATGATAAAGATGAGCAACAACAGTGACGCCCATCTCATTATATCCCACCAAATGGGATATTAAGTACCACTTAAAATAATTTCGTTGGGACAACCTGCTTACCTAGTTGGATAGTTCGGGGCCTCGTTGGTGATGAAGATGTCGTGCGGGTGGCTCTCCCTAACTCCCGCCTGAGTTATGATCACGAACTCTCCCTTCTCCTTGAGCTCGGAAATGCTCCTTGCCCCGACGTAGCCCATTCCCGAGCGGAGTCCCCCAACGAGCTGGTAGAGAACCTCACCGACGGGCCCCTTGTAGGGAACGACGCCTTCAACGCCCTCCGGGACGAACTTCCTCGTCTTCATGTGGCCCTTCTGGTAGTACCTCTCCGCTCCACCCTTCATCATCGCTCCGAGCGAGCCCATACCGCGGTACTGCTTGTACCTCCTTCCGTTGATTACAACCTCCTTGCCTGGTGCCTCCCTGGTTCCTGCCAAAAGGGAGCCGAGCATGACGGCGTCAGCTCCAGCGGCGATGGCCTTGACTATATCGCCGGAGTAGCGGATTCCGCCATCGGCTATGACGTGAAGCCCATATTCACCTGCCCTGTCCGCGACGAGAGCTATGGCGGTAACCTGAGGAACTCCAACGCCAGCGACAACGCGCGTGGTGCATATGCTCCCCGGTCCGATTCCGACCTTGACCGCGTCGGCAAAAGTCAGGTCATCGACCGCCGCGGGGTTGGCGATGTTTCCGACGATCAAATCAGCATCGACGGCTTCTCTGATTTCCTTCATGGCCTTTATCGCCTTGAGGTTGTGGGCGTGGGCGGTATCGACCACTATGACGTCGGCACCGGCTTTATCCAGGGCCTTTGCCCTCTCGAGGTCGAAGGGGCCAACTGCCGCGGCCACGAGCAGGTCGCCGTTTTCGTCCCTCACCGCGTTCCTGTACTTCTTCCTCATTAGGAGGTCGCTCATCGTGATTATTCCCACGAGGCGGCCGTTTTCATCGAGGACAGGCAGTCTCGCTATCCCCCGCGCCACCATCACGTCGAGGGCCTCCTCCACGGAGACGTCCTCTCCGACCGTTATGACCTCGCCGGTCATGACCTCCCTGACGAGCCGGCCCTCCTTTGCCGCTATGTCCTTCTTGGTGACTATCCCCACCACCCTTCCGTCACCATCGACCACGGGGAGACCGTCTATGCCGTTCTTCTCCATCAAAAAGAGGGCGTAGTCAATCGTCTCGTCCGGTGAGATTGAGATTACATCTTCAACGATGAAGCGCTCCGCCCTCTTGACCTTCCTCACCTGCTCTACCTGCTCTTTGATGCTCATGTTCCTGTGTATGACGCCTAGACCACCTTCCCTGGCCATCGCGACGGCCATCTCCCACTCGGTGACTGTGTCCATCGCCGCGCTGAGAATCGGGACCTTGAGCCTGACGTTGGGGGTTATCCGAGTCGAGACGTCCACGTCCTTGGGCTCGACCTCGGTCGCCTGCGGTATGAGGAGAACGTCGTCAAAGGTGTAGCCTTTGATTGCATTAACAAGTTTGTGTTCAAACTTCCCCATCTTTGCCGGACCTCCACGTCCTTTTTAACGTGAACCTGTCAAGGGTTTTTAAGGGTTTCCTCGGCGATGCCGGCGAGGTATTCGAACGTTTTCAAACCCACAAGCCAGTTTACAAACGTAAATTTTTTAAGCAGATGCCCATGTCCGTGCACGGTGGTTCGAGGTGAAGAGGCTCGTCATAGCACTCTCCTACGCGGCGCCGCTGCTGCTCACCGTCGGCGTCATAGCCCTGATGATATGACAAAATTCGGGGCAGAATCAGGCAGTCCGTTCAACCTTTTACCATTTTTCCGCGTCATTTAGTCACACGTTCAAGGGAAGCACCGGAAGACTAAAATATCCATCGATGACCACATTTTTCGGTGAACTGCCATGGAAGCCGAAGCGAAGATTATCAACAGGGGGGAGGGCCAAACCCTCCGCTGAGGTCAGGTCTGGTTTTGAGGAGCTTTTAGGCGAGGTGCTGAAGGAAGGTCTCTTCTGGGCCGCTCTCGGCCGGCCGTCGGAAGTGATGCCGTTTCTCAGGGGCAAGCTCCTGAGCAACGGCTTCAGCGACAACGCCAGAAGACAGCTGGAGTGGCTCCTGGACGAGCTTGAGCGGTTCTACGAGAGGGTCGCCTGCTGTGGAAGGGTGGAAGAGAGGCATGTCAGGGCAATCAAGTCCTTCCACAGGGACATAGTCTCGGTGATTTCCTCGGAGAGGGCTTAGCTTTTTAACCCTTCTTCCCCACTCCTTTCGGGATGATGAGGGAAGTTTCGTCCGAGCGGTGAGGACACTCGCATGGGCTGACCATAAAGGCCGAAAACCCGTTTAAGGCCTTCTTTGACTTCCTGGATTTTTTCTTCTCTGAGAACGCCAATCCGTTTCCTGATTAGGGATTTCTCAAGGGTGAAAACAACGTACGGTTTTATCAGACTGGGCCTCAACGGCCTCGTCCCGGCGTAGCGTATAACGTCCCTGTCGGTGATTCCAACGTTGTATTCAGCGAAGCCACTGTTAAGGTTAGACGTTATCTGGAGAACTACGATGGCATTCGAAATCCGGTTGAGTTCTTTATTTGACGCAACGAGCGCGGGGCGAAGCTTTCGGCTCGTCAAATCAACAAAAGGAAAATCCACGAGAACTATCTCCCACTGAGAAAGCTCACCCTTTGGGTTCATAGGGAACTCCCCCAACATCGTCCCAGTATTCGTCGGCCTCGCTCTCCCAGTCCTCCCTGAGGATTTCCTCGACGGCCCTGAGGTACCCTTTAATTTCGGAATCTTCAACGGACCTTCTCCTGAGCAGAAAATCCCTGAGGGCCTCTTTTATTATCTCACTCCTGTTCGAGTAAAAGCCTTCCTCAATAAGCCTGTCCATTCTCTCGGCAAGTCCCTTGGGTATTCTCGCGGAGACCTTAACGGTTGTCGCCATTTTGTCCACCTATGCCTCCATTTGTCCGACACAATAAAAAGGTTTCCCAATCCTTTAAAAAGGAGGCTCCTAGCTCAGAAGGGGAAGAAGATGACGGAAAACGAAACCCTCACGAAGTTCATCTCTCACCTCAAGGTCCTCATCGAGATGGAGAGGAAGGCCGAGATAGAGGCGATGAGGGCTGAAATGAGGCGGCTTAGCGGGCGCGAGAGGGAGAAGGTGGGCAGGACGATCCTTGGCCTCAACGGCAAGGTCGTTGGCGAGGAGCTTGGCTACTTCCTCGTCAAATACGGACGCGACAGGGAGATAAAGACCGAGATAAGCGTCGGTGACCTTGTGGTTGTGAGCAAGAGGGACCCCCTCAAGAGCGACCTGATCGGGACGGTCGTGGAGAAGGGGAAGCGCTTCATAACCGTGGCTTTGGAAACGGTCCCGGAGTGGGCGCTGAAGGGTGTCCGTCTCGACCTCTACGCCAACGACATAACCTTTAAGAGATGGCTTGAGAACCTGGACAGCCTGAGGGAGAGCGGGAGGAAAGCCTTGGAGCTCTACCTCGGTTTGAGAGAGCCTGAGGAGAGCGAGGAAATCGATTTTACCCCCTTTGACAGAAACCTGAACGCGAGCCAGAGGAAAGCTGTGGCGAGGGCTTTGGGTAGCGATGACTTCTTCCTGATTCACGGACCGTTCGGAACGGGAAAAACGAGGACGCTCGTCGAGCTGATACGGCAGGAAGTAGCGCGGGGGAACAAGGTCTTGGCGACCGCCGAGAGCAACGTGGCGGTGGACAACCTTGTTGAGCGCTTGGCCAATTCCGGGTTAAAGGTCGTGCGCATCGGCCACCCGAGCAGGGTCTCTAAGAATCTCCACGAGACGACCCTGGCTTACCTCATAACCCGGCACGAGCTGTACGGTGAGCTGAGGGAGCTTCGCGTCATCGGCCAGAACCTCGCTGAAAAGCGCGACACCTTCACGAAGCCATCTCCAAAGTACAGGCGGGGGCTGAGCGACAGGGAAATCCTCAGGCTGGCCTCTAAAGGAATCGGGACGAGGGGTGTTCCAGCCCGCCTGATCCGCGAGATGGCGGAGTGGATTAAAATCAACCGGCAGGTTCAGAAGACCTTCGATGATGCCAGAAAGCTCGAGGAGAGGATAGCGCGGGAGATCATAAGGGAAGCGGACGTCGTTCTGACGACGAACTCTTCAGCCGGCCTTGAGGTCGTTGACTACGGCTCCTACGATGTCGCGGTAATAGACGAGGCGACGCAGGCGACGATACCGAGCGTGCTCATTCCGATAAACCGCGCGAGGCGCTTCGTCCTGGCTGGAGACCACAAGCAGCTGCCACCAACGATACTCAGCGAGAAGGCGAAGGAGCTGGGTAAGACCCTCTTCGAGGGCCTGATCGAGCGCTATCCTGAGAAAAGCGAGATGCTTACCGTCCAGTACAGAATGAACGAACGCTTGATGAGGTTTCCAAGCAGGGAGTTCTACGACGGCAGAATAGAGGCCGACGAGAGCGTGAGGAGCATAACACTGGTGGATTTGGGCGTGGAGTCGCCTGATGAGGGCGATGTCTGGGCCGAAGTCCTCAAGCCCGGGAACGTGCTGGTTTTCATAGACACAGCCAGGCGGGAGAACCGCTTCGAGAGGCAGCGCTATGGAAGTGAGAGCAGAGAGAACCCGCTTGAGGCCCGGCTCGTTAGGGAGGCGATTGAAAGGCTGTTGAAGCTCGGCGTTAGGTCCGAGTGGATAGGTGTGATTACCCCCTACGACGACCAGCGGGACCTCATAAGCTCGCTCCTGCCCGAGGAAGTCGAAGTTAAAACTGTTGACGGCTACCAGGGGCGCGAGAAGGAGGTAATCGTTCTCTCCTTCGTCCGCTCGAACAAGCGTGGGGAGCTCGGCTTCCTGAAGGACTTGAGGCGCTTGAACGTCTCGCTGACGAGGGCTAAGAGGAAGCTGATTTTGATAGGCGATTCCTCGACTCTAAGCGCACACGCGACCTACAAGAGGCTGGTGGAGTTCGTGAGAGAGCGGGAGACGGTGGTTGATACCAACGAGCTGGAGGTGTGAAGAATGTTCCTCTATACGAAAAACTTCGACGAGCAGAAGGCTAAAGCAATGGAGGGCCTGAGGAAGGCTTTGGCCGAGAACAAGGTTGATGAGGACATAATACCCCTTCTGGAGAAGCTCAACGCCCTTGAGAACTACTTCACGACGAGCTCATGCTCGGGCAGGATTTCGGTCATGGAGATGCCCCACTTCGGCGACAAGGTCAATTCCGTCTGGCTCGGCAAGTGGCACCGCGAGGTTAACGTTGGGGAGGTTTTCGATGCCATAGAAAGGCACTCCAGCGGTCAGCTCTGGTTCCTCGTGAGGAGTCCGATTCTTCACGTCGGCGCGAGGACGATGGAGGACGCGGTTAGACTGCTCAACCTCGCGATAGGCCTCGGCTTCAAGTACAGCAACATAAAGAGCGTCAGCCACAGGAAGCTCCTCGTTGAGATTCGCTCGACGGAGAGGATGGACGTCCCGCTCGGCGAGGACGGCGAGTTATGGGTGAGCGAGGATTACATCGAGAGAATCGTGGCCATAGCGAACGACCAGCTGAGGCGCTTCAAGGGGAAGCTCAAGAGGCTGGAGGAAGAGATTGGGAAATTATAACAACGCCACTTTGCCACCTAATGAGAATGAACCCATATGAGCGTCTTCAGCAGAGTGTAGGCGATGAGCAGGACAATGGGCGGTAGGAGTAAAAGGTCGAGCCTTCTCCTCCGGGGATAAACCAGCATTCCAAAGAGAGCATATAGAACGTTCAAACCAGAGAGCAACAGGACGTACCGATACCCCCTCGGGTCTTCGCTGTAGAAATGCAGAATAGGGCGTATCGCCTCAACGCGAACATCAGAATAATTTGCAACCAAACCCACCGCAACCAAGGAAATGAGTGCGACGAGAGAACCAAGGAGAATCTCCCTGGAACCCGGAGAGGAGTCCTTTCCAACGAAACGCGCGTAGAGAAAGACGGGGAAGTCTATAAACAGCACCGCTATTGCCAGAAACACAGGAACACAAATCATCACACATCACAACAAAGTTGATAACGTAAATAACGCCCCTCTCAAATCCCATATCCACAAGGGCCGTGCTGAGGGAACCCCACATCAGGATTACGAAAGCGATATCCTTTGCTGAATCTTGTATAACCCCCAATGTCCGTCTCATCAATAACCCGAAGAAGCTCCCTAAATCCAAACTTTGAATTACGCTCCCTCTCAAGACGCCTTTTGAATATGAAAAAGGCTATAGCAAGCGCGATGAAGAAGGAAACGACCGCCGTTATCAGTCCGGAGAGTGTAATAGTCATCTTCTGTGATGGAACACGCGGACGAAAATAGAACAGCCCCCACAGAGCCATCCAAATCACCAACGGAACCAGTATAGCTTCCAGCATCAACTTTCGCCCAGGCTTCATCTTAAACACCCCCAACGTTCAACGTTTCAACAATGCCCAGACGACGAAGAGCATGGCCACTGCAAGTGAAAGCAGAACAATCGCAAGAATCCTCCTTCCAACTCTGCGCGAGAGATAAACCCCCAAAAGCCAAACAGGGTGTTTAGGATTGAGAGAATCAGGAACTTTTCGGCGTTCACAACCACGGCGGTGAATACTTCCAGAATTTCCTTCGGGTAGTTCTGGGTTGCAAAATAACGGGAGACGACCCATATTGGAGGAATTGCGAGAGCTGAGGCAAGGGACGTTTTACCAATGCCCTCAAAGACGTACTCTGCTCTTTTACTCTTGAGAAAGTACAACGGGAGAGCTACAATCCACACCACCATCGTGGCGAAGACCGGATACATCACTACCATAAGAAAAGCCAGGCCAACGAACGCCATTATGGCAAGGAAAACATCGTGAAACCCCAGGAGAAACGTGCTGAAAATTCCCCAGAGAATGAGGTGATGGGCTATGCATTCCTGTACATCGTGCTTTAGGTACCCGATGTCACTTTTCCCGTATCCATGCTTCTCTAGAATGCGGGCTAGGAAGAAGACCATTGAAGCTACCATGAGGACAAAAAGAAGGATCGTACTAAGAACCCATTCACGGGTTATGAGGCCGAGTTTCACCCAGGCGAAGCCAAACAGCACCGCGGAGAGCACCACAGGAAAAATGAAGATCTTAAAAATAATTTTTCTCCCCATTGAGACCACCGGGGCTTTTTTGATAAATCCGAACTACAATGAGTGCAGTTGGATAAAAACCTTTATCAGTATGGGGACGAGGGCGAGGGCAATCAGCAGGAGCATTAAAAGGCCAGCCCTTCTCCTTCTAGGCAGGATTAGAATTCCGACAAGGCCGTACAGGATATTCAAGGCTGACAGCAACTGGAGGTTTGCATATAAGTCCCTGTTTACGTAGAATTTTAAGAGAGAGCGGAATAGCCCAATTTCCGAGGCCCCAAGATGTGAGGCCATACAACTCAGGAGAACCAGAGAACCCCCAGAAACCAGCGAAATCAGCAGGATTTCCTTGAAGATGGGCGAGAGCCGTTTTCCAGTTAAACTTTCATAGAGCATCAAAGGCACGTCCATGAGCAATACCACCATAGAGATGATTAACAAGAGCCCGACAGTTATAAAAACCAGTGCAAAGTCAATAGCGAGTATTATCCCTTTCTTAGGACCATTAATCAGAACCCCTGAACTAAAAGCACCCCATATTAAAATAGCACGAAAAATTCCTGACGTCAAATCATTGATAATCTCCGGGTCAGCCTTCTCAAGAACTTGGGGGAGCTCTTTAAATTTGAGGTCGGTATAACCCACTTTTCTCAGGCGCTTTTTGAGCACAAGGGCAATAAAAGCCAGCACAAGTAATAGGGAAACCACCGTTGTAATCAGCCAGGAAACGTTGAAATTCTCACGCTGAATACCAGATGTTGGGCGAATATAGAGAAACAACCATATAACTACCCACGCCACCAGTGGAACTATTACAGCCTCCATTACCGACCTTTTTCCGAATTTCATTTTTGAATCCCCCACAATGCTCTGATTCTGGAGAATTAAAAAATGAGGGGCTCAAGACTATGAGAATATAGTATCACAAATCTGGGGACAAATCATTGGAGCAAAAACTGCTGCACAGGCATCCGCGCAAACGCTTCCCAATATTCCACATCTACTTGCACAAATTCTCTTTAGTATCTCTGAACATCCAGCAGAGCAACTTCCTCCTTTTACAATGCTAGACCAGAAGTCCTCACCACACGTAGAGGCACAAAGACCCGAGCATATAAACCCCCCTGCAAAGCATATAATCGAGAGTACTCCTCCACTACTGCCTGCTGCAGCTATACAGACAAGGTAAAAAGTCCAGTGCATGACAAGTCGCAGAGATGAACGCACGCTGAGTAGTCATCGATGACTATAGCATACCCTAAGTTTGCTTTTCCATTGTACTCAGGAAGCTTAAGCCTCACTAGGTGCGAAAGGTGCCTTAACTCGTAAGCACTCCTGCCCCAAATCCAGTTCGTCTCATCACCCCTGGGGAGCTTCATGAGAACCTTGTTCAGAGTCCAGTAGTAATCTGAAAGCGTGAGATTACCAATTACCAGTACAGTATCCCCAACAGGAACTGCCCTGCTCTCATCATCAGGAGCGATGTTCATTCCAGTAACAAAAGCCCTGTACTCTCCAGTTTTAGGGTCAGTTAGGATTTCAGTGATTAGCGTAAAATTATACTGACTCCTCTCGGCTCTATAAACAAGGTTGTATATGGTGTAGTTAAAGGTGGCATTGTAAGCAGTAACCTTGATGAACAACAACTGTTCATGATTCCTTGTCATGTTGTACAGAGTGGTTATCGAAACATTAACGTGATCGCTCGTATTAAAAGCACCACAAGAACTGGCGTTCTGGCAAGCGCAGGGAGAATGCGTCAAATTAGTGAAGTTTAATGTTGCATTCACCCACGTGACGTTCATCTGAAGCTTACCATTCTCATCGTACCAAGCAACCACCGCCCTCCTAAAGGTTATGCTGGCGTTGTTAGTGCTCATTGCCATGGCCTGTGGAGCGGCAATCAACTGCAGGCTCAGCACCATAAAGACCAGAAACACGCCGAACGTCGCCTTTCTCCAGTTCATGGCCACCACCTGGCCAGTTGATTCTAATTTTTACTAGTTGGATTAGTTAACGTTTTTTCGTGGGATTTTCAATTTCTAACCGTATCAAAACGACGAGAACAAATCAAAAAGAGTATGAGTAAGGGAACGGACAAAAGAACACAAATGTCTATGTTTTTAGGTCATCCATTATGAACCTTCAGCCTCAACCACCCAAGAAACGTCCCGAAGGGAAGGAAAATCGTCGTAAATATGTACAGGAGCCTGAACACCGTTAACAAAGATTCCCTGATAAACGAGGCACTGTAATCCCCAGTGACTATCATCAAAGCTACCATCGCCCCAAATCCATAAAAGATGCCGTAAAACAGGCGCCAGGCTCCGCTTTCGGCGTATTTCTTCCCCAGCAACCCTTCTGCCACAAGTTTCCTGGTTATCTTGTAGTCTTTTTCAGACACAACCGCGAAAAGTGCCCCAATCAGGCCACTTAGGACTATGTTGTCAATTACGAACAGGTACAGCCCGGAAGTGACGGCCACAAAATTTACAACGATCCTGATTTTAAATATCCGCTCGGATATCACATACTTGTGAGCCATTATGGAATAGTACCAGCTGGCCAAAACAAAAACGTAAAGCGCCATCGAGAGGCTCTTTTCCAGACTCACCCCTGAGGAGTATGCGATTGCAAACACTAAGAAGGACGTTGAAAGTTCCTTGAGGAAGTTTCGCCAAGAATAGACGACTTTTTCGGGTGTTTTCTTATCCCTCTCGTGTATCATTGCCACGAGAAACAGCACAGACGTGCCGATTATGAACAAAACGCCGAGCACTTTGGCGAGAGGGATGAAAGAGGTGCCCGGTTTTGCAAACGCCGCGTGGATAAGCTCAAATAAAAGCACTCCAAACCCAAACGAAATCAGAAAAAAGAGTATAAGCCCAATACTTGGAGATTTTAAAAATTGAGACTCTCTCTGCTGTTTATCCTGTCTTTTCCAGAAAATATGCGCAGAGGTGTAGAGAAGTGACAAGATGACTGCAAATAAGAAGCTTTCCCCCAATGAAAGCGAAAGGGCGTAGTGGAACAGGATTGCCAGAAAAACTGCCCCGATAAAAAAGTTTAGAAGGAGAAAATGTTTCTTCCCGCTCATCCACATACCACCTCACAAGCTCCGGTACAAGCTGGAGCGCACGCATATTCTTCACAGAAAAATGAAAATGGCCCCAGTTTTGTACATGCAGCTGAGCAAAGTCCTGCACAGAATCCACCACACCCTACCGAACAGAGATCGGTAGTTCCTGTACAAGCAACACTACAGCCAAAACCACAGGCACCTCCCCACAAGATTGAGCAGGTTATGCCACACAGCGGATTTTCTGCAACGATTCCGCATAGTAGGAAACAGAAAGGGGTTGTAGACAATGAACATATGAGCCCACAACTTGATGTACATGTATCATCCATTATTATGACAGTGCCGTGTCCTACTATATTATAGTCTCCTAAACCCCTCTCAGTTTTCTTAGCTAGATCGTTAAGCTCAATCCTGACTTTATTCCAGATCCAGCTTGTGGTATCGTTCTTCCTGATTTCATTCAGCACTTTGCCAACAAATCTATAGTGGTCAGCAAGAGGGGTTTTGTTCGCGAAGAACACTATATCCGCTACAGGTTGGGCCTTACTATCCCTCGGTTCGATATTCACCATTGTTGTGAACAAGTTAGTGCCGTTTATGGGTATTATTCTTGTAATAACACTTAGATTATACTGACTCCTCTCAGCCTTGTAAACGAGGGCATATATGGTGTAGTTGAAAGTCTCGTTGTAAAGGGTTATCCCAAAGAACAACAACTGCTCGTGCTTCCTCGTCATGTTGTAAAGCGTAACCACTGAAACATTAAAGTTTGCAGTCAAGTTTGAGGCACTACAGAAGCTTGAGTTGTGGCATGCACAGGAGGCATTAGTCAAGTTCGCGAAGTCAATGGTCTTATTCACCCACGTGACGTTGAGCTGGAGCTTACCATTCTCATCGTACCAGGCAACTACAGTCCTCCGGAATGTTACGCTGGAATTGCTGGCAGTTAAAGCCTTGGTCTCCTGGACAGTCCCCAACTGGAGACTCAACAGCATAGCAAGCAAAAGCAGAGCACCAACCTTCCGGACCCAACCATCCATAGACACACCCCTATGTGTATGTTACATTAAAATCCTTAAAATTTTTCCAATTACAAGTTTGAATCAGTTCCGTTTTTTTCGTAGGATTTTCAATTTCCAACCATAGCATCAAGAAGAGAACAAGACAAAAGAAGGGAGAGTAAAAGAGCGAACAAAAGAACACGGCTGAGCAGGCCAAAATTGAATAACAACTAGACCAAACCTGTACTCTATTCCAGAAAGACTCCAAATCTTGAACTCCAACCAAAAGTCGGGAGAACAGAAAAAGGTAGGAGAGCCAAAGCTCAAAGCCTTCAGTCGAGGTCGCTGCCGAAGTCGTTGCCTCCGCCCTCGCCGCCCTTGTCCTTCTCGAGCTTGCTGGCGGCGATGACGTCGTCGATCCTGAGGATCATTATCGCAGCCTCGCTGGCGCTCTTGATGGCCTGCTTCGGAACCCTGACCGGGGCGATGACGCCGCGCTCGAACATGTCAGCCGGCTCGCCCTCGAAGACGTCAACGCCGATGCTGGCGCCCTTCTCCTTGTGGGCGGCAATGACCTTAACGAGGGTCTCGACCGGGTCAAGGCCAGCGTTCTCCGCGAGGGTCCTCGGTATGACCTTGAGCGCCTCGGCGAAGGCCTCGATGGCGAGCTGCTCCTTGCCGCCAACCTCCTTGGCGTACTCGTCAAGCCTTATAGCCAGCTCGATCTCCGGAGCACCGCCAGCTGCCACGATCTTGCCGTCCTCGACGATGTCCTTGACGACCTTGACAGCATCTTCGAGCGCCCTCTCGACCTCGTCAACGACGTGCTCGGTACCGCCCCTGATGAGTATGGTTACCGCCTTCGGGTTCTTGCAGCCCTCGACGAAGATCATGTTCTCGCCGGCGACCTTCCTCTGCTCGACGAGCTCGGCCTCACCGAGGTCCTCCGGGGTGAGGTCGCGGACGTTGGTGACGATCTTGGCGCCAGTAGCTTTCGCGAGCTTCTCCATGTCGCTCTTCTTGACCCTGCGAACGGCCATTATGCCGTACTTGGCGAGGTAGTGCTGGGCGAGGTCGTCGATGCCCTTCTGGACGAAGACGACGTTCGCTCCAACCTCCTTGATCTTCTCGACCATCTCGCGGAGCATCTTCTCCTCCTGCTCAAGGAAGGCCTGGAGCTGCTCCGGGCTGGTGATCCTTATCTCAGCGTCGGTCTCGGTCTCCTTGACCTCGAGGGCCTCGTTGATGAGGGCTATCTTCGCGCCCTCAACCCTCTTGGGCATGCCGGGGTGGACGACCTCCTTGTCGATGACGACGCCCTTGATGAGCTGGGTCTCGCGGACGCTCGCGCCCTCCTTCTTCTCGAACTTGATGTTGTCGAGGTCCACCTTGTACCTGTCGCCGACCTTCTCGGCGACCTGCTTGACGGCCTCGACGGCTATTTCGGCGAGGTACTCCCTCTCCTCCTCGGCGGCCTTACCGGTGATGGAGGTGACCGCGGCCTTCTTGAGTATCTCCTTGTCCTCGACATCAACGCTCTTGGCTATCTCGTCGAGTATCTCCTGGGCCTTCTCGGCAGCGAGAGCGTAACCCTTGATGACTATGCTCGGGTGAATGTTCTGGTCGAGGAGCTCCTCGGCCTTCCTGAGAAGCTCGCCAGCGATGACAACGGCGGTGGTGGTACCGTCACCAGCCTCCTTGTCCTGGGTCTTGGCGACTTCAACCATCATCTTGGCAGCGGGGTGCTGGATGTCCATCTCATCGAGTATGGTGGCACCGTCGTTGGTGATGACGATGTCACCGAGGCTGTCCACGAGCATCTTGTCCATACCCTTCGGACCGAGGGTGGTCCTTATGGTCTCGGCGACTATCCTAGCGGCCAGAATGTTGAGCCTCTGGGCGTCCCTTCCAACGTACCTCTGGGTTCCCTCGGGCAGAATAACAACCGGCTGTCCAGCGAGCTGGGCCATCTCCCCTCACCCCCTCCCGCTTTTGTTTTTGAGGAATGAGAGGTTTTAGTTACAATTGGTGCTTCCGCTTTATCGTTCCTTTGGACTATTTATAAATTTTTCGGTTACGTTGCCTCCATGGTGTTCGCTTGGTTCCATTGGGTTTTGAGGAAACCGCTGACGTAAACCCTCAGGCCAAGCTCCCCCAGTTTTTCTTTGAGTTCATGGACTTCTTTCCCGGGCCAGCAGTGAGCGGAGCACCAGTCCTCGTCGCGAGGATTTGTCAGCGGTTTTCCGACGAGCGGATTAAGGACGACGTAAAAGTCCGTTTTGATGTGTCCGAGCCCTTCCTCGACCCATGGCCATACGTCAAAGCCCCTCGGCACCGGGATTCTGAGTTCGAGCGGGATTTCGTAGTCCGAAACGACTTCAAGCCCCCTGAGGAAGAGGTTCCAGAGCCGTTCAGCAACTTCGGTAGGGAGACCGTACAGCTCGGGCGGTGCCTTGAGGTCAGTTGCTATGTGATCTACCAGCCCCGCCTTCAGGAGTTTTTCAAGCGGTCCGACGAGGGTGAGGTTGGTGTTCAAACTCACCGGCACGTCGAGAAGCTTAACTTTGGAGAAGAGCGAGCTCAGCTCCCACCATTGCATCAGCGGTTCTCCCCCTGTGACGTGAAGGTAATCAACGAGGAACGAGCTGGATTCGAGCTCCTCCAAGAGAAGTTTCCTATCCAGGGGGAAGCAGTCGAGGCCTTCAGCTATGCGCCAGTTGTGGCAGAAGGGGCATTTCAAGTTGCAACCGCAGAGCCACAGCGTGAATGTTACCTTTCCGCGGACGTCAACCATGCTGACGCTCTTCCAGCCACCTGTGAGCATCGAATCACCCCCAGGAGAAAAGAAAACGTCAGGAGGAGTAGTGCCTCCTCGTCCAGAACTCCTTCTTCCTGAAGGGGTTCCAGTTTTTGAGCGGGCGGTAGTAGCCGATAATCCTGCTCCATATCTCGACGTTCTCGCTTCCGCAGCGCGGGCAGTGAGTGTGAAGGCCGGTTGTCGAGTAGTTACAGTCGTTGCAGACGGTCAGGGCCGGCGTGTAGCTCCAGTAAACCAGCTCGGTCCTCATGAGCCTCTTGGTGAGCTTCGCCAGTGCCTCCGGATCAGGCTCCTCCCCGAGGAAGATGTGCATCATAACTCCGCCGGTGAAGCTCCTCTGGACCTTTTCCTCGACTCTTATCCGGTCGGCCAGCTCGAGGGAGCCGTAGTAGGGCGCTATGCTGGTTGAATAAATCGGGTTCTCGGCGTCGCTGAGGTACTCCTCAAGCTCCGGGAAGTCGCGGAGGTCTTTGAGGGCGAGCTTCGCCGCGGCACTCTCACCGGGAACCTCCTCGACGTTCCAGGGCGTTCCGGTTTCTCTCATCCACTCCCTCGCTTTGGCTGTGGCGAACTCGACCATCTCCTTCATGAGTTCAGCGGCTTTGAGCCAGTCCCTTCTGCTCCCTTCCTCCCAGAGCTTCGGTTCGTTGAGGTAAATCGCTGCCGCCTCAGGAAGGCCGAGGATTCCGATAGTGTTGAAGTGACTGCTCGGGAACTCCTCGAGGTAGAGGTGAATCATGCTGTACATGTGCCTGTAATTCGTTATCAGCCTCACGTAGCGCTCCCTGAACCAATCGGTGGTGTCCCGGACGACCTGGAGAACGCGCTCGTACTCTTCCCAGAACCTATCGTCGTCGCCTCTAGCTTTGAGTGCAAGCCTCGGAAGGTTGACTGTCGTGACGTTCACGGAGCCTGTGATGTCTGGCATCGCCCAGAGCCCACCGAAGCGCTGGCGTTCAAGCTTTTCTAGGGTCTCTTCTTCGACGCTCTTCCCGGAGATGCCGAAGGCGAAGGCCATCTCGGTTTTGTCAATGGCTATGCGGCAACACATCGCGTAGCTCGCATCGGGGTCAACTACGTTCGTGTTGAGCCAGTAGAAGCTCCCGCGCTTTGAGGCTGTTGTAAAGACGGCCTCGAAGACCTCCGGATCGTCCCAGAGCATTTTAGCCGTGACCATCAGCGTCGGAATCGGGAACGTGAAAGGCTGGCCCAGGGCATCTCCCTCGCGGAGGACCTCCGTTAGGGCTATAAAGAACTCCTTCGCTTCCCTCTCGTATTCACCGAGGGGTTCGGCCTTCCTTCCGGCGTAGATGGCGTGGTCGCCCTCGAGCATCTTCTTCGGCGCGTCCAGCGTCACGGTGAAGTTGGTAAAAGGGGTCTGCATGCCCACCCTGCTTGGATAGTTGAGATTGTAAACCAATCGCTGGATGTTCTGCCGTATCTTCCTCCTGTCGAGGCCCTCCTTCCTCACGAACGGTCCCGCGTACCACTCGACCGAGCTTAGAGCCTGCGCCCCGCTGAAGTAGTGCTGCATGGTTATGAGGTAGTTGGCTATGTGGTCGACGTAGGTGTCGAAGTGCCTGGCCGGCCTCGAGACGATCGTCGGGGTTTTGAGACCCTTCTCAAGGAGCCTCGCCGTGCTGTGGCCCGTGCAGTAGGGTATGTAGAGGCTGTAGGGAAGCTTGTGGATGTAGATGTCCCCGGAAAAATGGGCCTTCCTTCCCCCCTCAGGAATGAGCGAGAGGCTCTCCTTTAGCGCTTCTTCCATCACGTAGGCGAAGAAGCCAGTCGGGCCGGGATAGCGGTTCGCGTTCTCCAGAACGTCGAGACTGCTCCAGCCGGCGTACTCCTGGATCACATCTTTCTTCAAGGTCTCCATGAGGATCACCTGGATAAATTATCCAATGATTGGAGGGGTAAACGCCCGATATAACGCTTCCCCTTGAACCCGCGGTCGTTTTTCCAAGACTGCCCCACGAGATTACGCCAAACGACAATATGGACAAAATATCCATAACTTTAAGACAATCAAACTGACAACGTACACCACCCAAAGAATAAATATCGACAAATAGTCGTCATTAATGCAAAATGATGGGGCAATATTTGACGATAAGATGCCCCCCTCCGGGCAGCCATAGCTTTTTAACCCGTTCGGCCAACCGAAGGACGGTGATGTAAAGTGGCCGATGTCAAGGCTGAATGGGAGAAGGCTTTAAGCGAGAAGGACTGCGAGAGGCTTTTGGAGCTCTTTGACGATTACATCGACTCCATCGAGAAGGAAGAAGAGCTGAGGGAAGAGCTTGGAAGGCTCGGGGAAATCGCGGTCGAGTGCGAGGACCCCTACGACCTGCTCCACGAGATTGGCCACGTCTATGCTCATCTTGATGACGTTGAGAGCGCGGTAGAGCTATACAGGAAGGTCGTTGAGAGAAAGAAGGACGACCCCGAGGAGTACGCGACCGCGCTCTACTACCTGGCCGACGCCTACGAGCACTTCGGAATGCCAGAGAAGGCCATAGAAACCTATGAGAAGCTCCTCGAGCACGAGGAAAACGTTCTGAAGAACGACAAGGAGATAGCCCTTACCCTGGCGAACCTCGCGGTGAACCACGACGAACTCGGAGAGACAGAGAAGGCGATAGAGCTGATGGAGCGCGCGAGGGAGATATTCGAGCGCATAAACGACGAGAAGAACCACCTGATAAGCCTCCTCGATCTGGCCCACTTCCACTACGAGCTCGGGAATTACGATGCCGCAGAGGCCCTAATAAACGAGGTCCTCAGGAACCCGAGGGACGACGAGATTGAGATAAACGCCAAGCTGGTGGAGGCGGAGATACACGCGGGTAGAGAGGACTACGATAAGGCCTTCAGGGCGATAAGAGATGCACTCGTCAAGGCCATCAACGTGAGCGACGACGTCTTTGGCCTCGTCTTCGACACTCTGGTGGATTTCATCGAGGGCCTCTTCAACGAAAACGCCTACGAAACGGTCGCGGAGAACATGGAGGCCTTTGCCGAGCTCTTCGAGGACGATACGGCACACTTCTTCAGGGCCATAGCGGAGCTGGCCCGCTGGAAGGCCGGGGACGATGAGGCCAAGAAGCGCTTCGATGAGCTTTACGCCAGGGTGGAGAACGAGGAGCTTCGCTCGATACTCGACGAGTGGAAGAGGCCAAAGTTGAGTTTAAGTTTGGGGCTTTAAGCCTTTATTCCCTCCTTCAGCCCTTTTATATAGCGCTCTATCTCCAGAAGCTCTTTCTGATAACGTTTTCGCCGGCGTTCCATATTTCAATCCCAACGACGTTCCCGTTCTCGTCATACTCGAACCACACATCGTCGTCAACCTCGTCAGTGTCTGCCACAGGGCCCTCCCGAATGAGGATGTAGAGGATGTCGGCCTTTGGGTCATACCTAACTTTCATACCTCAACCCCCCTCCGGGATGATAATCTTCGCTCAATGATTTTGCCGAGGCTTTTGCTGGTGTCTATGACGGTTATCACTTCAATGGTATCGTCTCTTTTATCGTAGGCTACTATCAGCCAGTGGTTGGGGACGTTTCTCGGGCCAATCGCAACAAAATGACCCGAGCGCAGGTCATAAACTGCCTCCCCGGTAAATTTACGGTGGTCTCCACTTCTTCAATGCCAATCTCCCGTTCTCTAAGTCTTTCCTTTGCATGGTCAGTTAAGACGATTCCCATCAAACACATTTCGGCTGAAAAACTAAAAATATTGTGTTTTGCGTTTCTTCTGAAAACTGCATTCAAGAGTGATAACAGTATAGAGAAAAGATGTGAGGATTCAAATCCTCGAAACGGTCTCGACCTGGGCGCTCTCGACGTTCTCAACCTTCTCGAAGAGCTCGGCGACCTCGTCGTAGGAGTAGCCCTCCTCGTCCTTTCCAAGGACGTAGAACTTGAGGGCGACGAGACCAAAAGCTATAGGCTCGCGCTCGACCTTGGCGAGGCCGAACCTCTCGGGGATAACGGCCTTCAGCTTCTCCTCGAGCTCGTCGAGGTTCACATCGGGGTCGGTCGGCATGACCTTTATAACGCCAACAAGGTTGAAGTCGCTCATTCCTTTTCACCTCCTAATTCACGGCCCCTCCCAGCCGCACTTGGGGCACTTGTAGGGGACGCTTAACACCCTGCAGCTTTCGCAGCGCCAGATTATCTCCTCGCCGCAGTTCGGGCAGACGAAGTGAGTGGCGTGCTCCCTAGGGGTTATCTCCTTTCCGCATGATGTGCATACGGGTATCTCGAACTTGGCTTCCACTGCGAACACCTCCGAGAAAGGTGGTTTTTAATCACTGGTGGGCATTGCGGGGGTTGGCTTATAAGCTTTTCCCCGAGGGAGATGGCTTTAATCGGGATAAATTCGCTGACTCATGTCTATATACCAAGTCATCAAACAGTAATTTTTCCGCACTTCCTTACCAGACAGGTCAGTATCCTGGAAGGATTTTCAGCAAATGCAGACCATCTTGAAACCGTGTGAAGATGCGGGGTTCCACCCCGCACCCCTCTTTTTTCAATCTATTGGGGGGCTCCGCCCCCTCGCCCCCCGAGGTTTAACTTATCTCCCCCTGTTCTTTAGGGAGACACCTCACGTAATGAGTGCTCCGGAGAAATGAGAGGTCCCCCATTATGGGGAACGTCCAAAATAGTACATTAAGAGTTGCGGGGGTTAACCAAACCTTAACAGCACCGGCTCCTCTCATACGGACAGGATAAAGGGAACTGCGAAAAGCTCAAAGCATCAGGAGAAACAGTTCACGGGGGACAAACCACACGCCATTTCTGTTTTCAAGCTTTCCGTTATGGACGACCACACCACAGTCCAGGCCGGTCTTTTTCATCGTTCTTAGAACCTGCTTAGTTCCTTTCTTCCCCCATCCAACTTCAACGACAATGCCCATTTTCCCCCACTTAAGATGAAGTCGGCCCCTCCCTTCTGGGCATCGTAGTGAAGGCGAAACTTCTACCTTCTAGTCTGTCCAAACAGAACAAAATCCCTATGTTTTAGTCGACTTAAGCAGACTAGAGCCTAAATTTGTTGGTGGATATTAACCTGGAGTTTCTGTCTTATAATCTCTGAAGGACAGTGTCCTTAGAACCACGCGCAAACCTTCCGCCAGCACTGAAAATGTTGCCGGGCAAGGTTGCTCATCAAGCTCGAAAAGAACATCCCTTCAGTTCCCAGGCTCATCGAATGGCATATGTACTCAGATCGGCGACAAACATGTTCATTAATGGATAAGTCTCCACATGGTCAGTAACTGACTATGTGGAAAATTATACATCACCAAACACATTTGCCACAATGGGGTCAAAGATTGTATACCTATCATGTCCCACTTGTTCGATGTACCCATAATCATCGAGCTTGATGAGCAACCTTCTCAATAAGGAATCGTCCAACTTTGTGTAGCTCCTTACCTCTCCGAACTTCGCATATCCCCTCTCATGAACTTTCTTCGCGATAATCCTCATGACCTTTTCGTAGTTTGATTCTTTTTTCTTGTCTTTTCTCAGTTGCTTGAACTCGCTTATCACATTCTTTTTAGCCTTCTCAATCATATTTTTGAGCGCTTTTCTGTGAGTGTAGCCTTCAAGGCGGTCATTTGCATAATCAATGAGCCAGCCCGGCGTGCCACCTACCCCATCATACGCAAGTATGAGTTCATCGAAATCATAATCATCAAACTCGTTTTGCTCAAAGCCCTCCTCAAGGAAGCGTATTGTTTCGTTGGGGCTGAAACGGTTGAGGTGGATACGTTTTTCAAAGCGTCCATAGAGCGGGGAATCGCCATCATCAACCGCAAGCCATTTTTCGAGTATGCCAACTTGTGAACCGGTGAAGATAAGTTTTATGTTTTGTAACTCTGGTGAATCAAGTACCGATGCAAAAAGTTCTCTGAGGTCATTCTGTCCATATCTCAGTTCCTGCGCTTCATCAAAGGCTATTACGAAAGTGTGGTCTGTTTCTCCTAGAGCGTCGAATATCTCGGCGAGGGAAAGCTCTTCCTTATTTTCCCACGCCGCCTCGATGAACGGGAGTTTCACGGTTATTTTCGCAAAAGGAAATATTTCTTTGAAACGCTTTTTTCCCGATAAGAGTCCAGTCATTTTTTGAGCTATGAGGTTTTCTGGATAGTTTTTGTTCATTGAGATTACTTTCCTCACATCGATTACAATGGTCTGGTAGTTTTTTGATTCGTGTAACTCGTTGAGTGTAGAGTAGAGAAAGCTTGTTTTACCAACTCTTCGGGGACCGGTAATTATGAAGAATCTCCTGTTTGGGTTCAGCATCCATTTTTCGAACTTATATACATGATAGTCCCTTCCGAAAAGATCACATATGCGGGTTTTTGGTGCCGTGCTGAAATAGTTCGGCTTTTGACATCCCATAGCTTCCACCACATAAGGTTTCAGGGAGATATAGATAAAAATTTAATGTAATTCTCGCACAGAAATTTTCAGAACAGGCAACTACCCCCACCAGCGCCGAAGCTTTTGGAAAATGTTCAACCAAAAGGTAGTAGCTCTTCGCAAAGAACGCCCATGTGGGTAAGAGATTTTATGCTTCAAGTGCACAGTTTTCAAGTGGAGAACACTTTAAAGAGAATCCATTGAAAGGGGTTTACTTTCTCCCGACGCCCTTCAGGTGTCTATCTTAGAGTTAAACCCCTACACAAAGAACAATTTAACAAGTTCTCACACTCAAAACGGCCATTGGTGAGAAATCACCCAAGGATTTAGTTTTCCAAAAGGAGCTACAAACTTTGATGAAACTTTTCGCCAGAAAAGTTTCTTATGGTGGGCCCGCGGGGCTTCGAACCCCGGACCTCCCGCTTATCAGGCGGGCGCTCTGACCAGGCTGAGCCACGGGCCCAGGAGAAGGATTCTGGTGCCCCGGCCGGGATTTGAACCCGGGTCGCGGGATCGAGAGTCCCGCATGATTGACCGGGCTACACCACCGGGGCGTGTCCGAGATTAGGGAGGAGGGAGGGTTTAAAAAGTTTTCGGTCGGCTGCCATTGCAACCCATCTCCTACTAAAAACATCTCCGCAGAATAGGAGGGCAAAGAAACGAGAACGATTGACATATTACTGTCAAAAATCACCCGCCCAGCCAGGTTTAAAGGACACGGCGCTAACAAATGTCCCGAGGAACACGGTGAAGATTCATATCTAGCACCTGAACAGGGCGATTTTCTTACAAGTAACGTTCAGGTTGCAGACTTCAGTATTCACGGTGGTTAGAAAAGCTTAAAAGACAGGAGGCAACAAATCAATACCCGATTCAAATATGACTCATGTTTTGAGCAATGAATGTTATTCGAATCAGAATGGAAAATCTGAACGTATCCCAACGATGCCACCGGTGGGGCCCATGCACGACGAAACCCTTGTGGTTGTCCCCGGTTACAACAAGAAGATTCAAAAACAAAACAAAATGGAGGGTGCGTTGCTATGGCAAACTTTTTTGTTCACCCCTTAGCGGTTGTTGAAGAAGGGGTCAAAATCGGTGAAGGGACCCGTATCTGGCACTTTGCTCATGTGCGGAAGGGTGCCAAAATAGGAAAGAACTGCAACATTGGAAAGGACGTCTACATCGACGTTGATGTCGAGATTGGCAACAACGTGAAAATACAGAACGGAGTGAGCGTTTATCACGGCGTCAAGGTTGAAGACGATGTTTTTCTCGGTCCGCACATGACCTTCACCAACGACCTCTATCCCAGGGCCTTCAACCAGGACTGGGAAGTAGTTCCAACGCTCGTGAAGAAGGGTGCGAGCATAGGCGCCCATGCCACCATCGTTTGCGGTGTCACAATAGGAGAGTATGCAATGGTAGGAGCCGGAGCCGTTGTCACCAAGGACGTTCCACCTTTTGGACTGGTTTATGGTAATCCTGCCCGTCTGAAGGGGTTCGTCTGCTACTGTGGGAGAAAACTAAAGGAAAAAATTGGAGAAGACGAAGAGCACGTCATCTTCAAGTGCTCCCACTGCGGGCGAGATGTTAAAATAAGGAAAGAAGATTATGAGCGCTACCTTAAGGAGAAAGACCTGTGAGGCGATGAAAATGAGACGCATACCAATCGCCAAGCCCATGATCGGAGAGGAGGAGATAAACGCCGTTGTCGAAGTCTTGAAGAGCGGAATGCTGGCCCATGGAAAGGAAGTGGAAGCCTTCGAGAGGGAATTCGCCGATTATTTGGGTGCCAAACACGGTGTTGCCGTCGCCAACGGCACAGCGGCCCTTGACGTTGCCCTCAAGGCCCTCGGGATAGGGCCGGGGGACGAGGTCATCACGACTCCGTTCACGTTCATCGCATCGGCCACTTCAATCCTCTTCCAGAATGCAAAGCCGGTTTTTGCTGACATCGATCCGAAAACTTACAACCTCGATCCAGACGAGGTTCTCGAGAAGATAACGGACAAGACAAAGGCAATTCTCGTCGTTCACCTTTATGGTCAGCCAGCCAATATGAAAATCCTCACAGAAATTGCCGAAGATTACAATCTATATCTCATCGAGGACTGCGCTCAAGCACATGGGGCAATGTTTGAAGGGCGAAAGGCAGGAACTTTTGGACACATAGCAGCGTTCAGCTTCTACCCGACGAAGAACATGACCACTGGCGAGGGTGGAATGGTTGTAACTAACGACGACGAGCTCGCGAGGAGGGCCAAACTTATCAGGAGCCATGGGCAGGCTGAAAAGTACCTTCACGTGGAACTCGGCTACAACCTCAGAACCACCAATATAGCTGGTGCCATCGGTCGCGTTCAGCTAAGAAAACTGGACGAGTGGAACAGGATAAGAAATGAAAACGCAGAGAGATTGAGCGAAGGTATCAGAAAGATTCATGGACTCGTTCCCCCGTACGTTGATCCTAGAGTTTACCACGTCTTCCACCAGTACGTGATCAGTGTTGAGGAGGACTTCCCAATGAGCAGAGATGAATTGATGACAAAGCTCCTCGAGAGGGGAATCGGCACGGCCGTCCACTACCCAATGCCTGTGCACCATCAACCCCTCTTCCAGAAGCTCGGCTATGAAAAGGACTGCTGTCCAAACGCAATAGAGGCGAGCAGAAAAGTCCTGAGCCTGCCGGTTCATCCAGCGGTGAGCGATGAAGACATCGCGTACATACTGGAAACTCTCAACGAGCTCGCCTCTTAACTCCCTTTATTTCGGTGATGAAAATGCTCAGGGTTGGAGTCGTTGGTGTCGGGAACATGGGGTACCACCACGCGAGAGTTTACTCCGAACTGGCAAGAGATGGGAAAGTGGAGCTCGTCGGTGTTGCTGATGCAAACTTTGAGAGAGCTAAAGAGGTTGCTAAAAAATTCAATACAATCCCCTACGCCAATTACAAAGAGCTGGCAAGGGAAAGGCTGGACGCGGTAACAATAGCAGTTCCCACCTCGTTCCACAAAGACGTCGCTGTGGAGTTTATTGAAGCTGGGACAAGCGTTCTTGTTGAAAAGCCGATAGCGGACACGATAGAAAACGCCAAAGCAATCATCACAGCCGCCGAGGAGGTCGGGGTCACCCTGATGGTAGGGCACATTGAGAGGTTCAACCCCGCGGTTCTAAAGCTCAAAGAAAAAATAGACGAGGGTCTTCTCGGTAAAATCGTCACGATAAGCGCCAAGCGCGTAGGCCCCATGGCCGCAAGAATACGGGATGTCGGAATAATCATAGACCTAGGCGTTCATGACATTGATGTCATCAGTTACTTGTTTGGAGAACCTGTTAGGACGGTCTACGCCCGAGCCGGAAACGTTGTTCATCCAGCGGGAGTTGAGGACCACGCACTAATAACCCTGGGCTTTGATGACGGAAGCGGAATCGTGGAGACTAACTGGCTCACCCCACATAAGACGAGAACCCTAACGGTAGTTGGCACCGCAGGCATAGCGTACGTTGATTATATTGATCAAACCCTAAAGATATACAACCACGAATGGATTCGCGAAGCCAAAATCGAGAAGAGAGAACCCCTCAGGAATGAGATTGAGCACTTCATCGAATGTGTGGAACATAAAAAAGAACCAATAACCGACGGGAAAGCTGGTCTTCACGCACTTAAAGTAGCAATTAAGGCCCTGGAGAGTGCAAAGAACGGCCGGGTCGTGGAGGTGGAATAATGAAGCTCATCGGGTTGAACAGGGAGGAGGTTAAAACCGCCATCAAGAGCGGTGAGGTTACAATAGCCGTCTACGGCATGGGGAAAATGGGCCTTCCCTTGGCGGCGGTCTTCGCGGACCACGGTGCCAGGGTCATAGGGGTTGACATCAACGAGAAGGTCGTCGAGATGATCAACAGAGGAGAGAACCACGTGAAGGAAGAGCCAGGTCTCGATGAACTCGTCAGGAGGAATGTCGAAGCCGGAAGGTTAGAGGCAACTACTGACGGAGTATGGGCGGCCAAAAAGGCTGATGTCATGATAATCCTCGTCCCAACCCTCACGGATGAGAGGGGCAACCTCAAGCTCGGCCCGGTCTACGATGTAGCTGAAAAGATATCCCAGGGACTGGAAAGGGGGGACATAGTCATTACGGAGGCCACCATGCCCCCGGGGACTACTGAGAGCTTGATTCCAATTCTGGAGAAGTCAGGACTCAAGCTCGGAGAGTTTGGCCTTGCCCACGCTCCCGAGAGAACCATGACGGGAACAGCTATCAGGGACATAACCGGCCAGTACCCCAAGATAGTCGGAGCGAGCGACGAGAAGATCCTTGAAGCCGTCATTGGCATCTATGAAACCATAAACAGGAAGGGAGTCATTCCAATGAGCTCCATTAAAGCGGCAGAGGCGGTAAAGGTCTTTGAGGGCGTTTACAGGGACGTTAACATTGCCCTCGCCAACGAGCTCGCCATGTGGTGCGAGGAGCACGGGCTGGACGCTCTCGAAGTCTTTCAGGCGGCGAATACACAGCCCTACTGCCACCTGCACATGCCAGGGGCTGGAGTTGGCGGTCACTGCATTCCAGTTTACCCCTGGTTCGTGATAAACCTCGCGAAAAAGACCAACCCCCGCCTGATCAAAACGGCCAGGGAAATCAACGACTCGATGCCTCACCACGTTGTCGAACTCACCGTAAAAGCCCTGAACCAGGTTGGAAAACCGCTGAAGGGAAGCAACGTCCTAGTGCTAGGATTGACCTTCCGGGGCGGCGTCAGGGAGTTCATGAAGGCCGCGGCAAAGCCCATAATTCAGGAGCTCAGAGAGTGGGGCGCCAACGTTTACGCCTACGACCCGCTGTGCACGCGGGAGGACGCGGAGCGTTTTGGTGCCGAGTGGAAGGAGGACTTCAAGGACATAGACGCGATAGTCATAACAGCCGATCACAGGGAGTTCAAGGAGCTCGACCTTGAGAAGCTGGCGGGGGAGATGCGCACCAAAGTGATAGTGGACGGGAGGAACGTCCTCGACCCTGAAAAGGCTAAAAAATTGGGATTCAAATATTATAGAGTGGGCTACACTCCCCAGTAACGGTGTCAACCTATGTATAGGGGTAAAAAGATTGGGGTCTCAGTTCCCGCTTACAATGAGGAAAAATTGATAGGGAGAACCATAGATGAGATGCCCGACTTTGTGGACAGGATATATGTAGTTGATGATGCTTCCACCGACAGAACCTCGGACGTGGTCAGAGAGATAATGAAAAAGGATGGAAGAGTTGAGCTGATACGGCACGAAAAAAATCAGGGCGTAGGCGGTGCCATTGTGTCAGGCTGGAAGAGGGGATTGGAGGAAGGTATGGACGTTCTTGCCGTTATGGCCGGGGATAACCAGATGGATCCCAAATACCTACCAAAACTTCTTGACCCGATAGTAGAAGGGAGGGCAGAGATAGCCAAGGGCACTAGATTTCACGGGGGATACTGGAAAGAGATGCCGTGGATACGCCTCTTTGGGACGTTTTTGCTGAACGTTTTGAACAAGATTGCCTCCGGGTACTGGAACGTTAACGATCCCCAAAATGGATACGTTGCCATTTCCGCAGAAGCCCTCAAAAAACTTGACTTGGATTCCCTCCACAGGGGGTACGCATTTGAAAACGACGTCCTTATAAAAGCAAACGTGGCAGGGCTCAGGGTCATTAATGTGCCCGTGAGAATACGATACCGGGTTGGGGAGGTGTCCAAGCTTAAAATATTAAGATTCGCATCTTCAACGAGCAAGTTCCTCTTAAAATCGTTTCTGTGGAGGGTATGGGTAAAGTATCTCCGCAGGGGGCATCCCCTTGGTGTACTGTACTATGCTGGGACTATTCTCATTATCTCTTCGCTAGGATTTGTTGTGATCTCCATCGACACAGCACTCAAGATATTTGGACTGGGAACACTCAGCTTTGGTTCAGCGTGTCTCATAGAGGCATGGAGGTACAACAAATGAAGACTGGAATCTTCATCAACACTCCGGCACAGTTTCACTTTTACCGTAACATCGCCAGGGAGCTCAAGGAGAGGGGAAACGAAGTAAAACTGCTGTTTAGAAAGTACGGCGAGATAGGAGACCTGCTCAGGGAGCTGGGGTACAACGCCACGATCTTCTCATACAGGGCCAACTCAAAATACGGGAAGATACTCGCCCTGCCCTTTGACGTTATAAGGGCGTACAAATATCTAAAAGATTTTAAGCCAGACGTGGTGACAGGGTTTGGGGTGTATGATGCCTACACCTCCCTGTTGCTGAAGAGCGGTTGCGTTGTCTTCAATGATTCCGAACCCAGGGTAAACCCGTTGTCGTATTCAGTCCAGTTCAAACTGTTCATGCCCTTCGTTGATGTCCTCCTAACCCCAGAGTCATTCAGAGATGACCTCGGTAGGAAGCACCTCAAAATAGCCAGCTACAAAGAGATGGCATACCTACACCCAAACTACTATTCCCCACGCGATGACATCCTCGATGAACTCGGAGTGTCCAAAGGAGAAGACTACGTTCTGCTGAGGTTTAACGCCTTTGACGCCGTCCACGACGCTGGCATCAGGGGGTTTACACGGGAGGACAAGGTAAGGCTTGTAAAAGAACTCGAAAAACACGCCACAGTTTTCATATCCGCAGAGGGCAAGGTGCCGAGGGAAATCGAGGGCAACGTCCTTAAAGTTCCCAAGAGCAGGATACACGATGTCATCTACTACGCAAAGCTCCTCGTCACGGATACACAGACAATGGCAACTGAGGGAGCGTTACTGGGAACACCAACGATCAGGAGCAACAAGTTCGTTGGTCCAAACGATATGGGAAACTTCATTGAGCTTGAGGAGCGCTTTGGGCTGATGTTCAACATCCGTAATCCAGAGAAAGCCATCCAAAAAGCCCTCGAGCTGGTGCAGGTGGAGAACCTCAAGAAGGAATGGCAGAAGAAGAGGAAGAAACTCCTTGAGGAGAAGATAGATATAACGTCGTTCATGGTCTGGTTCCTTGAGAACTACCCCGAGAGCATGGAGAAGTTCAGAGAGAATCCGGACATCCAATACCGCTTCAGGTGATGGGAATGAAAATAGCAACCGTGGTCGGAGCGAGACCCCAGTTCATCAAGATGGCCCCAGTTTCGAGGGAGCTGAGGAAGTACTTTGACGAGATTGTAATCCACACCGGTCAGCATTACGATTACGAGATGAACAGGATATTCTTTGAACAGCTGAGTATTCCAGAGCCGGACTACTACCTCGGCGTCGGCTCTGGAAGCCACGGCTACCAGACCGGGGAGATGCTGAAGAGGATTGAGGAAGTTCTAATGAAGGAGAAATCTGATTTAGTTCTGGTCTACGGGGATACAAACTCGACACTCGCCGGCGCTCTCGCCGCCGTTAAGCTTCACATAAAGGTGGCCCACGTTGAGGCAGGCCTAAGGAGCTTCGACAGGAAAATGCCCGAGGAGGTGAACAGGGTTCTGACAGATCACATCAGCGACTACCTCTTTGCCCCCACCGAAACCGCGGTAAAAAACCTTCAAAAGGAGGGAATCACGGAGGGAGTTTACCTAACCGGGGACGTAATGTATGATGCCCTCCTTTATAACATTGAAATTGCAAGGAAAAACTCAAACATTCTGGAAGAATTGGGTCTAAAGCCTAAGGAGTACCTGCTGGCCACCGTCCACAGGGCGGAGAACACTGACAACCGGGAGAACCTGGAGAACATCATTGATGCATTCATCGAGAGTAAGGAGTTGATAGTCTTTCCAGCCCATCCAAGGACCCAGAAGTACCTGAAGGCCTACGGGCTGATGGAAAAGATTGAAAAAGCCCCAAACATTGTTCTAACACAACCAGTGGGCTATTTAGACATGCTCGTCCTTGAGGAGAACGCCAAGAAGATTTTGACGGACTCCGGCGGGGTTCAGAAGGAGGCGTACTTCCTCAAGGTCCCCTGCATAACACTAAGAACGAGGACGGAATGGGTTGAGACGGTAGAGGACGGGTGGAACGTGCTCGTTGGAGCCGACAAGGGCAGCATCCTGAACGCAATAAGGAGCTTTGAGCCAAGGGGTGAGACGTACTCGTACAGGTTCGGGGACGGGAAGGCGAGTGAGAAGATCGTGGGGATATTCACCGGACGGAGGGATTAAATGGAAACCTTAATCTGGAATTCATTGTTGTCCCTGTATTCATGGGTAAAAAAGGAGAGATATAGGGGGTGGGATCCTTATGATTGGCTTTCATCCCCGATAGCAAAAAAACTGAAGAGTAAACCTGTTAATTTCATCCTCCTGCAAGCCAATCTATATTCTCCAATAAATCTCCGCCCAAAGCTCAGGATTAAAAAAGGGATCAGCAACAAAGCGGTGGCCTTATTTGCTCAATCTTACCTAACTCTCAGTAGCATAACAGGACGACCAGAATTCAAGGCAGAAGCTAAACGTGCACTTTCATTATTGGATGAATATAAAATAGAAACTTCCACAGGCATTGGATGGCCCAGCCACTATTTTAGCTTTTTTGGGCCAAAACATTTGCTAACTCCCGAGGTGCCTGACATTGTAGGAACCTGCGAAGCCATAAAGGCATTCTCGATGGGATACAAAGAGTACAAACTAAAAAAATACAAACGCATTGCTTCTAAAGCTGTAAATCATATTTTAAACGAACACCTCAGTCAAAAGGGTGATGTGGCGTATTTTAAATACACTCCTCACGAAGAGGGAAAAATTGTATTCAACGTATCTGCACTAACACTAGAATCCCTGAGCTACTACCTTCGGCTTGTTGAATATGATGAAAAATTAGTAAAAATTGGATCAAGGACTATAAAGTTCCTACTTCAATACCAAACACCAAATGGAGCCTGGCCGTATTCGTATTATCTTGACTCAAAAAAGTTCTACTTCCAACTTGATTATCATCAGGGGTTTATCATTGATGGTTTGCTTGAGTTTCTGCCCTATATCATGGATCAGCATCTAGCAAGAAAAACTATGGACTCTATACTAAAAGCCACTAAGTTTTACATGGACGTCCAGTTTAACCACCAAGGAGTTTCATATTATCGCTATCCAATAAAGTATCCCATTGATGTTCATAATCAGGCCCAGGGAATAATAACTTTTTCAAAGCTTTACAACACATTCAATGAACCGAAATACTTGAATTTCGCTGAAAGAATAGCAGAGTGGACTATTAAGAACATGCAGGACCCAAGTGGGTATTTTTACTCTCACAAATGGCCAGGTTTTGCTAACAAAATACCCTACATGAGATGGGGTCAAGCCTGGATGATGATGGCGTTAGCCACACTCCTAAAGACATACACAAACAACCAGAGGGGTGCTATATGGAAACCAGGGTGAAGCTTCGTCATCCGATTTTTATAGTAAGCATCTTCCGGACCGGTTCAACTTTACTCACGAATATTCTAAATGCAAATTCATTTATTGCTATGATTCCGGAGGAAATCCACCTATGGAATCCATATCCGTGGGCATTTGACGTTATGACACTATGCAAAACACACAAGATTTCGAACGAAAGAGACATTGAAATGCTTATAGATAAATTATTTTCGGAGCGAGTACTTTACGGCGGATTCTGGAAGAAACTTAACAAATTTGAACTAAAGAAAGAGCGAGTTACTAAAAATGCAATTAAAATCTACCAAGAATTTGGAGAAATCTCTTGTATAGATATAGTTAACCTAGTTTTTTTAGAGTTTTTGTCCAATACGGATAAAATTAGAATCGGTGGAAAAAATCCGGTTTACGGTCGAAATGTTGAGTTACTGAACACTCTTTATCCAGATAGCAAAATTATCTGTCTTGTTAGAGACCCCAGGGCCATATACTTATCAAAGACCAATGACGAGTTTTCAAGAGAGGTGAAATCCAAGTTGCGCTGGAAGTGTCTTGTGACACTCTTTGACTTTGCGACATTAGTCAGGATTATACTAGAATATACGTGGCTGTTTAGGACATGCAAGAGTCACAAGAATGATGAAAATGTTATTCTTACTAGATACGAAGACATCGTAACTTCTCCCCGAGAAAATCTCAAAAAGTTATGCCAGTTCTTGGATGTTCCCTTTGAGAAAGATATGCTTTATGTAACTGGCAAACCATCAAGCATAGACAACAAAACGACCCGCAGAAGTATTGATCCGAAAAGTGCATACAAATGGAGAAAAAAAATAAAACCCTGGCAATATTGGATATTAACAGAAATATTACATAAAAGCATCGAATGGTTTGGATACCCGGTGAAGGCCTATGATTCATATAATAATGACGATTGATTACGAGATATTTGGAAATGGACGGGGAGATGTAAAACGTCATATGATTGAGCCGATGAACAGGCTCTTAGGTATCACTAACAGGTACAATGTGCCGCTAACAATAATGTTCGAAGTTTATGAGTATATTTACTTTAAAAAATACGACGACCGGCTTCGGAGGGATTTTGGATATAGCCCCGCAGAAATAATTCAAGATCAGATAAACACAGCATATGAGCATGGGCATGACATTCAGCTCCATATTCACCCACAGTTCGTCAAAATGAGATATATCCACAAAAGATTCATTCCAGAGATTCCGGAGTTATCCGTCTTTGATATGAATGAGCAAGAGGTGTACAATCTAATCCGTAGAGGGAAAGAGACCTTAGAGTCCATGATAAGTGCCAATGATTATCAATGCAATGCATTGAGATTGAGTAATATGGGGTGGGTTCCTGCTCCAGTACACGTGGCAAGGGCTATGGAACGGCTTGGTATTGTCGTTCATTCGTTGGCAAGTATGTGTGCACCCATCAGAACTACGGGCTACCAGAGAATCGGTGACACCCGTGTCTATGAGATACCAATCTATACAGTACCCACCAAAGGATACGAGTATTTAAAGCCAAGATATCTCTCAACACTCGCCTATGTGTGGTTACACAGCCCCCCCAGGATTTTCAAAAAATCCGATAAAAAACTCACAAGCCATAAAGATCATCAAAACTGCAGAGGAATAAAATGGGACCTCTCAAAGCTGTCATACAAGGACATGATAAAAATGCTTGACTATGCAATAGAGCACTATGACTATGAAAACTACGAAATCCCTCTGGTTATGATTGGGCACACAAAAGATTTCTTCAACGACAAAAATCTTGAAAAGTTCATTAAAACTGTCCTCGATGAATATAAGAGTACCGTTAGATTCAGTACATTTAGTAAATTTATAACTGAAAACTTACAACGGTGATACCATGCGCGTTTTAATGGTCGGAACCGTTAAAACCAGAGGAGCCGGTGGCATGGCAACCCACACGGAAGAACTAATAACCCACCTACGCAAATTGGGAATTACCGTTGAGCATTACAAGACTGCCCCTGCCAAAGAATATCCTAAAGTAATAGACAAACTACTCCGAGCGTACACTCGGACAATAGGACTGTCCATTAAATTATTAAAGGATTCCAAAAACTTTGACATTGTGCATATCCAAGCTTCTGGACCATTAGGGGGACTTCTTCCAGCTATTATTGGTGCGGTCTGGAGAAAATTACTGAGATTTAATCTAATAGTAACATTCCATTATAGGCCTGACAAAGAGTTCTTAAAAAAACACAAACGAATCTTTGACTTGATTTTTTCTCAGGCCGAGGTATTCTTCGTTGTTTCTCAGAAACAGAGGGAAAACATTACGGAGATATTTGGGGACAAAGCAGCACAAAAAACCATGCTGACATACAATGGGTTTGATTCAAATATATTTCACCCAATGGATAAGAGATTATGTAGAGAAAAGCTTGGACTGCCCGTTCAGAAAAAAATTATATTAAATGTTGCTAATATGTATCCCGTTAAAGGACATAAATATTTGATAGAATCGATGAAATATATAATTAATCATCGACGAGATATTCTCCTTGTTATCGTGGGGGATGGCCCAAGTAGGGATGAGTTAGAAGAACAGGTAAAACAACTACAACTAGATGAGTGTGTTAAGCTTATTGGCCCACGGCCTCATTCTGAGATTCCGCTGTGGATGAATGCTGCTGATTTGTTCGTGTTATCGAGCTTGAGTGAAGGCAACCCCACTGTAATGTTTGAAGCATTAGGGGTTGGACTTCCCTTTGTAGGAACCGCAGTTGGAGGCATTCCTGAGATAATAATCTCCAAGGACTATGGTTTACTGTGTCCCCCAAAAGACCCAGAATGCCTAGCGGAAAAAATTTTAATAGCCCTGAACAAAGAGTGGGACAGAGAGAAGATAAGAAAGTACGCGGAGCAGTTCACGTGGGATAATATCGCAAAGAGAACTCTGGAAGTATACAGAACTGTCACAACTAAATTGAACGAATAGGTGAGTGGAGTGATACTGCATATTTTTAAGAATCCCAAGAGAAATGCAATTCTCTTCCTTATATCATCATACGTGCTTTACATGAGTGGTATAGTATATTTATGGCAACATCCAGAAACTACATATGTCCTTTTTATATTCACTCAAAGCAGTAAGGCAATTTTCATACTAACCATGTCCGCCATGTCTGTTATGGCAGCATTCATTTTAATCAGTATAAAACGAACGTCAAAAAATAACACACTCCTTTGGATATCCGGGACATTATTATTAACGCTGATAGTGCTCTCATCGATATTTCTATGGAGGATTCTGGGTTATTATTTCATTGTTGGCATGGACATATACAACTACATAGGGATGGCAAAAGATATCATACATTTTTCACATGTCCCCCAAACTCCATATTATCCAAGCTTTTATCCTGCCCAGCCATTACTATATGCAATATTGCATCTTGTTTCTAGCATTAGTGTTTTTAACGCCTTTGTTTATGCTCCCGCTTTGTATTATTTAATGAGTGTACTCATTCTATATCTAACGTCTAAATATCTGATAAACCAAACCAAGAACCTCAGAAACATTGTAACAGGAGGATTAGTGTCCATTTTAGTCCTTCCCAATTTTTTCAATGAATTCATCTACCCATATAACCAGACATTCTCGATAATAATCTTCGGAGTGGTTATATACATATACTTAAAATACCAAACAAAAAAAGAGCTTAAGTATCAAGCGTTGCTACTGCCTGTGCTAATAGTACTCCCCTTTACACATCCGATTCCAGCATATATAATGGGCCTTATACTATTAGGAGAGCTTATTATTAACAGAAACCGGTACTCAACATCATTATTCGGGATATACACCATCACATTTATTGCATGGATACTCATCGTGAGTACTGGTGGCTTAATGGGATTTGCCCTCAGAAATCACATGAAATCTATTCTTCAATACACAACCGCCGAAAAAACCGAGCAACTAATTGGCACAACTATGGCTGCAGGGAAAAGCATCACAAGCTTGATAGCATATACACTCGCCGAGATTCACCCAATTCTGTTGTATTCATTGATAGCATTTGTCATATTTTTAAAGTCCTTCTCTAAACATATAATGGCCAGCACAAGGTCACATTATCCCATGGCCGTTACTAAAATAATAAAAATATTATGGTTGCCGATTCTGGGCTATACCCTTCCCTCCACACTAACTTTTCTGCATAATCCCACCCGATTAGCACTAGATAATCCATTTATATACTTCATCGTTCCCGTAGCCATATACGGGATTATTATCCATCTTTCTAACGGATCAAAGCTCCGTAAGCCAGTCACCATACCGCTAGTGACCTTAGCAATAGTTATTATTTTGACAAGCTCAATTCTACTGCCAGCAATAGAATACAAAATAGCATTTTATCCCTCAAAAACAAAAACTTGGCAAGAGCCCATTTCTGTTAGATTCTACGAAACTTACAACAATCCCAGAGGGAAAATTTATGCAGCAGGATCTCAAACGCAAATTGGCTCTTACATCTCAAAAGACCTTGGAAAGGTTTACCATCCTCGGCAGCATCTCCTAGAAACACTAGAAATCAATGATTTTGCATATATTTTCATACTAAGAAAGACCATACTGACATACACAGAACTATACCCCGGCTACAAATATACAAGGGAATTTTTTACTCAAACGTATATTGAGTTTGAACTGATTTACAGCAACGATGAGGTCAAAATTTTCATGAATAAAGAAAAACAGGAGGGTTGGAGCTGATGCTTGGGAGTAGCAATCTTAAGTTAGACCTTGTACACTCTCCAGCAAAATTCACGACAGTAATCCCGTTGAGTAACTATAGCCCTGCAACTTCTCACTTATTAGCGGATGTTTCTAGATTTTCACTTGAGTTAGGTTTTAATGTTGTCAAGATACCTCGTATATACATAAAGAACACGAAATTCCCAAAAGTCTGGCGGGAATTCCATGGATTGCCAAAGTACATTTCAGCTATAAAAAAATCAGACATATTATTGATACCATATCCAGCATTGTTTACTCCGGTATATCCCTCAACAATTTTAAGTTACCATGACTTAAAAAATATACACTACATTCTAGAGAAAAAGAGATATATTGTCTTTGTGTTTGACCTGCCTATTGAGCGCGAACGAACCAAAGGAAGGGTAGGATATTCCATTGATATCGAAAAAAAACTCTTTAAAGATTCATCTGCAATCCTAACATTCAATCCCCAAATGGACAAAGTACTAAGGGAACGCTATGGGTTAGAGGATAAGGTATTTGTCCACTTTGAGATTTTGGATTATTACACTGAATTCATCCCCCCTGAACACAAGAGTCTAGAGTATCCAAGAAAAGCAGTTCTAGCTGGCAATCTTTCAAAGCAATACATTGGAGAAAGCCTAATTAAATATCTAGAGAATTATAGCAGAGATGATATTGTGTTCACCTTAATTGGAAGGAATCAATCTTGGATTAAATCTTTACCCCCAAACATCAAGTACAAAGGTTTCATAAATAACAGAATGAAGTTACACAAAGAAATCTCAAAGCAAGATTTTGGCATTATTAGTTATTCATCCTCATTAATACCTTATTTAAGATTTGGTTCAACGTCGAAATTTTCAACATATATTGCTTCAGGGATTCCGGTGATAGTACCAGTAAAAGCAACATATTTAACAAAGATCGTTAAGAAGTACAACGTGGGAGTTACATATAAAAATGAGAATGGGATAGAAAAAACTATACTTAGAATTACTTCACACAAATATTTGAAACTTAGGAAAAACGTCCTTGAATTGGCTAACAAGATCAGGGAGGGATACTTCTTTAAACGCGCCCTACTCCAAGCATTGGAATCCATAGACCCTAAAAGATGAATTACCATTCATCAAATTGGGAGAGGGATCAAAATGATAGACAAACCAAACATTATCTTAATAATCCTCGACACCCTCCGCAAAGATTACGGGGAGAAATACTTGGGCCCAATGCTCCAGGAGCTCGGATTCGTCTACTACCCAAATGCAATTGCCCCCTCACCGTGGACGTTGCCCACCCACGCCTCTATTTTTACGGGCAGGTATCCCGCATTTCACGGGGCCCATGAGACCAATGTCATAAAAATACCCAAGGTCAGGCTTAAAAGATACCGCGAATACCTGCCAGCATACCTTTCAAATATCGGGTACCATACAAGTCTCATAAGCGCAAATGTGTTGGTTCAGCCTGCCTTTGGTTTCAATGGGTTTCATGAAAGTTACGATATTTTCTGGGCTCCTCCTCAAAAAATAACCCGCTCAGATTTAGAAAAAATCAAAAGATACTCTCCCAAAAAAGCAAATTATATCATGATTGCTCTGAAGTTACTTCGTCATGGTGAGATATCAACCATCTGGCATGCAACTTTTGACATTTTGTGGAACCGGGGAATCCTTCCGCGTCTAAAAAGGTATCCTCTTGAGAAAGGAGCGACCCAGGCAATCTCTATTTTAAAGAAAAAAGTAAGGTCTAAGGGCAAGAACTTTATCTTTGTAAACCTTATAGAAGTCCATGAGCCATATAGTATGCGGTACCCATCTCAAGGGGGGATAGTGCTCACACTTACCGGGAAAGTCACAGAGGACATTTTAAAGGATTGGCAAAAAGGGTATATAAAAGAGACGATATACTTGAGAGAGAAGTTAAGAGACTTACTGAACACCTTGCAGGAAAGGATAGACTTCGACAATTCTCTGATTATTGTTACAAGCGATCATGGACAGCTTCTAGGAGAGGACAATCGCATTGGGCATGGGGCATTTTTAGACGACGAACTCATTAGGGTACCTTTATGGATAAAATATCCTGAATCATGGAGAGAAAAACCAAAAGAGGAGTCTCATCGTACTGGTTACATTTCACTAACTAATCTCTATCACTTTGTACTCAGTAGTCTAACTAAACCAGAGATATCCACAGATACCCTATTCTCACATGTGGCATTCTCTGAAAGTTATGGAAGCCCGAACTACATCCCAGAACTGGAAATATCAAAAGAACACAGGGAACTATTGAACAAAGTTGAAAAATACCGCATCGCCATCTACTACAAGAACTTCAAGGGCATCTTCAACGTCACGGACTGGAAGTTCGAGGAAATCAGATCCTACGATCCCAACGTGGAAGTTACGGAAGACGTTGTAAAGCACATGAAAAAGGAAGTCATAAAGTTCCTCAAGACCGCCACCGTTGCCAAAGTCCCAAAGATAAAAATCTAAACAAACCTTTTCAGCACTTTCTTTATTATCCCCAGATCAACCCCAAGCCTCTTCTCTATAGCCAGGATTAGCTCAACATCCTCCTTATCGACACTCCCGCTGAGGAGCACCAGAGGGACATAAACCCCAAAAAAGGCCGCCAGAACCAAAATTGCCCACCATATATTTGATACCTGCAAAGGACTCACCATCACCAACCCCAGAAGAAGGAATCCAATGACCAGCGGCTTCACGTAGCTCCAGCCGAAGGGATGAATCCCCGTCCGCTGGTAGAGCCAGAACGACCTGAACACGTTGGCAACGAAATAGGAAACAGCCGTGGCCACCGCCGCACCGGTCATTCCATACTCCGGGATCAGGAGAAGGTTCAGGACAACGTTGGAAATCACCGCAAACGTGTCCCCGATCATGTTGAGCTTGGGCTGCCCGATGACGAGCAGTGAAAGTCCGTTGAGCCCCAGGAGGGTGTGGAACATAAAGCCGACACTCAGTATCCTCAGAGCCTGGGCGGCCGCCAGGTACTTCTGTCCGAAGAAGAAGGAGATGGCAACCTCCGGGAACAGAAACAGGAGGGCGAAGAGCGGTAAGGTAAGGAAGAATATCCACTTGGTGAGTATCCGGTACACCCTCCCCATCTCCTCAATCTTCCCCCGCGCGTACAGCGGCGTGACTATTGGAGCGTATAGTATGCCAGCGGAACCAAGGAACACCGGTATCAGCCGGGCCAGGGGAGAGGCGGCGTTGTACAGGCCAACGACCTCCGAGCCCTTGTAATGCCCCAGCATGAGCGTGTCCGTCCAGGTCATCAGAAAGTTTAGTATTCCCACGAGCATGAGGGGAACTGAAAAGAGCACCAGCTCTTTGGCTACCTCACGCCGGACAGAAAGGCTGAAAGTGATCAGCCCAATCCTGCGGATTTCAAGGAGGAGCACCGCAAACGTGAGGAACTGGGCAATCACATAGCCCCAGAAGACGGCAGTGAACGGAAGCCGGAGTAGGGCAATGGCAAGAACAAGGGCCAGCCATATCAGGGGGTAAAGGACGTTCTGAATGTAGACCTTCTCCCGGACCCGCCCAAAACCGCGGGAAATGGCGATTATTACCCCCGTGAGGGCCCAAAACGGCAGGGCAAAAACCACCACCCTGAGCGCATAAATCAACCTGTCATCATTGAAAAGCCCGGCCAGTTCGTCGGCCCCAAGTAGGAGTACCCCCACCCAGAACAGACTGTTCAGGGCGACTATTATTAAAGCGGTGGAAGTCAGGTCAGCGACTTTTTGGGGTTCTTTTTCCCTGTAAAATGCAACCTCCCTGGGCAGGGAATTTGAAAATCCAAGCATAACAATAACTAAGGCCACGTTGAGGACGGTCAATGCCAGGTTGAACACACCGTACTCTCCAGTGGAAAAGTACCTCGCAATAACCGCCCTGCTCAAAAACCCGAAGAACATTGAAATGACAGTCCCGGCAAAAACAATCCCCGTCCCTCTGGCAATCTTCTGCAGTGCCTGGCTTGCCTCGCTCATGGGATTTCACCTTTTGACTCATTTAACTCGTGATTGACTCACGGTGAGTCTTTAGCTTGTACTTTCCTACAGATGATCAAAGCGTCTCATACATTTTAAAGCGGTACATCCTCCCAACATCCTGACGAGTTTATCGACCGGCTCCCAGTTTAGCCGCGAGCTGGGACAACGTCTTCCACCCTAAAAACTCCCCTATCCAGCACTGTCTTCCCTTGGACGTAGGTGTAGCGAATGACGACGCTCCCGTTGATGTCAGCTGGGAGCACGAACGCATCCTTTCCACCAACGCTATACCACTTCCTGAACACGAGCGTTCCGTTATCCAGGAAGCCATAAATTCCTAAGGCCGTTCCGGTAGTATTGGTGAACCTGAGAACAATGGAGCCGTTTTCTGTCCTTACAACGACGTTAGGATGCTTGAACTGGAAAATCTTCACGTAGCCGCCGTCGGAGTACAGGAGGAAGTAATCCTCTGGGTGCTCGTCCGTGAACATCAGCCTGGCGAGGGTCGTGTTGAACGCTTTTCCGTTCATCAGCACGGCGTAGCCGTAGTTGAGGTTGATGTAAACGTAGGCGTCGGCTGTGGGACGGCCGGAGGTCGTCACCTCATTAACCTCTGCACCGCTCTCAACGAAGACCCTTGAAGGCAGCAGGAAGCGCCCGTTGATGTTCACCTTGACGTCCCACTCCTTCCCCGGGACGGCCATTATGGAGTATGGCCCGTTGGAAAAAACGAGGACCGCACCACTGGAGGGCACCCTGTGGAGCACCACGAGGCCATACCCGTCCGGATCCACCCCAGCAGTCTCCATAACCGCCCCAAACTTCATCAGAGTATCGTAGGAGACGATGACGTAATCGACGCCGAGCTTCATCAGGTCGTTTTCCCCATTGAGACCGAGGTAGTACCGGGCCACCCATCCGCTGGGCCCGCCCTGAGCAACAGGGGCCCTCCTCGCGAAGTACGTTACCCAGTGCCCCTGATCCCACCAGGTCAGGACGACGTCGTTTATGTTTGAGTGCTCCCCCAGATACATCAAAGCATTATCCCATCCCTCATTTACAATGGGATGAACTCCCCATGTTGCGCTGAAGCCATAGTATGCAGAAAAGAGCGAGACGCCGAGCAAGAGGGCCGAGGTGAGCAGGGATAACCACCTGCGCCCGCTTCCGGCACATTTTTTATTCCAGGAGAGCAGGGTATCGTGGAAAGCCACCAGACCGATGCCCGACATTATCGCAACGGCGAGGGAAGCTATAAACAGGAACCTCGTCCAGATGACCGCCATTGGTAACATAACCACCACTGTCCCAAGAAGCAGGAAGTCACCTACCCCCGGTCTTTTCAGGAAGCGGAAGAAAAACAGGGGGATAAACAACCCGGTTATGCCATACGCCTTCCACCAGTCGCCGAAAGAAGTCCTCTGTGTTTCAGCTATTGGACTTTCTGGGAAGATACGAAGGAGAGCATCGTTTACGATGCCATAGTACCTGAAAACCAGCCAGAACGCGGCGACAACCCCAATCGCGACCATCAGTACCCTCAACTTCTCATCGCGAACGAGCCTGGAAAGGACAGCTAAGGCACCGACAGTCGCCATCGAGAGAGGAATGGTGTACTTGAGGTACAGGAGAAGGAACAGGTCCTTGATGAAGCCGAACTGAACCCCGAGCTCCTCGGCCAGCTTTCTCCCGAGCCAGTGGGTGGCGCCCACCATGCCGTACCCGAGGTGGAGGCCTATTGAGTTGGCCAGGATGGCACCAAATGCCAGGGAGGTCAGGATGGCCAGGGAATCGACGATGTACCTGTCCCTCCTGAGGAGGAACGCACCCACGGCGAGGAAGAGGGCGTTGGCGGTAACAAAGGCGAATATGGGGTAGTAAGCCTGCCAGAAGGCCGCGGAAAGGCCGGCGAAAACTCCGGGAAGGAGGTAGAAGACCAACCGCTTGTACCTCCACGAGGGGGATTTCCTGGAGAGCGCCAGGGCCATGCTGAGGAGGGCAAAGCCGTACCAGAAGAGCATGTAGTTGTCGCCCCTGTAGTAGCCGGCCATCGAGCGGAAGACGTGGCCGAAGCTCACCGCCAGAAGAAACGCCGAGAGAAAGGCTTCCCTTTTGCCGTAGAGCTTTAGAACGGCCAGGTAAGTAAACAGTACGGTGAGGACGCCGAATACCACAGGTGTTATTCTGAACGCATTATAAAGGGAAACGCCCAGCGGGGAGAGGAGCTTATAGAAGTATGCGGGCGTCATCCAGAGACCGAGGGGATGGAAACGGCTTATCTGGTAGCCCCACGGGCCGGTGGCGTAGGGAAAGAAGTTCACCCATTCCCCTTTCTCCAGCGCGTAGCGAATATACGCGAGATGAAAATATGGATCGTAACCGAGGAGGTACTTGAAGCGCATTGGAAGGAGCCTAATCACGGAGGCCAGGAAGACTAGCGCCAGAATAGCGCACCTCGGCCTGAGAAGTAAGCGGTATGCCCCCTCCAATTTTTCCCGGATCCCAGCAGGCTCCATTTACCTCCCTCACTCTCCCCTCTGTATCTTCGCGTGCCCGCCGACGAGGCTCTTCCTCAGCTCGAGGTTCCTTATCTCGCACCTCTCGTCTATTATAGAGCGCCAGATGGTGGAGTTTTTGATAACGGTGTTCCTGAAGATTATGGAGTCGCTAACGTCGGAGTTCTCAATGACGCAGTTCTCGCCTATGTATGCGTAGGGACCAATTATGGAACGGCCGAGTATTTTCGCACCGCGCTTTATGACGACCGGCGGGATTATCTTGGCGTAGGGGCTTATCTGGATCTCCTCGACGTGGCTCTCGCGTAGCAGGGTCTTGAGGGCCTCCAGGTAGCTGTCGGCTGAACCTATGTCATACCAGTACTCGGAGAAGCGGTATGCCTTTATCGGCTCGCCCCTCTCCAAGAGCCACTGAAGGAAGTAGCCGGGGGAATCGCGGTTGCCGTTGGAGAGGTACTCGTCGATGCGCTCCATAACAGCCTTCGGGAACACGTAGACGCCGGTGCTTATGAGAGTCGAGCGCGGCTGGGCCGGCTTCTCTTCAAAGGAGATTACCCTGTCCCCCTCCAGGACCACCACGCCGTAGCGCTTGGCCAGGTTGAGGTCACCGACGTCGTAGACCGCTATCAGCGTCCTGCCATCGTAGGCCCTGAGAAAGTCCTCCAGGGAGAAGGAGAAGAGGTTGTCACCGGCGATGACGAGGTAGTCGTCAAGGCCCAGCTCATCGACGGCCTTCTTCATGGCCCCGATCGTGCCGAGCTTCTCCTCCTCGTGGAGGGTGTCCTCGACGATGAGCTCAACCCCCCGCTCCTCCGCGTAGGGGCGGAAGTGAGCCTCGAAGAAGCGGTTCGTGGAGATGTAGGTCTCGAGTCCAAGCTCCTCCACCTTCTCCAGTATGTAGTCCAGTATGACCCTGTTACCGACGGGCAGGAGGGCCTTGGGGTTGTCCTTGGTTATGGGCCAGAGTCTGGTGGCGTAGCCGCCCGCCATTATGAGGATCTTCATTGACACCACCACTGCAAGGTCATCAAAGCCGTCACAGATTGAGTCCAAACGTATTTAAATAATTTTGTCTCATCATCGGCGGTGGTACGAATGAAAGTCCTGGTAACGGGAGGTGCCGGGTTCATAGGCTCTCACCTGGTGGACAGGCTGATGGAGCTTGGCTGGGAGGTCAGGGTTCTCGACGACCTCAGCGCGGGAAGCCTGGACAACGTAAGGCGCTGGCTGGGCAAAGAACGCTTCGAGTTCATCGAGGGGGACATGAGGGACCCGAAGATCGTTGAGGAGACGGTTGAAGGCGTCGATGCCATCTTCCACCTCGCCGCCAACCCCGAGGTTAGAATAGGCTCCCAGAGCCCGGAGCTCCTCTACGAGACCAACGTGCTCATAACATACAACCTGCTCAACGCGATGAGGGACTCAAAGGCCGAATACCTCGTCTTCACGAGCTCATCGACGGTCTACGGCGACGCGCCCGTGATTCCAACGCCCGAGGACTACGCCCCTCTCGAGCCGATAAGCGTCTACGGCGGTGCCAAGCTGGCGTCAGAAGCTTTAATCAGCGGGTACGCCCATACCTTCGGGTTCAAAGCTCTGATATTCCGCCTGGCTAACATCATAGGCGAGCGCTCCAACCACGGGGTAATCTACGACTTCATAAACAAGCTCAGGAAGAACCCGGAGGAGCTGGAAATACTCGGCGACGGGACGCAGAGGAAGAGCTACCTCCACGTGAGCGATACGGTTGATGGAATGCTCAAGATCTTTGAGCACTTCAGGAAAGGAACCCAAAGGGTGGACTTCTACAACCTCGGCAACGACGACTGGATAACGGTGACGGAGATAGCCAAGATAGTGAGCGAGGAGATGAACCTTAATCCGAGGTTCCGCTTCACCGGCGGCGTCGACGGCGGCCGCGGCTGGAAGGGCGACGTCAAGTTCATGCGCCTGAGCATAGAGAAGGCAAAGAAAACAGGCTGGAGGCCAAAGCTTGACAGCTACTGGGCCGTGAGGAGGACCGTGAGGGAGCTTCTCGCCTCACTCCCAGGCTGAATTTCACTTTATGACCTCGTACACCTTTCTCGCCACGATGAAGGCGAAAGCTAGAAGGAGCAGGTAAGCGGAGAACTTCAGCGAGTCCTTGACGTCCCTCGGCAGGTAGAACGCGCCTATCTCAAGGGTTATCAGAATGCCGATGAGGGCAACGGTGAGGAATATCTCAGTCGAAGGGCTGAGGAGGGCCGAGAGGACTATCCAGACAGCGAGGAACAGGAGGACGTTCTCCCTCATAGCCATTTTTCTATCCCACCGAGGCGCTCTAGGGTTACCTTCACGTGCTCGTTCTTTCTCTCAACCGAGCGGATCCTGAGAAGTTCACCCGTGCCGATGGCTATTCCCAGGAGAACCGCCGAAACGGCAGGGTCGGCGTGAACGGAACCGTCACACAGTGGCTTGACGAAAACCTCTATCGTCCCGTCCTCCCTCTCAAAGGCCTCCGCCGAACCGAGCCCCAGGGCGCTCAGGACGGAGGAGACTGCTGAGGAGGCATAGCCAACTCCAGTCCCAGAAAGCTCGCCCACGTTCTCGATTGTGTACTCCAATATTCCCCAGCCAGGGGGAGGGCTTACTAGCAGGCCGCTTTCCGCCTCCGGGCCGGTCACGAAAACGCTCTCACCATCGAGCCTTCCAAGGGGGAGGCGGAAGTCGTCGGTGCTCGGGAGGAACACGCCGCCGGAGGGCAGGTTTTCGTAGGGCGGGATCACCACGGGGGAGCCCGTTAGATTCAAACCGCGCCGGAGGTTTTCCAGGAAAGCACAGGAGGGCTCAACGGCCAGAAGAAGGGCCTCCTTGTCCACCCTGTCCCCGAGGGGCAGTGCTGCGAGAACCAGGCCGAGCACTATGGCACCGAGGCCAAGATTAACAACGCCCGTGCTTCCTGAGGTACCCCCGTAGTACCACAGCACGATCCCAGTTATTGTCAGAACACTCCCGGCGAGGCGTCCCATTTTAACACCTTCGATGAATAAACTTAAAAGGTTTTTATGCCTTATGGGTGTGATAGCGATGAGGAGGGTTCCACTTTTAATAATCCTTATTCTAATCATAGGCTCCCTCCCCCCTGCGGCTGGAACGGCCGTGTCAGAACCGGTTCAGCGAGACGTTTTTTTGTACAACTACTTCTCGAAGGTCCTCATCAGGTTTGAGTACTCCCTCAAGTACGCCCTCCTTAACGAGAGCTACGGCCTAAAGCTGGCCAACCTGACCCTCAACGAGCTTGAGCTCATAAACCAGGAGAGCCTGTATTACCGGGAAAGGGGAGTGAACTCGACGGTAATGGTCGTGATACCTCCATTCCACGAGTTCGCCCAGGACCTCCTAGTCCTGACCCGGCTCACCCTTGAGTTCCACAGGAACCCCTCCCCCGAGCTCGCCGCAGGGATCCTGGGAACAGTGGACGACATGGAGAAAGAGCTCAACGCCATAGACCTGCTGAAGCTCCGCAACGGAACGAAGGTCCTCACCTTCAACACGAAGGGCGTCAGGAAGGAGCTGGAGAAGATAAGAAACCTCGCCTCCTCCGCCCCACCGGGTGGGGGTTTCCTGATAGGCGTCTCGACCGACGAACCTATACTCCACCAGACCATCACGATATTCGGCTCCTGTCCCGGCAACGACACCGTAACGATAGTGATAGAGGGCGGGAACTCCACTGTGCTGCTACCTGTGACACCCTCGAACGGGTTCTTCTCAAAGAGCTACCGATTCAGCGAGATTGGAACGTACAGGATACACGCAACCCAGGGGGGAAACAGCTCGAACACCGTGGAGGTAAGGGTGAGGAAGATCCCGACGAGGTTCATCGTCGATGATGTTTACAGCTCGCTCATCAACCATACCGTCACGCTCTCCGGAAGGCTCGTGGACTACTACGGCGAGTACCTGGGGGGCAGGGAGATAAAGGTGGGAAACGAGACACTGAAAACAGGCCCGGACGGTGGCTTCTCCAGGGAGTACTTCTCGCCCACGGCTGGAGAGTTCACAGTCCTCCTCAGGTTCGCGGGAGATGAAGAGCACGAGGGGACGTCAAAGAAGGTACGGATCGTGTTCTCAAAGTATCCAGTTTCCATAACCCTGACCGGTCCATCAAAAATCACACTGGGGAAAACGGCCACCTTTAGGGGAACCCTCGAACCGAAAATACCGGCCACGCTGGTGGTGTACGTGAACGGGACGGAGCACTCCCGAATAGAGTCCCTGGACGGCAATTTCACGTTCACACTGAAGCCAGATCTCCCGGGAGAGTTCGAGGTTTACGTCAAATTCCCGGGCAGCTTGAGGTACGGCGAGGCCGAGTCGAACACGGTTATCCTCAGCGTGGTTCCCCCGGAGAGCGCGTGGCCCAGGTACGCCGCGATAGCGGTTCTTGGGATCCTGCTGGTGGCCGGGACGGCGGTGCTGAGGAGGCGCGGGGAAGGAAAGGCGCCCTCCCCGGAGGGACCGGAGGAAATCCCCTCTAGGAGAGCGCCAGTGACGGTGGAAGAGTGGATCGAGGTGCCGGAGGACGTCGGTGAAGCGTACACCCTGCTGAGGAAACTGCTGGCGGAGAGGCTCGGCGTGGGGGAGAACCTCACTCCGAGGGAGGTGCTGAGGGCTCTCGGCGGGTGGGAACTCTACCCGGAGCTGGAGAGGGTGACGCTATTGCACGAGAAGGCGGTCTACGGTGAATTGCCCCTGAGCGGGGAGGAGCTGGTGGAGTTCAGGGAAAACATCGAGAGGCTCGTGAGGGGGCTTGAGAGATGAACAGGACGGTCAAGTACCTCACACTCCTCCTTCTGCTCTTCGCCCTCATCACGATGCCCATAACCGTGCCCCTCTTCAAAAGCTCGACCCAGTACAGTATCTTCAACTGGAACTGGGACGGGACTTCCAAGTTCGCGAGGCTGGCCGGTTCCATGGGCAGGGAAATCGTCCCGATCTTCGAGTCCTTTGACATCGCCAACATCAGCGAGAAAAGCGGTGTGCTCCTCATAATCGGACCCAACATGACGTTCACCGACGCGGAGGTGGCACAGATAAGGGCGTTCCTCGAGAGGGGCAACACCGTCCTTATAGCGGACGACTTCGGAACGGGGAACGATATCCTCCGCGCCCTCAAGCTGCCGGTTGGAATATCCGAGTACCCCCTCAGGGACTTCTTCTACGAGACCGATGACAGGCTCATCGTCGCTGTCAGAATAGAGAACCCCCTTCTTGCCAGGAACGTGAGCAGGATCGTCACCAACGAGCCCTCCGGAATAATAGTGGCCAGAGAGGGAGAAGCCTACGCCAGCAGGGTCGCAATGATAAACCTGCACAGGAGAATGTTCCCGATAATGGCCGAGGTGCCCTACGGGAAGGGCAGGGTCATCGTGCTCTCAGACCCCGACGTTCTCGCCAACATGCAGTTCAGGGATAACGAGCAGTTCCTGCGCAACCTCGTGGACTACCTCGGTGGGGGAACCTTCTACTTCGACGAGGCCCACCACCCGGACTTCAGCCTCTACACGGTTGGAACCGTCACGGTGACGCGTGTCCTGCCAAAGGACAGGGCGGGAGAGCTGATACTGGCAGTAGCGACGCTCCTTCTCGCGAGAGAGCTGGGACTGTTCAGCGCGCTTGGAAGGCTTATCCACAGGCTCCTCTCGCGCTTCTTTGGGCGGAAAGTGGGCACTGAGGAACTCGCCCTGGCCCTCGCCAAGGAGCGGGGCTGGGACGAGGGAGAAGTACTGGAAATGCTGAGGAGAATGGGTGGTTGATATGATACTGGAGAAGATAAAGGGAGAGGTCGGAAAGGCCATCGTGGGAATGGACGAGATAGTCGAGCTGATGACGATAGCCCTGATAGCCAACGGACACGTGCTCCTGGAGGGTGTTCCTGGGATAGCCAAGACAACCCTGAGCAAGAACTTTGCCAACACCCTCGGACTGAAGTTCTCCAGGATACAGATGACTCCAGACCTGCTTCCAGCCGATATACTCGGCCACACCTTCTACGACATGCGCTCCGGGCAGTTCAAGCTGAGGAAGGGGCCGATATTCGCCAACGTGGTCCTGGTGGACGAGATAAACAGGGCCTCACCCAAGACCCAGTCGGCACTGCTGGAGGCGATGGAGGAGAGGCAGGTAACGATAGATGGCCTGCCCCTCAAGCTGCCCGAACCCTTCATAGTTCTGGCCACCCGCAATCCAGTCGAGATGGAGGGCGTCTACGAGCTCCCGACCGCCCAGATGGACCGTTTCATGATGAAGGTAGACATGACGTACCTCCCGGAGGAGAGTGAAAAGGCGATGCTCCGGAGAAAGAGCCTCGGCCAGTTCACAGAGGCCCAGCAGGTCGTCCTGGGCAGCGAGATAGCGGGCGCCAAGAGGGAGGCCCTCGCAGTCAGGGTGAGCGATGCCATCATCGACTACATCTACGAGATAGTGAAGGAAACCAGGCTGGACGAGAGGGTTATCCTGGGCGCCTCCCCCAGGGCTGGTGAGCACCTTCTTTATGCCTCGAAGGTCAAGGCCTACCTGGAGGGCAGGAGCTATGTGATCCCAGACGACGTGAAGTGGCTTGCCGTCCCGGTGATAGCCCACAGGATAGTGGTGAAGCCCGAGTACGAGGTCGAGGGCGTAGATGGAAAGGGCATAGTGAGGGACGTCCTTGAGAGGGTAGAGGTGCCGACGGAATGAAGCGCGCCGAGATCCTGCTGTCCCTCGCGGGGGTCGTTTCAGCCGCGGCCTACCTCCTGGGGAACCCCTCCGTTGCCCTGGTGGGAGCGGCGGTGATGGCCCACTACTCGATGGCCAGGACCGGCTTCCGCCCCAGCCTGAGGGTCAGTAGAGAGGTGCCGGAGAGGGGAACGGAGAGGGAGCCGGTCAAGACTTCCCTCACCGTGGAGAACCTGGCCCCCCTGGACGGGAGGGTGAGGATACGGGAGACCTCAGGGAAGGTCTTTGCGAGGGAGCTGACGGTCGAAATAGATCCGCTCGAGAAAAAGCGCCTCGAGCAGACCCTCATACCCCTCTCGAAGGGCCGCGTGAAACTCAGGGCGGAGGCGGTCTTCGAGGACGGGCTGGGGCTCTTCAGGAAAACCTTCCCCGTGGAGGGAAGGGACGAGGTTACCGTCTTCCCGTCACCGCTGGGCATAAGGGAGGCAATGAGGGAGAGGCGCCAGATCAGTGCCCTCTCCGAAACCGAGAAGGCCCTGGGGATAGGTGCCGAGACCCTCGAGTTCGAGGAGCTCAGGGAGTTCCTGCCCGGGGACGACATAACCAGGATAGACTGGAAGGCCACCTCAAGACTCCAGGAGGTCGTGGTCAGGGTGTTCAGGAGGGAAACGCTGGCGGACGTCTACGTGCTGATAAACGTGGACGGGAAGTTCAGGAGGGAGATGCGCACCGGCAAGGTGGACTACCTGGTGCTCATACTGGCTCAGCTCATCGCCTACTTCAGGAGGTTCGGCCACGCTGTGAGGGTGGTGGCCTACGACGACTCCGGCATAGTGAGGTTCGTGGGGCACTCCAGCGACCCCCTAGCGGTTCTGGAGGAGCTCGGGCTGAAGGGGGAGGAGGGACTTCCGCCCCTCCGACCCTCCCGGCTCGCGGGGGAATCAGCGCTCGGGAGGATAGTCCGAAAAATCAGGAGCGGTTCGGAGGGCTCAGGAGTGCTCAAGGCTGCGATGAAGCCCGGAACCGGCTCGTACGTCATCATAATAGACGACCTCGGGCTCCACCCGATGGAGATAGTCAAGGCCGCGAGGGTGCTGGCCAGGAGGGGCTCCCAGGCGGTACTTCTCTACCCCAACCCGGTTCTCTTCATCGACCGCTCTTCCATTGACGAGAAGACCCTCGAGGCGGCCTACAAAGCCTACCGCGAGAGAAAGATGCTGGCGAGAAAGGTCTCCGGCTGGATCAAGGTCATCGAGGTCGGTCCGAGAGACCTGCTCCCGAGGGTGGTGAAGAGGCTATGATGGGACTGGTGGCTCCCCTTCTGGCTGGCATAGCGCTCAAGAACCCGGTCTTCGTCCTGGCCGCCGTCCCGTACCTCCTGAGGGCGAGGGGACGAAACGCCTCGCTCGTGGCGTTCTACGCCTACGCCCTCGCCCTTGCCCTCACCGTTAAGGGCGGTTCGATATACGAGTGGGCCGGCCTTAAAACGGCCGTCCTGACGTCGGCATCAACGTTCCTGCTCCTCGACGAGGTGCTGGGAGGGGTGAACCTCGGAAGGGACAGGCTCGTAGCAACAGCGCTCCTCCTCGCCTCGGCGGTCAGCGATCTACTCCTCGTTCCCGCGATGGTCGGCGCGGTGATGTACTCGGCATGGTCCCGCTTTGGGAGGACCTCCCTCTACCTCATCGCCTGGCTCGCCGGATCCGCGGGCTTCCTGTACCTGCTGAGGGAAAAGCTCTCCGATCCCGTCGTTCAGTCATTCGTCATAATTGGTCTCGGGATAGCGTTCCTCCTGGCGGCGGAGAGGAACGACGTGGAGTTCATCGAGGTGGGCCTGCGTGAGGAGAAGTGAGGGCTTTCTGATCTTCTCCCTCGCACTCACGGGGGCGCTGTTCGTCATCTACCGCAGTCCCCCGATACTCTACTTCGGCCTCCTCTATGCCATGGTGGTGGCGTTTTCGAGGGAAAGACTGGAAAAGAAACCAATTAACCTGAGCGCCTCAACGATCACGGGAGTGCTCCTAATAGTGGCCTCCCCCGTGTTCCTCCTGGTCAGATTTGGAGAGTACCCAAGCCCCGCCACGTTTCAGGCATTTGTCCTTGTAGGAACCTCGCTGGTGCTATTCAGACCCAGGAGCACGGTGGGTCCGAATTTGATAGCCGCCGCCGAGGCGCTTCTGGCGATGAGTTCAAGGAGCGACTTTGTTGACGCCATGGTGGCCAGAACGAGCGACATCTTCGTTGATGCGACCTCCCATCTCGTCAGAGGGCTGATATACCTCTTCGACGTCCCCATAACCATGAACGGCAACGTGGCGGTGATCAGGAACAGCGTTGTCATAATAGGCTCCGGCTGCTCCGGACTGGACGCGTTCGTTCTCTACCTCCTGGCCTCGCTCCTCCTGATTTATCTCCGAAAGTCCAGGGGAAGGGAGGCGGCACTCCTTCTCCTCGGCGCCCTCGGGATAATACCCCTCAACGCGGTGAGGATATTTACCCTGCTCGTCATAGGCTACCACAGCGGGATCTCCTTTCTCGAGCTCTTCCACTCCCACCTGGGAGACCTGATGTTCATAGTCTACGTCTTTGCCTACTGGTGGTGGGTGCTGAAGAAAAAGGGAAAAACCTCAGCCCCTGCGGAAGAGCCACAGGAAGCCGAGGAGAACAACTAAACCCAGCGCGCTCCCGAAGAAGGGAACCGCCGTCACGTCCAGGGGCTGGGAGTAGTCAATCGAGCCGTCCGCCAGCTCACCGTCCGTGTCAAGGGGAGACATCAGATCGACGACCTTCGGCGAGCCAGGATCCACGGTGCCACCCTTGCCGTCCCCGATGAGCACCAAGACGTTGATGCCGATGCTGGAGGCGTCCCCCAGCAGGGCCCTCGGAACGGCCACCTGAACCACGTCGTTCACGGTTGAGACCACGGCGTAATAGTCACCGGAAACTTCCCCGAAAGACGAGTCGTAGAGAAGAACCGCAGGCGAACCGAGGAGCCTGTCGCTGGGAAGGTTCGGCCGGGAGAGATCGAGCACCAGTGCGTAGTCCCAGCCCGGCGAGTAGGAGAGGCCGCCGGAGAGGGGCACCGTGGTGTTGGCGCCGGTTCCGGTGTTGAGGAGAACCTCTATGACGGGAGAGCCGAAGAGACCCACACCCGTCAGGTTTGCCAGTTTTATGGAGATGTAGAGGTACTCCCCATCGGCCCTGACGCGGACGCTCTCCAGGTCGTAGTTGGAAGCCGGGAGGGGGTAGTTCTCGGTGGCATGAACGTCCGCGGAGGCGTCGTGCCAGGCGTACTCTCCGTTGATTATCTCGCCCGTGTTGGGGGCCGGGAGGTCCGACGACCAGCCCACCTCGTCGCCGGTCAGGACGTCCGAAATCCCCGCCGGAGCATCAGGTGCCAGGTAAACGCGATAGCTTCTTCCGCCGTTGTCGTCCCAGTGAGAGCCGTCGGTGAAGGCCAGCTCGATGGAGCCCCAGCCGGGATCGGTCTGGAGGATCGCCTTCCAGAGCCCGTTCTCGTACGTCATCTGGACATCGGAAGCGTCGAGCCAGCCATCATGGCCCCAGTGGAGGGCAATTGAAGAGGCACCTTCAAGGGGGCCGCCGGTGGCGTTGTAGTAAACCGTCACGCTCTCTCCCGCCGAAGGAACCGCCGGAGCGGTCCAGAAGCTTCCGGAGAGGGGCGAGCTGAGGAGCTTCCCGAAGAGTGAAGCGTTCCAGGGGCCGGCGAAGAGGTAGAACCTGGCGTCGGAGTCAAAGCTTATCTCGTCCACAACGGCCAGGGTTCTCCAGTCCTCGCCCCTGTTGAAGGACGCGGGAGCTGGAATCACGTACGCCCCGAGGGTGTCGGTCACGGAGTTGTAGTAGCCGGCGACGGCACCGGAGTAGAGCCAGGTTCTTCCGACGTTGGCCTTTCCGCTGAGGAGCATGTCGGAGATGCCCGGGGAGAAGCCGGTCTTGACGTAGGTTCTCCCGCCGACGTTGCGGTAGGTGATCTCGAGGTAAGGCCAGCCCTCTTCGAGGTTGATGACCTTGTAGAACCCGCTGGGGTGCCTCGCCACGACCACGACCCTGCCGTCGGAGCCGTCCTCCAGTATCTCCAGCTGGTAGTAGTCGTTCTCGTAGGTTCCGCCGTCGTAGGCGTCGCTGAGGGCCCACACGTGGTTTCCATCGTTGTAGTCGCCCTCCGTCCCGCTCCACAGGGCCATCGAGTTCCCGATGACAACGTTCCCAGAGGAGTCGAAGAGCCAGCCAATGCGGCCGCCCACGGGGTCGATGACCGCGTAGAGCCTGTCGTTCTGTATAACGACCTCGTCATCGTTGTCCCCATCGACGTTCTTCCAGTAGGCGGAGAGGGGCTTGCTGGAATCGTTCAGCCACCAAGCGGCGTAGGCGTAAACCAGCGCGTGCCTCGCGTGGGCGGTGATTTCCTTCTCCCACCCGCTGATGGGACCGGTCAGGCCGTCGTGCCAGCCGGTTTCGTAGATGTTCGCCAGCAGGGTCGTCCAGGCCATCTCAACGAGGTTGTTGCTCACCCCAGCGTTCTCGAGGGCCTTGAGCTCCTGGTAGGCGTCCCACCACAGCCCGCCGGCAGATTTGGGACAGTTATAGGGGTAGTAGTTGATGGCCCAGTCCTTGTACCAGGCGTTCCTCTCGGCCGAGCCGTCGCCGTTCACGTCTCCAGTTCCGCCGTAGCCAGCCGTACCGCCGATTTCGGTGTAGGTTCCAGCTATTGGCCAGTAATCGCCGCCGTCGCCCCAGAACCTCCCGCCCTGCCAGGAGCTCCAGGACAGGACGTCGTCGAGCTTCACCGCCTGTATCCATGGGTGGGCGGCGACGTAGCGGACGAAGTAGAGGTAGTTCTCCGGATCCGTCGGCCAGCCGGCAACTCCAGCGGCCTTCTCCCAGTCATCGGCGTAGACGAGGATCTGCTCCTGGTCCGAGCTCAGGGCAAAGTCAAGGAAATGGCGCTTGATGTTGGTGCGCTCATCGGGATTGTAGATGCTGTCCTTGAGCCAGTCGTCGATGAAGAACACCCTGAGCTGGCCGTTCGGGAGCCGGTAGACCTTGTAGGGATTGCCGGCGTTGGAGCCGTGGGTGTTCCCGTCGAGTATGACCGCCTCCACGTAGGGCCTCCCGTCGGCCGGATCGATGGCGGCGAAGTACTCCCAGGGGTCGCTCTTCACACCGTTCACGGGGTCGGAATCGCTCAGGCCCGTCTCCCACACCCTCTCGGGCACCCAGGCCACGCGCGGATCGTAGGCAAAGAGGCGCCATATGAGCTCGTTTTCCTTCCCAAGGCTCCTGACGTTCAGATCCGCCGGGAAGAAGGGCATTATGTGCTGCCCATAGGCGGAGGTCAGGATCGATATCCAGCCCTCGGAGATGCCCTTGTTTATCTCCTCCCGGAAGTTGAAGTCACCGCAGTCGGGGTCGTTCCAGAGCAGGCTCTCCAGGAGAACCCCGCTGAGATGGAGGTTCACCGGGACCTTGTAGGCGTCGTGGGTCCTGAGTATCTCGTCGAAACCCGTCCCAACGCCGCCGCAGAACACGTCGGTGTAGCCGATGTGCTGGTTGCCGTGGTGGACGAAGGCCACCTTGGCCGTTCCAACCTTATCGTCGCTGGTGAAGTAGTAGTTGAGATCGTCCGGCATCGAATCGGTTACGTGGTATGGACTGGAGAAGTCCTTGGAACTGACCACCTGGAAGTGAACCTGCCCGCCCGAGGGGAAGTTGGGTATCCTGTCCTTGTACAGCTCGATCTCGATGAAGTCGTAGTCGGCGTTTAAGGAGACCGCCTTGACGACGTCGTTGTGGACGCTCCAGTCCGGGAAGTAGACGTTGTAGTTACTGGAATCGTACACCGCCACCGCCAGGTCCCAGGCCATTCCGCTCCAGATGCCGTTTCCGTTGCTGTCCACGAGGTTGTCCGGGAGCCAGTTCTGTCCACCATCTGCAAAGTCCATCAGAACGTACCAGTTGGCGTTTGCTTCCTCACCGATTTCAAGCTCGGTGACGTCGATGCGCAGGGTTATCGTGTCGGGGTTCTCGGAGTAGTAGAACGCCACGAGGTTCCCGGCCAGGTCGTCCCCATCGTCGTACCGGTACCAGAGGTCGTCGTGTCCGTCGAGGGCCTTGACGTTGTCGTAGACCCAGTCGAAGGGGCTCCCGTCCGCGGAGGGGTAGGCAACGGCAGGGTTCTGGAGAGCCGGGGAGATGATAGCCAAGAGGACGAGGGCGATTATTAAAGGCCTCTTCACTTTACTCACCCCGGGTGATACATCTCTGAGAAACGTTGGCGAGCGGGGTATAAAAGGTTAGCGCGGCTGATCAGAAAAGAACAGAGGGGAATCAGCCCCTCCTGAAGAGCCAGACGGCACCGAGGGCGAGGAGCAGGGCTAGGGAAGCCATTGCCACCTCGTTGCTGAAGAAGGGAACGTTGGAGGTAGTCACTGCGTTCTCATAATAGTCAAAGTACGCGATCCCATTCGAGAAGTCGTCCGAATCAGCAACCACACCGTTGTGCTTTTCCTGAACATTATCGATGAAAATTGGGTGTGTGTACTGGAAGGACTAGAGCTGACTACCTCAACGTTATGAATGAATACCCCCGTAGTAGGGATCGTCATCGATTTAGTTGAAAGAGGCACATAATCCCAAACCTCCCCCATCAACGTATAGATACGCGACTATTTGCTGTGAGAACAAGCCGTACTTGAGTAGAATGTCAAAACCGTGCCAAGTGCCCGGCAAGGCGTCCCAGGGCTGTTCTGTAACGGAAGGCGTTTCAAATATGGGACTGTATAACCCATAGCCCAAATACCAACCATCGCTAGAAGACCTAGCACAGATATAGGCGCGGAAACCGTTTTAAAGGCCCTGCCCCACTCTACCAGGGTGGTGAAATGGGGGCTCCGCCGAAGGGAGCGGCGAAGTACTGGGACCTGCTCGCGATAATCGTCCTGTCGCTCATACTCGACGCGCTCATATTCCACTTCCCAGACAGCCTGGCGAGAAAGGCCCTTGGACTGGCCTTCGTCCTCTTCTTTCCGGGCTACGTCTTCATAACCGCCCTCTTCCCCAACAGGCCCGAGCTTGACAACCTCGAGCGCCTGGCTTTGAGCTTCGGGCTGAGCATAGCGATAGTCCCCCTCATCGGCCTCGGCCTGAATTACACACCCTGGGGGATAAGGCTCATTCCGATACTGGTTAGCCTCACAATATTCAACGTCGCCCTCGCACTCATAGCCATCTACCGAAGGGCAAAGGCCTTCGAGCCTTGGGTTCCCTGGATAACCCTGGAGCGGGTGAAGGAGGAACTCGAGTGGGAGAACTCCAGCCGGCTCGACAAGGCCCTGACCGTTATCCTGATAATCTCCATAATAACCTCAATCGGAACCCTCGGCTACGTCATAACCCACCCCAAGCCGGGTGAAGCGTTCACCGAGTTCTACATTCTGGGGCCCGATGGGATAGCGGACAACTACCCGACCGAGCTAAAGGTGGGGCAGAACGGAACCGTCATAATCGGAATAGTGAACCACGAGCACCGCAACGTGACCTACTACGTCCAGGTGTGGCTCGTGAACCTGACCTGGGACAACAGGACGAACACGACGGTGATACACGAGATGTACCCGATGCAGGGCTGGTTCAACGTGACCCTCCCGTCGATCCCCGTGAACATCGAGGGCAACTGGACGCCCCAGTTCGAGACCAACTACACCTTCAGCATAGACAAGCCGGGCAGATGGCAGGTGTGGTTCCTCCTCTTCAAGGACGAACAGCCGGGACTTCCCCCCGCGCCCCCAGACGGGAACTACGCGGAAACGGAAGCCAGGAACCTCATACTGGAAGCCATAAACGGGACGATACAGAGTCTCAAGCTTAACGTTGATGTGAAACGGTGAATCAGCCCCTTTCTATTATCGTTATTCTGTCGCTGGGACTGAAGCCGTTTGAGTCTTCTGGAGAGCCTCGGGCAACATCAAGAACCCTGCCGTCGGTTTCCTCCCACTTCCCAACGATATAATGAGTATTGTTGTTTATCAAGGAGTTAGAATGCATTCTGCTTCTTGCATAATACTCCAGAGCTGCCATCGTGGCATCGATATTAGTTCCCTCAAGGATAAGAATCGGAACGTTTCTGTATTTAATCGCTTGGATGACGAATAGCCCCTCGGTAGTGTTCCACCAGGGATTTCCAAGAGAGGTAGTGTATATCGATGATGGAGTTTTTACCATGATACTATCCACACGAACCGGAACTACCCTAGAACTCTCAAGTACCCTTACACACGGATTGGAAGTACTTCCTCCAATCAGGATCACGGAATCCGCCGATGAAAGGCAATACGAAAAACATTCCTCCCCTCCCCTTACAGGGACAAGTTTAGATATCCCTAGAAGAGAGCCGGCGTATGCCAACGTATTGGAATTCCTCCCGCACAGAATCCGGGTTCCGGGTGTTCTCTCAAAGTTGAAGAGGGAGAGGGGGACATAGTTACCAGTGTATACATAGAAGCGATCCGAAGATGCCAGCACGGAACCCTGAAGGATGGAAGGTTCCCTCAATAATTCACCTCCACACGCAGTAACCAGATTTCGAACAGCAAACTCGGTATAGTACATAGAACCCTCGGTTCTGGGATAATAACCCGCAGAGGGATAGTGCTGGCAGAGGGTCACCAAATCGGATGGCCAGACGACGTCATAATCATAAAACCCTGGTATCCTTGAGGTGTTTAAAACACTGATAACGATGAGCATTGATACCAATGAGGCAACTAAAAGAGGCTTAAAAATCGACTTAAAACCGTGTTTGAACATCTCGTCTTTTAATAGGGCGTGAGCTGCAACGGGAGCAGCAAATATCACGAAGTATTGAATAGCCCGAAGGAACCAATTGCGGAAGGTCCAGACCTTTCCCTCGGGCATGAAAAAGGATAGGGCTAAGAGACCCACACTTACAAAAATCCACAACAGAGAGAGGATATCAAGATCTGAAATTTCTCTCTGGCGTATCTTATACAATATACCGTCAACATAAAACAGACCAAACGCAATATTTCCCATCTGGAAAAACAGGAATGATACAAGTGAACCGCCATAAACATCGGAATAGATACTTCTTTCAAGGATAATCTGCAAAACCACCGCCCCTGCAATACCCAAGACCGCGACTATCAAAATAGCCTTGGAAGAGATTCTTGCAAGCACGTCAACAATAGAATTCCAGAAAACCTCAAAGAAACGGCCAACGGAAATAGGTAAATTCCTTACAAAAGTGTACAATCCGGCTGAGGATATCACAAGAAATCCAAGGGAAATCAATGAAAACTGATACACAGTCATGTCCGCACCGGCCATATTATTGAGTATCCAGGTCATATTCTTGATCAGATAATATGAATAGGGCATGAAAACAAAGATAGCCCACGATATCAAAATGGACACCAACGTCACATCCAGTTTCTTGAGGTAACTCTCCCCAGCATTGCCAAAAACTATCTTAATGGTCAGATACCCAAGAATCAGGGTAGAATACAAGATAAACGACAAAACATGACTAAATATCAGGAGGATGTAAATCGATACAAATAACAAAACTGTGGAAGGCCTTAAGTTCACACTAATAGTGAGAACCACCAATATTAGTCCGACCAAAAGCCCTACCTGCTGGGGACGAGCCTCAATCGTGGGCCATAGGTACATACGAGTCAGGAACAACAGGAGAATCGCGGTTAATGAGTGTCTATCCGAGAAGCCAAACCTCCTGTAAGAAAAAAATATCACCAGCACGTAAAGCACCATAAAAAAGACGGAGTTCCAAATAACAACTTTCACCGGATCTCCTAAGATTCGATAAAATAATCGGAGCAGAATCGGCGTTACATACCCGGAAACAATTGCCGTCTTATACCACATGGGACGAGCTATTAAAGATAGATAATAAGACTCGTCCGTAGTGGTGAAATATCTGTTGAATCCCATACGGATAAACACGACCAGTGTCAAAGACAAAATCACCAAAGACAACACCTTAATCCTATAGCTTATCTCACCAAACAGGATCAGGTACACCGATAAAAAACAAAGGAGGAACAAAAAAAGGAGAATCACCATATCCACAGCTATCCCCCCGATACGGGAATAGTGGTTGATATCCGATAGGATTTTCCAACCGAGGAATTTACCAGAACTTCAACCGTAATGCTCCTGGGAACATACTGGAACTTCATCATATCGTACTCGATGCGGTACATCCGAAGGTCAATTTTAGTTATGTTTAGATAGTATCTAGTCACGGTGATAATCCCCGACTTTTCGGTCTTTACTTCCTGTGACACCACCACCCCATCATCACTTGTGTTCAATATCAGTTGCAAGCCAGCGGGTCCGGAGTACATGGGGGGCAAGCAGACGGCGGATCCATTGTCAATCTCGCACCTGCCCGAGATGTTTGCCAAGTCAGTAACGTTGTACACGGCATTTCTTTTCTCAACGAGAATCCTATCATAGGCGGGAGAGCCAACCGAAAAACTGACCGGCACATACTCGGAACTTTTTGGTTTCAGATGCACAGTACCATTTGATATTAATCTCCCGTCAAGATAAACGCCGTACGTGTAGTTGACAGGCACCCCCTCATGAGACTCTATTATGAAGATGACGGTATAATTCTTTAGGGGTTCCACTACGGCTGGGATAGTACCATTATCGAAGTAGACAATAGAAAAGCCGGATGACGTCTGATGCGAGACCGTTAACACGATCCCGATGCCTATGATCAGCATAATGGCCAAGAAATAATATTCCCACCTCATCCCTAACACCAGAAACACTTCAGTGTAGTCAATTAAAAATTTTTGGGAAGGAAGAGAAAAGAAGGAAAACTTCAGCCCTGGGCGACTATGGTTATGCTGTCGCCGGCGCTGAAGCCGCTCGTGTCTCCAAGGTCCGCACCCGGTAGCGGAACATCGGCTCCAGCCTCGGTGTCCTTCCAGAGTCCGACGAAGTAGTGGATACCGTTGTAGCTGTCGATGTCGGGGTAAATCTCGGCCATAAAGTAGTAGGCCCCTGCCGCGGTGCTGTCGGCGTCGGTACCGTAGATGGTCACGACGAGGGCTCCGCTCTCGTCCTCGAAGAGCTGTATTATGAAGTAGCCCTGGCTGACGTTCCACCAGACCTTGGGAGCCTGCCAGGTGAAGTTCTCTCCGGGTGCAACGATGGTTATGTTGCTACCGTTTATGACCATGTGCACTGGCGCTATATCCTCGTAGGCTGCGGTAACCGGGTTGACGAGCGATCCACCGACTGAGATGAGCACGTCGTTGGCGGTCAGTGTGCTGAGGTTGAACTGATCGGCAAGCACTGCCTTCGTCCTGACATCAATGGGAACGGTGCGGGCTATGTACTGGGTGGTTGAGAACGCATCTGGCGTTCCGAGGTTGTTGAAGACGAAGTAGACGGTGTCGGCGTTGGCAACCCTTTCAGGGTACATCGCGAAGCCAGTCTCGGTGGCGTTGCCCGTCAGTTTGACGTCGGCGGTGGATGTGGCAAATGGCTTCACAGTGACGTAGGCGTATCCCGTGAGGTTGCCCTTGGTTACAACGACCATGTACGTCGTTCCTTCAGGAGCGGCCGGGACATTGCCAATCGCATAGTGTCCGTCCTCACTGGAGACTGTGGCGAGGATGTTACCCTCGAAGTCAGTAGCGTTGACCCATACGCCTCCCTTACGGACCTTGAGCGTTACCGTTGCTCCAGGAACCTGCATTCCCGTGTCATCCGTGATGTCGCCGGAGATTGAACCAATTCCTCCAAAGTTCACAGTTATATTGTCGGTCGTGAGGTTCTCGTAGGTGGCCCACACGTTGACTGAACCCACGAAGTTGCGGAGCTGCTCGGGAGTCATGTTAGCCTGGGCCTTGGTGTAAACCTTGAATGAAACCGTTCCGTTGGCGTCGGTGGTACCGTTGGTCGGCTCAAGGTATGCAATCGCGGTGTTATTGATGTGGAAGTATACGGTAGCGTTTGGCACTGGTCCGTTGAAGCTCGATGGGTTCACTAGCTCAAAGGCCAGTCTTGTGGCATTCTGGAATGCCGCCTCTTTGACAGTGTCGCTGATGAAGTCGAGGTTCTCAAGCCAAGCCTTGAGCTCTTCTGACCAGGTGGCGTTGAACTGCTCCGTGGCGTTGGTAGTTTCAAGTATGGCCCTGAATGTGAAGTACTCGCCCGCCTGGGTCGGCTTGAGGGAGGTGTTGTCAAGTGGCTCAATGCTGAGGTCATTCGGCCTGATTACGACAGATATTGTGGTATTATTGGCGTCAGTCTTATTGCGAGTGGTTCCATTGCCGATATGGTACACCTGAGTGGTAACGTTGGCGAGGATTGCATTGCCCTGAACCGATGAGGAACCCGGATAGAGGTCAATGGCACCCGGCGCGGTTATGTTAACGGTGTAGATCACTTTTGTAATGTTAAGTTCCGTAATCTTGTATTTCGTGACGTTGACTTTCAACGTCGCTGTGGTAACGCCGTTAACCGTGCTGAGGTTGAGCATCTCCACAGTAGTGTTCACGGAGTAGTATGTTTGGTTTGTGTTGTTCAATGACTCGTTCCACTCCATCCCATCGTAGACGATGGACCTGTTGAAGCTCTTCGGGAATGCAATGACGTAGATTCTAAACTCATGTGTCGGGTAAAGCTTAAAGACGGCCTCCCTGGAGTCATCGTACTGCACCAGCGAGTCTGCCATTCTGAAGTACGTTATTCTGTCACCCACCTTAAGGCCCCAGTATAGGTTGACGGGTACGTCAGGCGACTCCAGCGAACCGGGCTTCCTGATGTTGACGTAGACGTACGTGAGATCCTCCGGGTTGGGCTCGCTTACTGTTATGGTGCTCGTGTCGTTCTTGTTGCCGTAACCGTCGACGGCCACCACCCTGAAGAGTCCTGCAACGGGGGCAAACACGTGGGCGCTGAGTATACCCTCACCGTGCTCCACAGGTACTGTCCATGTGTAGAACCCGTTGGGGATAACACTGGTGTTGCTGAACTCCAGGGACAGGTTCACGTTCTCAGTTATGTCGGCTATATCTCCCTCGCTGTCCACCAGCTTGACGGTGAAGTTCACGCCATAAACGCTTCCCGCGGTTATGTTGTCGGGCGTGGCGGTCACTTCAATGTGCCAGTCGCGAACCTCGAGGGTTCTGGTTATGGTCGCGTTGATGCTAGCATCGTGGATTATCACGGTGTACTCACCGGGCTTGGTGAGATTCACTTTGTGTATGAGAACTGTTCCGTTCTGGGTTGTGCTGTTGGTGTGGTTGGTTCCGTTGATCGTGACGGTTATCTTCGGGTTCGGAGAGTTGGAAGTCACGCTGACATTAAGGGTGAAGGAGACGTTCACGTAGGCAACGCTTGGGGACACCACGTTAGCCTCTAGGGCAGGCACTATGGAGATGTTGTAGGTCTTGTTGAAGTAAATGAAGTTGGTAGCCGGGTCGTAGAGTTTGATCACCAATGGCACTATTCCACTGCTGTTGAAGACGAAGTTCTCGGCAGCCCACGAGAAGTTGAACTGGAACTCATTACCTCCTGAAGTTCCCTCTCCTATCCACAAGCTTGGAAGTGAAACCTCAAACGTTATGTTGGCCGCCCTTGCAACATCCGCCGGAAGCCCCGTGACTACACTTCCTGCTAGAGGCTCGTTAGCGTATCCACTCGGGAGGTAGTAGAAGATCTTTGGAGTGTAGGTAACATTGGTGGACCACTCCCTGACAGGTATGTTAAGGGTAGTGCTATTGATCAGATGGCCGTTGTAATAGACTTGCACTACGCCGCTCACATCTGTTGGGTTGGTGAGGTAAACCGTGGCTACTCCATTGCTCACGTTGGAATGCCCGTTAACGATGAGCTTAACCGTGAGATCGCTGGCGTTAAGTGGTACCCCATTGGTAGGCGTGACGGTTGCAGTTATGTTGGTGGATATTCCATAGTATACGAACTCGGGGGTTATAGATATGGTGGCGTTCCAGCTGACGGGCTCAGCGTAGTACCACCCATGCCCGACCGGGTGTCCATTGTAATACGCCACAAATGTGCTGTTGTACGGGAGGATCGAGTAGTCGTTGGAGGTAATGGGGATGTACTTCGTATCCCCGTTCCTCACATCGTACCACTGGCTCGGGCCGTGGACGCTTACGTAGTCCACGACAACCGGAACGTCCGGACCGTTGATGTGAGTGGTCACGTGAATCCTGTTGGGGAGGTACATCCAGAGGGGTCCGTCGGTGGCGAAGTCAAACGTGACGTCCCACGGCTGGGCCTCAACGGTGTAATTGCTGCTTCCGACCTGGTGGCCATTGTAGGTGGCAATGACGTTGTAGGTGAGCGTTCCCTGCGGGTCGGTTATTGGGTACTCGATGACCCAACCGTTGGTGACGTCGGTGTAGAGCTCGCCGTTGAGGGTGACGTTGACCGGAACGTCCGGACCATTGACGTGGACGGTCACGTAGAGAGTGTTGTGCACGTACTGCCAAACGGTACCATCCGTGGCGAAGTCAAACGTGACGTCCCACGGCGTGACCGGGACCACGGCACCGCCGGTTATGCTGGCGTTGTAGGCGTCCACGACGTCGATGGCTATGTTGTTGGTACCGTTGACCGGTATGGCATAGTTGGGTATCTCAACGAAGCCGTTGTCAACCGGGAGCTGGAGGTGATAGGCCGTTCCGTCGGCATCGGTTATCGTGATGTTAACAACGTGGTCGTCGGTGTCCTTGTAGGCCGCGATTCCGTCGCTGTACATGTACTGGATGTCGATCTTCAGGCTGTTGCCAAGGTACGCGTAGACGGGCTCGGTGGCGGGAACTGCAGTAACGTCAATCCACCTGTTTCCAGGTGTTATGGCCGCGTTGATCTTTATCGGCATCTTAACAGTCTTGCCGCTGAGGACGTCGGTAACGATGACCCACCCGATTCCCGGCATCTGCGGGGTGACGTTCTCGAAGGTTATCACGCCCTGGTATCCACCCTGACCTTCGCTAATATCATCGTTGATCTCGAGGGTGAGTGTCTTCTCGATGGGAGCACTGCCCGGAAGTTCAAGGGTGACGATGACGTCTCTCACATCAGGGTAGTCGAAGTACAGTGACTCAGCGACGAAGACGTTGAAGTTGACGCTCTCGTTCTGGGTGAGCTCCTCAGGAGAGGCGTCAACGAAGATTCCCCAGTCCTTGACGGGTATGGTGAAGCTGTAGCTCTTGCCGAGGCTGTCGTGATAGATCACGGTGACGAAGCCGGGCTCGGTGAACAGGAAGGTCTGTGGAACGTCAAAGCTGGTCCCGTTGGCGTCGGAGACCACCGTCGAGTAGTCGAGCGCCGTCCCATTGGGGAGCTCGAGGGTTATGTTAACGGTGGTGTTCACCGGACAGGGTTCGTTGTAGAATATGCCCAGCGTGAGGTTCGCGGGAACGCCGACGTAGAACTGGGTATCCAGGATATCGTACTCGTCCGGGTACTGGATGACCTGGTAAGCCCCGGCAATGTCCCAGTTCACAACACTGCGGGTCTCCGTGCTGGGTTCGGGATGGTAGACACTATCCCAGACCTCAACGGTAACAGTTCCGTTCTCCGGGAAGCTGACCGGAATGATGGTCCAGCCGGAGTTGTTGATAACGTTTATTGTGCCGTTGTACATCTCAACACCGTTCAGGAGGACCCTGTAGTTGGCGGTCGTGGTGAGGTTGTAGTGGGGGCTGAGCAGATAGGTCACGCTTATGTTAAGGGTCTGGTTGATCCCAGCGTAGAACTCGGTGCAGGCAAGCCCATTGGTGCAGGTTATGGTTGGGATTACAAGGATATTCCACGGTTCAACTTCTATAGGTCCGTAGATGGTACTTGGGGTGTACTCGATATGGGCGGCGCTGAGGTTGTAGCTACCTGCCGGGAGGACGACGTTCGTCAGGTCGAAGGTCGCCTTGCCGTTTAAGAGGGTAACAACAGTGCTGTAGTTCCCGACGGAGACGTTCACCGTGGTGTTGAGGCCCAGGCTGTAAGTGTTGTTGGTCCCGAGATGAGTGAAGTCATAGACCGTGCCTGTAATATTAAAGGGCACCATGCTATATGCATGGGGTTCTATATTCACAAGCGAGAAGTTGATGCCCCAGTCGTAAATCGGGATCTTCAGAATCTGAGTCATTTGGTTGGTAGTGTCAAGAACTGTTAGGCTAGCATTTCCTGCAAGGGTAGACATGAGATCCACAAAAGTATAGTCCCCACCACCGGTAGAATTTATCGGAACCACCGTCTCGGCGGAGGTACCGTCTGGAAGTGTTACGTTAACAGTAACATTGTTGGGCAGTTCTATACCCGAGCCCACTAGGGTGTCATTGTACTGAATGGTGACAGCCAGGTCAAATGAGATCTCCTTGAAAGCCCTGTCGTACACCCAGGTACCATTCCCAATGGCATCATATGGAACCGAACTGGTTATGCTGTAAGTAACTTCAAACGGGAACTTGACGTTAAAGTTGAATATGGTCTCAGTTCCAGGTATGTTACCGTTGGCAATGTCGTACTCATAAACAACAAGTTTGACCTGGGAGACGTCACGTGGAACACTGGAGTACTGAGGATCAACGTCAATGGGATCCGTGGAGTTTATCAAGAAGGTGTTTAGACCGGTACTGATTGGCTTCACTCTGCTGTACACGGTAATCTCTGTACCGTTGGGGTAAACATAATACAATGTTATATTTGCAAATGTCTGCTGTGTTGCGTTTATTGTTCCGTTGATGAAATATGGGAACCCTGCAAACAGCACGCTGTCGCCGTAGTTAGTTTCTGCAGTAACGTTGATTATGTATCCCGCTGCAGCCACTGTCCCTATTCCCCCGGGCATAAACCCGGGCACTACAGACACCAGCACCAAAAGTGCCAGCACCAGGGCGTAAAACCGCCCCGTCCTGCGGCTATTCATATCGCTTCACCTACCTTGGTTTTGCCTGTAAGGAGGCCGGCCTCGTAGGCCATTAAAGTATTAATGTAATTAGTAATATAAATCTTTCGTTAGTAAAATTTTAACTTGGTAAACTTAATCATTGTATTCATGGATACATTAAAATCAAAAATATAAACGGGCAAATCTAGGAAATAGCTTTATATTTGGAGAGGACGCCATTAGTTTTAAAATACCACATGACAAAATAATCAAAATGCTAGATATTACGGCAGAATACTGGTCACAAGAGCACAATTTATTGAACTTTACACCCTTAATAGTCATTATCATCAATAAAATGAATACTCTCGATCAAGTATCCACTGGAAAGCCAACCAATTTGGTAACAAATTTAAGAGAAACTCGCCCGAGGTGATACGCCGATAGATTTTTAGAGTGGGAAAGGGTCTGTAAAATCATGTCCACCCCCAGAGCCAAGCCCAACCTCCTAAAACACAGGATAAAAGAGTACACACTGAAGGGTCTTGTCCAGCTCCTAAAGAGGAATCCCGGGGTAAGCGTGTTCTCGGAGGATTGGGACCACCTCATAATCCTCGATGACTGCCGATACGATGTTTTCGAGGAGGAGTTCCAGAGGAGGGGCCTTCCCGGAAAACTTGAATCCCGGCCCTCCCTCGGCTCATGGACCGGGGAGTTCCTCGTTATGAACTTCCGCGAGGAAAGGTACGATGATATAGTTTTCATAAGCGCCAACCCCTTCGTGGACAGGTACCTCAAGGGAAAGTTCCACAGGCTCATCTCCGTGTGGAAGACCCACTGGAACGAGAGGTACAACACCGTGCCCCCTGGAGCGGTGTACCGGGCGGCGCTGGTCGCGGCGAGGAGGTATCCTGACAAGAGACTCGTCGTCCACTTTCTCCAGCCGCACCACCCGTACTTCACCCTCGGGTTCAAGGACGAAGGAATGGCCGCCATCAAGAGATCCGTGGAGAGAGGGGGAAGCTACCTCCAGGACTTTCCACCCGAGCCTATCCAGGAGATATACCTATCGGAAATATACGCTCACTTCCCCGTGCGCCGACTGATCAAAGCTTACGTGGACAACCTCCAGATCGTGATGCCATACGTTGAGCTGCTCCTGCACCGGCTGAGAGGGAAGAGCGTGGTTACGTCGGACCACGGAGAGCTCTTCGGGGAGAAGGTTCTTGAGTTCGTCCCGATAAAGGTGTACGGACACGGAATCGGCAGGAATCCCAATCTTATAACGGTCCCCTGGTGGATTGTGAGGGATGAAGATAGACGGAATCTGAGGCCCCTCAAGGAAGTAAAAAGGGAGATAGCCACCATAGAGTCACGCTTCGGCTTGGGGGAGAGAACGCGTGAGGAAACCCGTCTGAAACTGGCAATATCTCGCTTAAAGCTCAAGAAGTTTCTAACGATGCCCCCGAAGAGTAGAACGTGATGACAGCTTCCTGAGAAGTTTTGGGTCGTCCATCACAAGTTTTAAGGCGTCCACGAGAGACGACACGCTTAAATCCCTCAAAACAAAGCCGTTCTTGCCAGGCTCTACCAGAATCCTCGCCCCAACATGGGGGGACACGATGACAGGAACCCCAAAGGCCAGGGCCTCGGCGACCACCATTCCAAAGGACTCGAAGGAAGACGGGAGAACGAGAACCCCGGATCTCGAGTATATTTCCGCCAGTTCCTCAGGGTTGTTGATCCTGCCGAAGAACCGGACTCTCGAACCGAGGCCGAGTTCAAGGGCCAGCCGCCGGTACTCATCAAGAAGATCCCCGTCCCCGACGACCCAGAGCTTCCACTCCGGAAACTCAACCGAAAGCTCAGAGAACGCCCTTACCAGGAGGTAGAGGTTCTTGAACCTGTGGTACCTCCCAAGCTGGCCCACGAAGAGGATCACCTTCTCCCGGGAGCAGCTCCTCTGCCTGGAGGCGTGCTCGGGAAGGCTGATTTGAGGGTGGGATACTCGTGGATTGTAGCCGTTCTCCCGCAGATACTCCCAGACCGTTTTTGAAACGGCTATTATCCCCACTCCACGGAGGGTGAGCCGTTCCAGGGTCGCGGAGTACAGCCCGGCGAGGGCGTCAAGAAAGCCGGCGCCCTTTTTGAGCCCGACGGTGTGGTAAACAATCCTGATAGGGATTCCCCGGAGCTTGGCCAGAAAAGAAGCAACGTCAGCAGCGAATGGAACCGGTGTGTGGGCGATAACGAGATCCGCCCTCCGCACCATTCCAGCGGTCTTCAGGACGAATCTCAGGCTCAGGGGGGTGTTGGAAACGATAAAACCCGGTTTAACGCGATAAACCCTGATTCCCCCAAGATCCTCCCAGCCCTCCTCTCCACGAGTCATGCAGAGCACGGTGACCTCGTTTTTCTCCGAAAGCTCCAGGGCCATATTGAAGGCGTACTTCTCAAGCCCGCCACCTTCGGGATAAAAATAGGGAGAAACTATGAGAACCCGACGCTTCATCAGGTCTCCCCCTTCAGCATGTAGATGCTGATGAAGAAGGAGAAGAATATCACAGATAACCCCAGCGTCGTGAGGGTGAGCACCAGCACGGCCTCCCTGAGCATGAAGAGGGCCCCGTACCCGGACGAACTCCACCTCATGAAGATGTAGATTCCCAGAAGCACGCCAACGAGGAACATCAGGCCACCAACGAGCAGGCCCTCCTCGAGTATGGAGTACCTCATGAAGAATCTCGTGAGGCGTGTGGGCTCGTCGAGGCCCTCTTTAACGGCATAAACCCTGGCGGAGATTCCAAACCCAAGTATCTGGAAGCCCAAAAGAGTCAAAGCGCTGCCAAGGATAAGGGTGTGGAGCCTCTCGGGCTTGATGAAGTACGCGTAGCCCATCAAACCGGCACCCAGGGCCATGAAAACAAGGGCCGGGAGGAGGAAGAGGTGGGATGGAGAGTAGAGCAGCATGAGCCTCAGGTGCCTCCACCCATCCCTGAAGGAGCTGAGCTTGGATTCCCCTATTCTCGGGTGATATCTTATCGGAACCTCCACTGTACGGAGACCCCTTTTCGCGGCTTCAATGACCATCTCGCTGGCGAACTCCATCCCCTTGCACTGCAGGGGAAGTCTCTCAAGGGCGTCCCTCCTTATGGCCCTCATGCCACAGTGGGCATCGCTTATTCCTGCCTTGAAGAGGACGTTGAGTATCCACGTGAGGAGGGGATTTCCAATGCGCCTGTGAAGCCAGGGCATGGCTTTCTCGTCCATTTCACCCTTGAGTCTGGTGCCCATAACGAAGTCAGCTTCTCCCTTGAGTAATGGCTCCAAGAGTTTTGGGATGTCCTCTGGGTCATAGCTCCCGTCTGGGTCCATCATGACGATGAACTTCCCTCTGGCGTGCCTGAAGCCGGTTAGGTAGGCATCGCCGTAGCCCCTACCCTCCTGCCGTATGACCCTCGCACCCATCGACCTCGCTATCTCGGGTGTCCTGTCGGTGCTCTTATCGACCACCACGATCTCGTAGGAAACCCCCATCTTCTCGAGGACTTCCCTGATGCGCGGCAGCACAACGGAGATTGCCTCCTCCTCGTTCATGGTAGGCAGTACTACCGTTACCTCAGGCTCCATTGACAACACCCTTGTAGTACCTTTCAAGCTGATTTGCAACATTGTCCCAGTCATACCTACGGGCGTATGAAACGGAAGGACGCCTCATGCGGTGAGAGTCCTCCCATACTAATAAGAGTTTCCTCGCGAAGTCAAAGGGATCGGGCCGGCTGATGCGGCCGGTCCTCCCATCAACCACCAGGTCCACTGAAGCGTTCATCGGTGCATCGACGACGACCGCGGGAAGGCCAGCCGCGTTCGCTTCCAGCACGGCTATTCCGAACCCCTCCCTGAGGGAGGGAAACGCGAACACGCGGGAGGATTTCACCACCGACACGACCTCCTCAAAAGTTGGGAGAAAACCGAGAAAGTCCACGTTCCGCTCGACCCCAAGTTCTCTAGCCATTCTTTCGAGCTTTTCCCTCTGCGGACCGTCCCCAACTATTCCGACCCGGAACGATGGAACTTCACGTAGTATCAGGCGCAGGGCCCTGAGGAGAAGTTCCAGGTTCTTGTGCTCGATGAGCCTGCCGACGAAGACGGCATCGTACCTCAGTTCGGGGTGGGGTTCAACGGAGCGGATAAACTCGAAATCTATCCCGTTGGGGACGAGGCCAAAGTTGAGCCTCCTCAACCCCTTAAGCCTGCGCAGTGTGTGTAGGGAAACGGCGAGGTGATTTTCCGTCAGCTTCAAAAGATTTCTCTCAAGGGCTCCTCCAACGGAAGACCCCGTGGTAAGGTACTCGTTCCAGTACTCCCCCCAGTACTCGTGCCAGGTTATCACGAAGGCCCCGGAGCCGCTGAACTTCCACCTGGAGGGGTAGGCGTGAAGGTAAGGAAATTCCTGGCAGTCCACGACGTCGTAGGAATCAACCTCGGCCATCAGAAGCCTCCACGAAAAGGACAAGGCCTCAAGCGGGTTTCTGATGCCCCCACGATAAAGCTCAGCAGGCCTACCCACGCCGTGGACGATTATCCCGTCCCTGTTAATTGCACCGCCCCTTCCCCACCAGTTGAAGGTGTACCAGTGAACCTCGTGCTTCCTGGCCAGTCTCTTACCCAGCTCGTAGAGCCTGCGCTCAACGCCACCTTTGACCTCCGGGTAAAGGGCGTCGTATATGAAGGCTATCCTCATTCCCAGCTCTCCCCACTTGATAGTAAATTCCGATTTAAAAATCTGCCTAATGGAGTGCCAGCACAAGACTTTTTAATACTCCGCCGGAAGGTATCCCCGTGGGGATCCAGGTGAAGGGATCTAAAAGGGAGGCAGTGATGGACAAACTCACCGGACTGATGAAAACGAAGTATATCCTTCCTGTTTTAGTCATCACTGCCCTTATCCTCCGTCTGATACCCCTGAGGCTTAAATACTTCCTGGGCTACGATACCTACTTTCATGCAGCGTACGTTGAGTACTCCGCAACAATGGGAAAATGGGTGAACTTCTTCCCCTACGCCAACGCACCCTGGGGAATGCTAATCGACCAGTTTCACCCGAAGGGATTCTGGATAACACCGTTCTACCTGTACAAACTGCTCTCCCCCCTGGGGCTTTCCATCGATGAAGCCTTTCGAGTCACCCCCGCCGTGGTGGGTACCGCGACCGTCGTCCTTATCTACTTCGCCATTAAAAGCCTGTACGGCGAGAGAGAGGCAGGGCTCTCCGCCATATTCCTGGCGATTTCCTTCGGACACATCTTCCGCTCAATGGCGAACTACTACCGCGGCGACAACTACCTCCTGCTCTGGTACGCCCTGGCGCTCCTTGGAATCGGTTTGGCGCTCTCTCCAAAGATCAAAGGCGAGCCCGGAGACAGGAGGCTCGTTTTCTATCTAATCCCCGGGCTCGTGGCTGGGCTCGCGGCCGGATTCTGGAGCGCCTACTACCTGATATTCGTTTTCCTGCTCGCCAACGCCGCATTCCTTACCCTGGAGGCGCTGATTCTTCAGGAGGACTGGGCATTCGCCGATTCCATCTCCCTAACCGCGGCCGCCGCGGCCGGCGCCCTGATGGCAAACTTCCTCGGCGCCCGAGTAGGCTACGGAATGTTCGGTTGGAACCGTCCTGACGGAATGGCGGTGGCTGAAAAGCTCGGCCTGGAGTTCGGATTGGTGAAGGACGCGTTTCTCCTCGCTTATCTGAAATACGCCGTGCCCCTCCTGATACTCGCGACGGTCGTTCTGCTCGCGGCTTCCCGCCTGCTCAAAGACCCGCGGAGTAGAATATCCCTAATAGTGGTTCTTCTGCTGGGAGTGGCGGCCGTTGGGGTTCACTACAGGGGATTAGTTGAGGAAACGTTCCTGGCTTTCCTCCAGCGGTTCGGGGACGGGGCCATCGCGGAGACCCAGAGGACGTCCCTGAGGGACGTCTGGATTTCATACGGAACCCTCCTTTTAGCTGTCCCGTTCTTCACACTCCGCCTGAGGCCCTCAAGGGCCAGGGCAGCGGACTTCATCGTCCTGAGCTTCGCGATTCCGGGGTTTATAATGATGGCCCTCTGGGCCAGATTCCTCTTCATCGGCTCGCTGGCCGTGGCGGTTCTGGCGGGAATCGGAGCGGTAGAGCTGATCGAGTTCCTGGAAGAGATGAGGGCCGTACCCAAGAAACACGCCGCCGCTGCCCTCATAGTGCTCCTGACTGTACCGACGGGCATTTTGGACCTCCAGAACACGTTGAACGCACGGCCCTTCGTGGACGAAAACTGGGAGAGGGCGCTCGTGAAGCTGGGAGAGCTATCCAACGGCAACGACGTCGTCCTGACCTGGTGGGACCAGGGTTACTGGGTGACGTACTTCTCCCACAGGGCCACCCCTTCCAAGGGCGTGCCCGATGAGCTCACGGCCCGGTACTACCTTGGCATGGTGAGCAAGGACGAGCTGATGAACCTCGGCGTTGATTACGTGATTGTCTCCTACGACACCGTCCTCAAGTTCCCGGCGGTGCTGGAAACGGCGGGGGTTCCCCCTAAGGACTACCCGATGGTGCCCATTCCACTCGTGGAGCAGGTTGGAGGAGCGTTCCTCTTCGAAAGGGAGGGATACTCCATATCGGCCAAGCCCAGGGGCGACCACTGGGAGGTAGTGGTAGCGGTAGGGGAGAGCAGGTTCTCCCCCAAGAAAGCATTCGTTGAAGACGCCGCAGGGGTCAGGGGAATGAACGTCACGGGGGCCCAGAAGGCGGACGCCTACGTGTACCTCAACCTGAACTACGGCTACGCGGTGCTGATGAACGGCAGGGCATTCAACACGACCCTCGCCAGGCTGATGTTCACGGAGAGGGCACCAAACTACCGCCTGGTTTACTCGGACGGAGGATACATAAAGATTTTCAGATTCGAACACCCCAACGTGGCCGTCGTTTCCAGGGAAGGAAAGATTATCCTGGAGTTCACGAACGCCACTGGAACGTACCTGACCATCACGGGTTTCCTGGACAACGGGAGGGTGGTTTTTGACAGGCGTTACAAAGTCGAGAAAGCCGACGAGTTCTACCTCCCTGACCAGCTGAACGGGAGTGTTGTGATACGATACACGTACTGGGGAAATGGAAAGGTACTGGATAGGGGCACCTTCCGACTTGACGACACCTGGCAGCAGTGAACTTTTAAACCCAACCCCATTTCTCCATTCATGAAGGGCAAAATCGGCATAATCTTCGACATGGACGGCGTCCTTTACAGGGGAAACGAGCCGGTTGAAGGTTCCCGCGAGCTGATAAACTTTCTAAAGGAGAAAGGGATCCCCTTCATCTTCCTGACCAACAATTCTACCAAGGACCCCTCCATGTACCGCGAGAAGCTCCTTTTCATGGGCATCGACGTTCCGGAAGAAGTCATAGTCACCTCCGGCCTGGCGACGAGGCTCTACATGGAGAGGCACTTCAAGCCAGGAAAAATATTTGTGATCGGCGGCGAAGGACTGCAGGTGGAAATGGAGCGCCTCGGCTGGGGAATCATGGGCATCGAAGAGGCCAGAAAAGGTGCCTGGAAGGAAGTTGAATACGTCGTCGTCGGCCTCGACCCGGGTTTAACCTACGAGAAGCTCAAGTACGGGACGCTGGCGATACGGAACGGGGCGCGCTTTATAGGCACGAACCCGGACACGACCTACCCCGCTGAGGAGGGCCTCTACCCCGGGGCGGGCTCAATAATAGCGGCGCTGAAGGCATCTACAGATGCTGATCCCCTCATAATAGGAAAGCCCAACGAACCCGTTTACGAGGTCGTCAGGGAGAAGCTCGGCAACGTCGATGAAATATGGATGATAGGAGACAGGCTCGACACCGACGTCCTCTTCGCCAAACGCTTTGGAATGAAGGCGGCGATGGTGCTAACCGGGGTCAGCACGCTGGAGGACGTGGAGAGAATGGGAATCAAACCGGACCTGGTCCTGCCCAGCGTTGCTGAACTGAAGGAATACCTCAAAACCCTGCTGGAGGAAAAAGAATGAGGCTCGACGAGCTTCTCGAAAGGCTTATCTGGCAGGAGAACGAGCTGTACAACCTCCACAAGCTCGGGGAAACCTTCGCGACCTTCGAGAGGCCCGAGATGACGGAAACCTTCAGGCTGATGGCAGAGGAAGAGCTGAGACACCGCAGAACGCTCGAAGGAATGCTCTCAAAGGGAAGCCTGAAGGAAACCGCGGTCATAGACTACTTAGATTCGCTGTCCCTCGAGCCGATGCTGAGCGACGAGAGGGCAAAACCTGAAAGCCTTGAGGAGCTGATTCTCGAAGCATTGATAAGGGAGAAGCACGCCTACGAACTCTACACGAGACTGGCAGAGATTCTGGACGGTTCTCTAAGCCACATATTCAAGATGATGGCGGGAGAAGAGCTGAAGCACGGCTACCGACTCAAGCTGCTCTACGAGTCGCTTTGAAATATGGACAAATTATCCGACACCCCCCTTTTCTACTGCTTCACACCGAAGGCAAAGTCACCGGGATAAATTCGTCACCGTGGCAACTTGAGTCGGGGCAAGGTATATTTACCCCACGCATCATAGTGGCACGCTGATGCTTCTACTAACAGGGGCAACAATGAACAACTGTACGACAGGGGTGTTTATATGCCGGTTGAAAAAGTGATGAAAAGGGACGGCAGAATTGTCCCGTTTGATAAGGATCGTATAAAGTGGGCCATACAAAGGGCAATGCTTGAAGTCGGCGTCCGCGACGAGAAGCTCCTCAACAGGGTCGTCAGGCGCGTTGTTAGGCGGGTGAACGAGCTATACGACGGCCAGGTTCCCCATATAGAGAACATTCAGGATATAGTCGAGCTTGAACTTATGAGGGCAGGCCTCTTTGACGTTGCCAAGGCTTACATACTCTACCGCAAGAAAAAGGCAGAGATAAGGGAGGAGAAGAAGAAAATCCTCAACAAGGACAGGCTGGACGAGATTGACAAGCGCTTCTCCATCAACGCCCTCCGCGTTCTGGCTTCCCGCTACCTTATAAAGAACGAGAAGGGGGAGATAATTGAGAGCCCCAGGGAGCTTTTCGAGCGCGTCGCGATTCTCTCAGTCATTCCAGACCTGCTCTACGACGAGAGGGTCTTTGACAAAAACGGAGGACATAAGCAGGATCTAAGCAGAGTGGAACACTACATAGGAAAACTTGAGGAGTACGACGGAAAGCTCTCCATCGGAAGGTTCAAGCTCAACAAATACCACTTCGAGAGGCTCCTGAACCTCTACCGCGAGCTGGCGGAAAAGGGTCAGATGAAGGTCTCAATCGACGATGTAATAAAGATGCTCGAAAACGGCGCCTTCGACGGCTACGAAGACGAAGTGGAGGAGTACTTCAGATTAATGACAAGCCAAACCTTTATGCCGAACACCCCCGCGCTCATCAACTCGGGCAGACCACTCGGCATGCTTTCAGCGTGCTTCGTTGTCCCAATAGAGGACGACATGGAGAGCATCATGAAGGCGGCGCACGATGTGGCCATGATACAGAAAAGCGGGGGCGGGACGGGTTTAAATTTCTCAAAACTCCGTCCTGAGGGCGATTTCGTTGGCTCCACCGCGGGAGCGGCAAGCGGCCCCGTCAGCTTCATGCACCTCATCGACGCCGTCAGCGACGTCATCAAGCAGGGCGGCGTGAGGCGCGGAGCCAACATGGGCATCCTTGAGGTCTGGCACCCGGACATAGAAAAGTTCATCCACGCCAAGGAGAAGAACGTCGGAACCAACGTGCTGAGCAACTTCAACATAAGCGTCGGCATCTGGGAGGACTTCTGGGAGGCGCTCCGCGAAGGAAGACGCTACCCGCTCGTCAACCCGAGGACGGGCGAAAAGGTCAAGGAGATAGACCCCAAGAGCCTGTTTGAGGAGCTCGCCTATATGGCCTGGGCCAAGGCCGATCCGGGCGTTGTGTTCTTCGACGTCATAAACAAGAGAAACGTTCTGGAGCCCGCAAAGGGTGAAAAAATCCGCGCTACTAATCCATGCGGGGAAGAGCCCCTCTACGAGTACGAATCCTGCAATCTGGCCAGCATAAACCTCGCCAAGTTCGTCAAGTATGACGAGAACGGGGAGCCCTACTTCGACTGGGACGAGTACGCCTACGTCATTCAAAAGGTCGCCAAGTACCTCGACAACGCCATCGACGTCAACAAGTTCCCGCTCCCCGAGATAGACAGGAACACCAAACTGACCCGGAGAATAGGCGTCGGAATGATGGGCCTTGCTGATGCACTCTTCAAGCTCGGCATAGCGTACAACAGCAAAGAGGGCTACGACTTCATGAGGAAGGCCACCGAGTACCTCACCTTCTACGCATACAAATACTCCGTCGACGCCGCCAAGAAGCGCGGACCCTTCCCGCTCTACGAGAAGAGCAGATACAGGGACGGTGAGCTGCCGGTCGAGGGCTTCTACCACCGCGAGATATGGAATCTGCCATGGGACGAACTTGTTGAGGAAATCAAGAAGTACGGCGTCAGAAACGGAATGGTGACCACCTGCCCGCCGACCGGAAGCGTCTCGATGATAGCCGACACCTCCAGCGGAATCGAGCCTATCTTTGCCCTCGTCTACAAGAAGAGCGTCACCGTCGGTGAGTTCTACTACGTTGATCCGGTCTTCGAGTCCGAGCTGAAGAAGCGCGGCCTCTGGAGCGACGAGATACTCAGGAAGATAAGCGACAACTACGGCTCGGTGCAGGGTCTCGAGGAGATACCCGAGGATATGCAGCGCGTTTTCGTCACGTCAATGGACATCCACTGGCTCGACCACATATTGGCCCAAGCGAACATACAGCTCTGGCTGACGGATTCGGCAAGCAAGACCATAAACATGCCCAACGACGCAACGGTGGAGGACGTTAAGGCCGCTTATCTCCTCGCCTACAAGCTCGGGTGCAAGGGTATAACAGTTTACCGCGACGGCTCGCTCAGCGTCCAGGTCTACAGCGTCGAGGGCGAAAAGAGGAAGAGGGTTCCGGCGAAGCCGAGCAACTATGCCGTTGAAAAGCTGAAGGCCGTTGTCGAGGCGGAGCCCTGGCTGGCGAAGTTCATCAACGTTGAGGCGATACTCAACGGCACCAACGGGAAGGAGAAGAAGCCCGAGCTGAGCTTCTCCATAAACAGGCCCGCTCCAATGAAGCCAGTCCACGGGCATCACCACGCCGAGAAGCCCGATGTTCCGGAGGAGAAAATCAGGGAGCTCCTCGGCGTTGCATACTGTCCGGTCTGCTACGAGAGCGACGGAGAACTCGTCGAGCTGAAGATGGAGAGCGGCTGTGCCACCTGCCCGCGCTGCGGCTGGAGCAAGTGCGTCATCAGCTGACCCCCCACATTTCTTGATTTTAACATTTTCCTGCCAACGGAGGCTTTTTAAGTCCGCAGATTTAACTTCTACCCATCACCCAAAACCTTAAGTCGTGGCCTTCAAAAACCCCCGATATTCGGAGGTGTTGATATGGACAAGGTTTACCTCACCTGGTGGCAGGTGGACAGGGCAGTGTTCGCGCTCGCTGACGAGCTTAGAAAGCACTTCATGCCAGATGTAATAGTCGGGGTGGCGAGGGGAGGGCTAATTCCGGCCGTGAGGCTGAGCCACATCCTCGGCGACCTTGAGGTCAAGGTCATCGACGTCAAGTTCTACAAGGACATTGAGGAGAGAATGGAGAAGCCGGTCATAACGATTCCGCTCCACGGCTCGCTTGAGGGCAAGAAGGTTGTCATCGTTGATGACGTCAGCGACACCGGGAAGACCCTCGAAATCGTCATCGAAGAGGTGAAGAAGGCCGGGGCGAAGGAGGTAAAGGTCGCCTGCCTCAGCATGAAGCCCTGGACGAAGGTCGTGCCTGACTTCTACGTTTTCAGAACCGACAAGTGGATAGTCTTTCCCTGGGAGGAGTTCCCGGTCGTTGTGAGGGAGTGAACTTTTGTTGTTATTAAAGCTGGCTTCTTTTTTATTTTTATTATTGCTTCACACAACAATATACTGTCTAATGTTCAGCAAAATTTTTATACTTTTATTATAAGAATATAAAGATAAAAACTAACATATGGGAGGGTATCCTATGAATAAAAAAAATAGAAGTGCGCTTATTTTGTTGATACTTATTTTTAGTTTAGTTAGCCCTCTAGTAAAGTTGGCTCTCGCTACTAGCATAACCCTTGAGATATACAATGTAAACAATTTACCCCTGCCAGGTCCAGGGACTATATATGTGAGTATTTATGATGAAAATTGGAACGAAATACCTTCCTCTCCTGTATCCGCACATGTATATGGGGGAGAGTCCTTCAAATCCATCTATGTATCGGATAGCAGCATCATAGACGGAAATGTGTATTACTTTGTAGTGTTCTTTGTAAACGATGATGATACCCTTGAACTGGAATTATGGACAATTGCCGGATACTATGTCTATTCTGGTGGTAGTATCCCTCTAGAACGAGATGAACCATATATAACTGGGATTAGTGTATCAAGTTATGACGTCAATCCGGGAGAAACAATAAGAGTCGATGTAACAGTCAACAACCCAAATGAATACTACGATATCCCCACACGGGTACATGTAAGAATTGATAAAGATAAATATTCTCCTTATGATTCAGAAAGTTACAGCTCAACTTTAACATTATCTCCGGGAGAGAGTGAGACATTTACTGTATATATTAATGCTCCACAGGAAGCAGGTGATTATTACATTCACGTCTGGGTAGAGGATACTGATTTTGAACTAGCTACTGATCAGATAACGTGGAACAGCCTTAACCAAATACATGTCAGGGAAGTCATCAATGCAGAGATCACATCTTTTGACGTTACGGACACAACTCTTACCCCTCCAGACGATACCGGAGATGTCGTCGTCCAAGTAAAGAATACAGGTAATGTGAAAACTACATTTCAAGTGGGTCTTGTAGTTTACCCTGCTGGAGGAGGCCCCGAGTATATCACAGACTCAACCAGCGTAACACTTGACGCAGGAGAAACCTCGTCATATTTGGATCTTAGTTATGATTACGATGCATTAAACTCAATAGCTGGCCCTGGAGATTATAATTTGTATGTAATCGTCTATACTGATAGTCCTCTGTCCCCCCTAGCAATTAGTCCAGAAGAAACAGTAACAGTTGAAGAACCTCATCCATACTTTGAAATTGTGAGCTTTAGTTTTGACAAAGATGTTTACTATATAGGAGATGACATTACTGCGACGGTCACAATAAAGAACACTGGAACCGTGAGAGGAACAATCTCAGTGGCGGGGGTCAGCCTCTACATGGACCCCTCTCAGAGTTTTGGAGTGGATGTCTCTAAGACGGATATAACCCTCGACCCTGGACAGGAGATTACACTAACATTCCACGACAATACCCAGGATATGGGACTTTCTCCTGGTACCTACACTGGGGAAGCTACTGTGTTATGGTATGATGACGGGCAACTAAAAAGTAACTCCAAAACCATTAGTGATATAGAAATAGAACCACCCAGAGTCTCGTTGACAGTGGATGTATATAACATCTACAAAAAACCCTTACCGCCAAATCCGGGGACGATTTACGTGGGGTTATACTCAATATCTGGAGATTCATGGTCATACATAACGGAACAACAAGTATCGTTTAATGGTGGAGAAGATTACGCGAGTGTGACATTCCCTGATTTGGATCCAAATATCTATTATGGAATCCGAGTGTGGCAAGATCCAGAGGGAGGAGTTAAAGAATTCTGGGGGCAAATGGAGATAGGAACATTGTCATCTTCAACGGCTGTAGAGTTTGTTAGAAATACTCTGTATTCTGATCCATCATGGGTAACGTTTGAACCCAATACTGATCTGAATGCAGGGGACAATGTCCATATCTCAATAAGAGTAGCTAATCCAAGAGCAGAGTCTTTTAGCGGCACGATTAACTTCTATTTAGACAGGGACGGTGAGTATCCTTATGATTATACTGAACTTGTTGGTATTCCAACGGTATCTCCGGGAACATCCATTACAGTAGACATTGGGGATTTCATGATTCCAGAGGGAGGCACATATTATTTCATGTATGAAGTCAACACCTATGTCCCGGGCGTTGGTACAGTACCAAGTGATCAGATTACTGAGTGGGCATATGCATTTGATGCACAAGGACCAGAAGAAGTAAAGTGGGTCATTATGGTATACTTAGATGGGGATAATAACTTAGAAGGAGCCGCAATTGACGACTTCTTAGAAATGGCCCAAGTTGGTTCCACAGAGGACGTTAAGATTGTGGTCTTATTCGATAGAAATATATTTGATGAATCCGCTGATTTTAATTATGATGGGATTCCGGACGGATATAGTAGCGCATACGGCAATTGGATAGATACTAAACTCTTCGTAGTCACTAGAGGTATGACACCAACATCTGAAAATGCTCAAGAAGACTGGGGAGAGAGGAACATGGGTGACCCCCAGACCCTCGTGGAATTCGTGAAGAAAGCCTCCGAACTCTATCCAGGTGCGGAGCATTATGCATTGATTATATGGAACCATGGTGGGGGTTGGGAGTCCCCAGATGCTCCCTCTCCTGGAACAAAAATCGCATATGAGTCTCCTATATTTCCACAAGATGTAGCCATAGATGAAAATAGCAACGACAAGATAACATTAAATGAACTCAACGAAGCACTAAGAGAGATAAAGACTAATGGAATACCAATAGATTTACTGGGATTTGATGCCTGTTTGATGCAAATGGCAGAAACACTTGCAGAGATTCATGATGTGTATCCAAATGCAGTAGTTGTTGGAAGTGAAGAAACCGAACCAGGTTATGGATGGGATTATTCGGCATTCTTGCAGGATCTTGTAAATGATCCCGTTATGACACCACAAGAACTTGCAAGTGCAATTGTTGAAGCGTACAGGGAATCACTCGAAGGGGAGAGTGATAAGTATACATTATCCTCAGTTGATCTTAGTAATTTTGATGAACTAATTAATTCAATTAATGCATTTGTTTTAGCTGTTCAAGATTCTACTGAAAGAACATGCCTTGCATATGCTCGTGATAACTCTATCAGATTTGCTGAGGGAATTGCAGACAACTTCTACTATAATCACTACATGGATTTAGGTGATTTCATATACTTAGTATCCACATGTGCATCTTCCCCAGAAATACAGGAGAAAGCTAATGATGTCCTTACAGCATTAAACAATATAGTAATAGCTAAATGGGATCAAGGTTACGAGCGGAACACATGGGGGATTAGCATAGAGCTACCCATAGACTATGGCAGCTTTGGGGAATACTCCTCATGGCATTACGACTACCTCACATTCGCAAGTGAGAGTCAATGGGATGAATTCATAAAATGGTTGTATTCTCCAGAGATAATAATAGATGCTCCAGAAAATGGAGATCTCATTGTTAGAGGAGAAGACCTAATCTTTGCTTTCACAGTAGGTAGATTTGTCCCTATTACGGGGATTTCATATTGTGTCGATGGAAGTTGCACTTCATTGGACGGACCCTTTGAGAGCCCCTACAGTGACGTTATTTGGATCGACACTTCCAGTTGGGAACCTGGAAGCACTCACGAATTAACAGTTTACGCATGGTTCTACAACACTCCGCCAGAGGACATAAATCAAGCATTGTCTAGTAGCGTTATAGTGAGAGTAAACAATCCCCCTGCAGTCTCCATAGTGTCTCCAGAAGATTTCCAGCATTTTGCCTCTAATGAGAGCATTTCTGTAACAGTCTCAGCAGAGGATGTCGAAGGTCTACTGTATGTTGAATTGTATCTCGATGAGGATTTCGTGATCAAATGGACAGATGACCCATATGAGTATGTCGTACCTGCTTCATCACTATCACCAGGACCCCATACTCTCAAGGCAGTGGCAGTCGACACTGCGGGCCAAAAAGCAGAAGACACCATAACTTTCTATATAGATGAGCCAGAAATTGATAACAAACCTACCATTGAAATCACTAACAAAGCAGAACTAATATCAACAGAGTTCACAGAAGATGATAACATTGAAGTTTGTGTAAGTGCAGGAGACGACAATGGCATCACCAAAATAGAATATCATGTCAACGATAAACTAATTAGTACTCACGTTTTCAAAAACGAAACAACAGTAACGGACAACGAGACCATACCCTCTCTATACTTGGGAATTGGAAACAACACTATTACGGTTGTTGTATATGACACTTCCGGTCAGTATTCATTAGATTCAGTCACAATAACAGTAGTGCAACCCAATGAGCCACCTCAAGTCGAAATAATCTCTCCTCAGAACCTACAGCACTTCATCCAGGGGGATTCAATTCCCGTAAACATCTCTGCCACCGATGATGGTCACGTTGCATACGTTGAACTGTACCTCGACGGCAACCTAGTCAGAAACTGGACATCAGAACCATACATACATACGATAACGGAGACTTTATCCACTGGGGACCACGTTCTCAGAGCCGTTGCGGTTGATGATAGAGGAGCGGGTACAGAAGCTACAGTGACATTCTATGTGGATGCCCCTAACCTTGACAATCCACCAACGGTTCAGATTGTCAACAAAGAGGAGCTTATCTCAACAGAGTTCGAGATAGGTGATTCAATACAGGTAAATGTCTTGGCGAGCGACGACAAAGGACTCACATTAATTGAATACTGGGTCAACGGAAATAGGACAATTTCCCATTGTGTCAATGGTACATCTACCCAAGACAATGCCACAATACCATCAAACTACCTCAAAGAAGGGAATAACACCATTGATGTCATAGTTTATGATACCGAAAACAACAAAGCCATAGACACAGTCACAGTTCATGTAAGAGCGGACGAACCGCCAACCGTCGAGATTACGTCGCCTCAGAATTACCAACACTTCAAGCAGGGCGACCCAATACCTATAAACGTATTAGCAACGGATGTTGAGGGAATAAAGTACGTTGAGCTTTACCTAGACGGAAATCTTATTAAGAACTGGACATCTGGGCCATACGAGTATACAATAACTGAAACACTCTCGGCTGGTCCTCACACTCTAAAGGCAATCGCAGTTGATACAGTGGGGCAGAAAGTGGAAGACACAATTGTGTTCTATATCGATCCATCAGAAGATAACGTTCCCACCGTACAGATTACAAACAAAGAAGACTTGACATCAAAGGAGTTCACACAGAGTGACACTATAATGGTGACTGTAAGCGCCCAAGATGAAAATGGTCTGGCAAGGATTGAATATTGGGTAAACGAAAAGCTAGTAACCACACACAACGTGAACACCACGTCAATAACAGACATAACATCACTCTCTGGCAAGATCTTTGCCCCAGGTGAGAACATCCTTACGGTGGTTGCATACAACAAACTCGGTTACTTCAACTACGATTCTGTAGTCATCAAAATCTCCAAAGATGACCCCCCCACAATCGATCTGATAGCCCCAGCAAACGGGACCCGGATATCCCGTGGAGTCCTCCTAAACGTGAGTGCCACCCTAATGGATGACCATGGAGTTACAAAACTTGAGATATATTTAGACTCTGTGGCCATGAGCAACCTGATTGACTCAGTAGAGATACCAAACATGACATCATATACTTACACAAACACATTAAACACTTCCAAATGGTCAGTAGGCATACACACAATAATACTCTTGGCCACCGACACCAGCAATCAAAAATCCAAGATAACCGTAAAAATAAAGATAAGCGGACCCAGTATAGATGAATACGATGATAACATTAACAGTGCGGACAAAGTCTACTTCGTCTTCAATAACGTGGGCACACCAGATGCATTTTCAGTATCTCAGTACCTATCACGCACAGTTCCACTAAGCGTCAGAACAATCTCAAAGCCGGTCAGCGAATTTGACCTGAATGAAGTTACATCCAGTGATGTTGTGATTTCCGTCGGAGGCCCACTTGTGAATCCTGTAACTGCACAGTACGAGGACATTGCACCAGTTCACATGGTCCTTGATGGACGGACGATAACAATAGTTTCTCCTCAGGGCAACGTTACGTGGACTGCTCCAAAGCCGTGGTGGAATGTTACAGAAGGCTACTTCATAATCCAAGTCTTTAACGACGAGAAAATAGGGTCCTTTGTAGTTACTATCTACGGCACGGACGCAGACAGTACCGCCGCTGGAGCTTATTACTTCGCCACCCAAATTTATCCAAATCTTGATTCATACATTGGCATTAGTTACTTTGTTGGTCTCTGGCAGGATACTGAGCTTGGGGCGGACATTCCACTCCCTGGAGCAAGCCAAGGGGACACGAGCGGATTCAGCGCAGGGGACAGCATAGAAATCGTCTTTAGCGGATGATTTCTTTTTATTTCAGTTTCACTTTCTTATCCCCACCAGTAAGTAACTTTGGAATTAACATTCATACTCCTGTGTCCGAGAGTAAGGAATGTGACCGGATCGAGAGGTCATCATAAGGCATTTTAACCCCCTCCCCCAACTTTTCTCGGTGGTGATATGAGGGCGTTCATAGCCATTGAGGTCAGCGACGAGGTTCGAGATAACCTGCTAAAGGCCCAGGAGAGGATAGGGAGCAAGTCGGCAAAGATAAAGTTCGTCGAGAGGGAGAACTTCCACGTCACGCTCAAGTTCCTCGGGGAGATTGACGAAATAACAGCGGAGGAGGTCAAGAGAGCCCTGGAGGAAATAGCGAAGAAGCACAAGAAGCACCGCGTTAGGGTGAAGGGGATAGGGGTCTTCCCGAACCCGAACTACGTGAGGGTGATATGGGCCGGAATAGAGAACGACGAGGGCATAAAGGCCATCGCCAGGGACGTCGAAAGGGAGATGAGAAGGTTAGGCTTCAAGAAGGAAAAGGACTTCGTGGCCCACATAACCATCGGCCGCGTCAAGTTCGTGCGCGATAAACTCGAGCTGGCGATGGCACTGAAAGATTTGGCCAACGAGGACTTCGGCGAGTTCGATGTCGAAGCCATAGAGCTGAAGAAGAGCACGCTCACTCCCAAGGGCCCGATCTACGAGACCGTCGCGAGGTTCGAGCTGGCGGAGTGAAGCTGGAAGAGGAAGAGGGAAACCGGGATTATGGCAAGGTTTTTTCCCTCAATAAACTCCAGTCTATCCTTTGAGAGGAGTATCTTCTCCCTTATCCCGACCCTTGGAAAGTCCGAGGGCCTAACCCTATTCCTCCACTTCACCTCAACTCCAAAGCCGGGGGTTATGAAATCAACCTCCCTGGAACCGCTGAGGAAGTAAGTGGGATAGAGACGCTTCAGGTGTTCACCCACAACCCCCTCAATTATCCTGTCGGTCTCAGGTCCCCTTCCAAAGAGCCTTCTGAAGGTATGGATCAAAAGGGGATCAGTAAAGTAGAATTTGCGCTCTTTTCTAAACATGGGAGCAAAGTCGTGGAGTTTGACCTGGAAGTAGTTTCGTCCGATGAAGAGCCCCTCGAAGAGTTCAAGGTAGTCCCTCACCGTGACGTGGGAGCCTATCTCAAGCTCTTTAGCAAGGGAGTTGAGGGTTATCCTGTCCCCATAGCGGCGCAGGAGGCCCAGTATCATCGAGAGGGCTATTCTCTCGCTCCTCCCCAGTTTGGCAACGTCGAGGATCGTTGCGTTGTAGATCATTTCATAGGTCTCCGGGGTTATACCCCCTTCCAGCAGTTCGTAGATTGACCTCGGATAGCCCCCGGAGGAGAGATAAAAGTCGAGTGCCCCGCTTAGAACTTCAAGATGGGGGTAGAGCTCAAGGGCGTTTTCATAGAACTCCCGGCCCGTCTTTGGAAGCTCGTGGGGGAGTTTGAGGTTCCTCAGTCTTGGTTCAAAGATCAGAGAAACGGTCTTGAAGTCCAGCGGAAGGAACTCCTCAACTTTTATGTCCCTTCCGGGAAAGCTCTCCCTTTTGAGGCCAGCAGAAGTTGAGCCCGTGACCTGGAGAACCATCCTCGATGCAAGGGGGGAATCGAGAAGGAACTTAACCGACCTCTCCCAGCCCTCGACGAAGGTGACCTCATCGAGGAAAACGTAAACCGGCCCCTTCGTGCTCCGGAGAAAGGACCTGACAACCGAGACCATCTCGCGGTAGTCCCTCAGGAGGTCGCACGAGAAGTAGAGGATGTTCCTCGAACTCACCCCCGATTCTATGAGGTTCGCTATGGAGAGCTTCATGTAGGTGGTCTTACCAACCTGCCTCGGGCCTATCAGAACCTTGTTGGCCGGCTCAAAACGGTAGCCTATCCTCGGTTTCCGGGAAAGGGCTTTTTTAACCCTCTCGTCTTCGTATATCGCATCGGGATCGGCCCACCAGGGGTTCTGTAGAACGACCAGGTCTTCCATTTCACATCATTGACAGCTTGATAACAAAAGATATATAAAGATTTTGATAGCTAAGTATCAACAGGTGCAGAGTATGAGCCTTGATGACGCCATCGAAACCGTTCTTCAAAAAGTCCTCCGGAGGATACGCCCCACCGAGGAGGAGAGGGCCTTCGTTGAGGGGCTGATGAGGGAGCTGGAAGAGATTGCAAGGGAAACCATCGAAGACCTCGGCCTCGACGTTAAGCCCTACTTCGTTGGCTCCCTCGCGAAGGATACCTATTTAGCTGGAGACCACGACGTTGACCTCTTTCTTGCTTTTCCCCTCGATACCCCCCTGGAAGAGCTCCGCGAGGAAGGTCTAAGGCTCGGGAAGGCGATAGCGGAGAGGCTAGATTCCCATGAGGTGGCCTACGCCGAGCACCCATACGTGAGGGCAACATACAGGGGGGTAAAGGTTGATCTGGTCCCCTGCTACGACGTGGAAAGCTGGAGGGACGTGAGAACCGCCGTAGACCGCTCGATACTCCACACGAAGTGGGTGAATGAGCACCTCAACGGGAGAAACGACGATGTAAGGCTCCTCAAGCGTTTCCTGAAGGGGATCAACGCCTACGGGAGCGAGGTTTACGTGCGCGGCTTCTCAGGCTACCTGGCGGAGATACTGGTCATAAAGTACGGCTCCTTCCTCAAAGTCCTCGAAAACTCCGACTTCATCCTGAGGCAGAAGGTTATTGACCCCGCTGGCTGGCTGAGGAGAGAACCGGAGCCCGCCATGAAGACCGTCAAGCGGGAAACGGAAGAGGACAAGCCCCTCATAGTGATAGACCCCGTTGATCCAAGGAGGAACGTGGCGGCAAATCTGAGCTGGGAGAAGTACGGGAGGTTTTACTTCAAGGCTCATCAGTTCCTGGAAAACCCCTCCGAGGAGTTCTTCTTCCCAGAGACGAGGAAAAGCGGAAGCTACCTCGCGGAGCTGAGGAGGAAGGGGACGCACCTAGTGACGCTGGTCTTTAAAGTCCAGGAGCTCGTTGATGACCTGCTTCTCCCCCAGCTGGAGAGGAGCGCGCGGGGCTTCGAGAGGGCCCTTTCAAGGGAAGGCTTCAACGTCCTCGGCTGGAACGTCGGGCGTTCCTCGGGGAAGGCGTTCATAATGCTGGAAGTGGACCGCAGAGAAAGGGAGAGGGTGAAGATAAAGCCTGGACCAGAGTTTTTCACCGAGAGGGGCTGGGACTTCTACAGGAAGAACGGGAAGGTGTGGCTCATCGGCAAAAGGCTCTACGCTGAGAAGAGGGTGAAGGAGAGCATCCTGGAAGTTATCGAGGAGCTCCTCAAAAAGAACGCCGTGGCCCTGGGAAAGGGGATACGGGAGAATGTGAAGAGAGCGGAGATAGTGCTAGACTACGTTCCCAAGGAGCTGGAGGACGAGGCCTACCTCTTCCTGGCCAGAGAGAAGTGGAGCCTGAAGGAGCAGTAGGAACATCTTTCGCCTGTTCAGCTTTTTGTCGGCGATGTCCAGTATTCCCTTGATTTTCAGGTACTCCTTCCCCCCGAGCTTAGTCAGCAGGGATCCAAAAAGGGATATTTCGTCACTACGCTGGGTTTTACGGTTTCTTCCGTCCAATTCGCTCACCTCCGACACCAGAGGCGCATCAGTAGTATAGCCCACACGGCTTTTTAAGCGTTAGGCTAACAAAATTAGGAAACCTAAAGTAAAGGAACGGAGGATTTTCATAACCTGTGCTCACACCACTCTCGGTTCTCCCAGTCCCCGTGAACCTCGCCCGGTATGTGACCGGTGTCCGCGACGGCCCAGTCGAGGTTGTAATGCCCTATCAGATTCCTCAGCTCTCCCCTCAGGTCGCGCTTTCCGACGTAAAGGGCCGCCCTCGTCACGACGTTGTAGCCGCTGTTGGGAACCTCGGGCTTAAGCGCTTCCTCCCACGCCCTCCAGCTCGTCTCCCAGCCCTCCAGCGGGGGCATCGCGGAGAGGTTCCAGAGGTGGTACAGCTTATCGAAGTTAAGGAGCTTGAGGTAGGCCTCGATGAAGAACCCCTGGAGCTCGCTCCCGTCGAAGTAGCGCATCAGCTCGATGAGGGCCTTCGCCATGGTGGAGATGTTGCCAAAGGCCACGCGCGTGTCAAGGTTCTCCCAGAAGCGAGGGCAGGAGTGGTTGGCGAGGAGCATGAGGTAATAAATCCTCCCGAGTCTGAGGGCCTTTTCATCGCCGTTCGCGGGCTCAAGGACGTAATCCATGGAAGTCTCCAGGCCGAAGTGGTCGTAGTAGTCCCTGAAGAAGACCCTCGCGTACCTCACCAGGAACTCTTCAGAGAGGGCGTTGAGCTCAGCAAGGCCCTTTAAAACGCCGAGGCGGACTGTCCTGTTCAGTTCCTCGAAGAGCCTCGTGAAGGCCACCTTCCAGAGCTGGGAAATTCCCTTCCCCCTCGCCTCCCTCGCGAATACCCTTCCATCTGCTCTCCTGTAACCGAGCCATCTCGAATCGCTCGTCTTGCCGTCGAGGCTTAAATCGAAGTAGTCGCTCCAGCTGGAATAGTCCTTGACGGGCATCTCGAAGGAACACTCTCCATCGAGGCGCCTGAATTCGCCGGAGAGCTTCTTGGCCACGAACTCCATCGCCGAAACCCTCTCAACGCCCCTTCCCTTAAGCCCGTCCATCCAGGCGGTGAAGCGGTCGAGCTGTTCTGGATTCCCCAGGAGACTCTCAAGGTCGCTGGCCGTGAATACCAGGTAAGGGACGCCGAGGTTCTCCTTGTGGTCGTCGCGGTAGGAGAGGGTTCTCTCGACCAGGCCGGGAACGTCGAGTGTGTTGAAGGCGAAGGCATCACTTAAAGACCACTCCCTTCCGAAGACGAAGGAGCTTGAATAGCGGTTGCAGGAGTGCTTCGCCTGCGGGAAGTCGTAGAGGAGCTGCCTCTCGTCGAGGAGGAAGACGAGCCTTCGGTCGGTCGAGGACTCAACGATTTCAGCCGTTTTTCTGGTTATCACGGCCTCGGGGAGCCAGTAGCCTATCACCGGCTTTTTTCCGATGAGAGGGGCATAGAAGTCGAAGGAGACCCTCGCGAGAATCCTCTGCTCGAACTCGTCGAGGTGAGGAACTATGGGGTGGAAAGGTGTCGTTGGGACGGCGTCAAACCTCTGGAGAAGTTCAACCGTATCTTCAAAGGCCCGCCTGCGGTAGCGGAGGAGCATTAGGAAGGTGAAGGGCTCGATGTCTATGCTCACCCCCTCCATTCGCGACAGGGTGTCGGCTATGTGCTCGTAGGAGTAGAGCATCGCCCTCGTCCAGTTCTCGCCCCTGACTTCTTCCCCGCGGATTCTTATGGCAACGGGGCTTCTCCTCTCCTCGTACTCGATGGGCCTGCTCCCGTCGCCGTCTTTGACGTGGACGATGTCACCCGGCTGGTAGGCGTGGAAGTGGTGGGCGTACTTCATCAGCATTGTCTCACCGGGAGTGATACATTACCGACCCTTATTTGGGTTTCGGAGAAATTGGAGGGCATTTTTACCCAGATGTGCCCGATAGATTAATAAACCTGTGCATTGAGTGTCAATCGGTGGGAGAATGGAGCGCGAATTCAGGAGGATTCTGGGTGAAGACCTGGCCAACTACCTGGAGCTAATGAGGGCGAAGCTGGCCTTCGCCGAGGAGCTGTACGGAATAAAGATGAACTACGTGCCCCTCATCACGGAGGGGGAGATAGTGATCCTCGACAAGAACGACGGGAAAATTAAGTGGCTGAAGACCAAGAGACCGCTCACAGTCGAGGAGTTCAAAGCCCTGGCGGATAAAATAAAGGAAAACCTTGAGTCCGGATACGTTGAGATGCTCCTGTCCATGAACATGGGCTGTATCAACGGGCCCGGCGAGTAACCTTTTAAACCTCCCCGACAACTCGGCTCGATGAACCGCTCCGAGCTGATACTCCTCGGCATCACTGCTATATGGGGCTTCACTTTCCCCGCCATGAAGGTTAGCCTTGCCTACCTGCCTCCGATACTCTTTCTGGCGTACCGCTTCGGCATAGCCTCGCTCCTAATGCTGCTGATTTTCCGCGAAAGGGTCCTTAAGAGGGAGACCTTTAAGGAGGGCTTCATCCTGGGGGCGACCCTCTTCTTCGGCCACGGCTTCCAGATAGTCGGGCTGAAGTACACCACCGCCTCGAACTCCGCCTTCATAACCTCGCTCTACGTCGTCTTCACGCCCTTCATAGCCTACTTCCTGCTGAGGGAGGGGCTCAAGCTTAGAGATGCTGCTTCACTCGCGATAGCCCTCACCGGCCTCTACCTCATCTCCGGGGCGAGCCCGGACTTCAACTACGGCGACATGCTCACCGTCCTGTGTGCCCTGAGCTTTGCCTTCCAGATAGTGCTCGTCCAGCGCTTTGGGGAGAAGGACTACCTCAGCCTGGCCTTCTGGCAGATAACGTGGAACTTCGTCTTTTCGCTGGCCTTTGCGCTCGTCGCCGAGCCCTTCACCCTCCCGACCGACCCGATGCCATGGGCCGGAATCCTGTACACCTCGGTCTTCGCGACGGTGATAGCCTTCACGCTCCAGGTGAAGCACCAGAGGAACACGAGGGCACACAAGGCGGCACTTATTTACTCGGCCGAGCCGATATTCGGCCACGTTGCGGCGTTTCTAACCATAGGGGAGGTCCTGAGTTCCCGGGGCTACCTCGGGGCGGCGCTGATAATGGCGGGGATATGGAACGAGATTAGAAAAGGGTAAGGGGTTTAAGTCTTAAACTTGGCTTCGCCCACTCCGATGTTGGTCTCAACCCGAACAAGAATTCCGCCGCTTTCCATGGCGTCCCGTATTGAGCCGTCGTCGTCCGGAACCTCGATGGTTCCGATGGACTTTCCAGCAAGCTTCTTGCCTCCTCCCACAAGCTTTGGTTTCCTGATGTCCGTTATCTCCACCTTGCTGGGCAGGGCGAGGATCCTGAGACGCAATAGCATGGCCTCCCTGCTGGAGGTGTTCTCCACTCTGACGGTGAGCTTTCCGTCTCTTATCTCAGCAGTGGTGACCTTGATTGGGCTCTTCTTTCTGAAGGCCAGTAACGCCAGCACCACCAAGATCAGCGCCCCAAGCCCGATGTAGAGGTAGACGTTAGTTTTCTCCTCCTCCGCCTGGCTTGGACTGGCTTGCCCCATACTAACCCCCGCCATCTCTGCGGTAACTTCCAGGGTCTTTATTTCGGTCTTCGCATAGAGCTTGCCGCTTGAGTACAGGAGCATCTGGAACTCGTATTTTCCAGGTTTCCATCCCTCAATCGGGACGTAGTTGTACTTGAACTCCGTGTCATTGAGGGGAAGGAGCGGCATCTTAGAAACACTAACATTTTCAACAGGTTTTCCGTTGTAGCTGACTCTCAGAACAACCTCCGCGTCTTTTAGTGGTTTGAAAAGGTTTCTGACGGTCGCCACCACATAGGCATAACCGATCCTCCCTTCGGAATTCTTCGCCGGGACTACATCGAAAGCCACGAAGTAAACCGTCTTAACAACAAGCCTAACCTCCTTCTCCTCGTTCGGACCGATCTCAAACTCGGTTGCATTGAGAAGCTGGCCAGCGAGGTACGCCTCGGCGCGGTATTTGCCAGGGGCAACGATGGCCTCAAGTTTTCCCGTGTCGGTACGCTTTATAGGGTACTTGGAGGGCATCGAAAGGAGAACCAGATCAACCGGAACAACGTTGCCTGTTACATCAACTGTGGTGATCGTTACTCTGGCACCTTCTCCTGTTACGATAACGGTTGCCTTCAGGGCGCCCGATGGAGTTGCCACGCTGACGTTGCCCACCTGCTTTATTTCCTCACCGCCCACGGTGACCGTGTAGTTTCCGGGAGGGCAGTTGGGAGCGGCTTTAAGGGTAACGTAGACAACCTTGCGCTCCCCCGGTTGAAGAATAAACTCGTTCTCTGAGAACTCGACAGTGAGGAGATCCGTCTGGGGGGTCACCTGGTAAGTCATTCTAACATGGATAGTCTCGTTTGAGGGGTTGCTTATAACCACTGTGGAGCCCGTGACTGTACCCCCAATCGGCACGTAATACGTGTGCGAATAGAAATCACCGGAAACACCGATGTAACCTGCAACTCCAGGTGCTAGAAGTAACAACAGCAGGAGTGGAATCAAGGGTACCCTGCTCCATTCCATCGTCACCACCCCCTACAAATTTAAACACTTAAAGTATTTAAATTCTACGGGGGTCCGAAATCCCGGACAAAATCAAGATAGGCTCTGCCAAAACAGAGCAAAAAAAGAAAGTCAAGAGACATCAGCTGAGGCCTCAGGCGTTGGTCACCTGGAAGTAGACGTGCCCAACGTAGGTGTCCTGATCAATGTTGCTACCGACGTCAAGCCACATGTAAGCGTAGTGGTGGGCTCCCTGCCCGGCACTGGCATCACCGTCCTGGGTCGGCCCCGCCTGGTTGTCCAGCCAGAGGGTGTAGGTGCTTGCTATGGCTCCTGCGGTAGAGGGGTCGTTGTTGGTGTTGATCTTGAGGAGTATCTGCTTGTCTCCTGGCGTGGCAGTAACAACACTGACCGTCCTGCTGTTGTTGTTAACACCCGTCCAAGTGGCATCGCTCTTGACATTGACGTCATAGTTACCGTTGCTGATGACGTAGACATCGAGGTACCCGGTGCTCGGAGAGGTCAGTGGGTTGTCAGTGCTCTGCGGATTGACGGTACCAAAGGCAAAGCTGTTAGTGACCCATATCTCTCCATACCAGTTAACAGTGTAGCCATAGCCGGTGTAGACGTTACTTTCAAGGGCCTCATTGTCCACGACCTTCACCTGGAAGTCCCAGTCCCCACCGGCAATACCATCGTTGGCCTCCCTCGCAACCTTGCCGACTACGATCTCAACGCTAAAGGTGCCCGTACTCTGGTCCCAGGTCTGCGGATCAACCTGGCTTATTATCTGCCAGGTTCCAAACGTGGTGCCTATCTCATTGCCCGTGGCGTCGTAGAACTTCCAGGTCCCTGGCTGGTCGCTGAAGGGCGTTCTAACGTACTTGAGTATCACATAGCTGCTCGGATCTGTGTCTCCAGCCGGGAGCGGACCAACCTTGGTGTTGTTCGTGTCATAGTAGAACCAGATGGTTATCTCCTTTATGTCGTCCATCGTGTTAACGTCACTGATGGTTATGTCGATCCAGTAGGCATTGCCCGGGGTTGCACTGGTGGTCTGGGTGGTGTGATCGTCGAGGTAGAACTTGACGTCGGTGACCTGAGGAGCCACTGCTCCAATGCTGAACTGTCCGCCGCTGCTGGCCTCGGTACCTGCACTGACAATCGGCACTGTTACCATTGCAAGGCTAACAAACAACACAAACAGGGCCTTCCAGAGCCTTGCCCCTGCCATGGTTCCTCCCTCCCAGGGGACGATATCAGGATTACATCATCGGGAGTTCGATTTCAGCAGGGGCAGGTTCAAAGTTTGATATAGTGTTTATTCCCATAGTCATATACTAAAGTAATGTTATTTAAAATTTTCGTTATTAAAAGTTCCGATCATTAACAAAATCGTTTCTAATTGGAACGGATCCAAAAATTGAACACCGTACCAATTGGCTGGCAAATGTCCAAGATCAACAACTTGGTTATACAAATCAGACGGCACATTTCGAATATCATTGAGGACAGCACAACACCTTTAGAAACAAAAAGTTAAAAAATATTGGACCAGAACAATACTCAAGAAAAATAGGGGGGAACTGTCATGATACACGCGTACATCAAAGAGAAAACCAAGGAGTTCTCGAAGGAGGAGAAGGAGAAGCGCTACAAGTACCTCGGAAAGGAGGTCATAGACGTTGGTGACCCAGGACTGGACAGCATTCCGGAGTTCTACGGCATAGCAAATGCAATATGGCGCGACTGGAAGAACGGCGAGATAAGTACCAAGACGGCGCTCGGGAGGCTCGCGCTCCTCAAACTGCTCACGTACAAGGGCAAGAACAAGAAAATCCAGGACATACCCGAGGAGGAGCTCGAGGAGGTCAGGAGGTTCATCGACTACGTGATGCAGGTCATAAAGAACGAGAGCAGGCGCAAAGGTGAGCCCGAGGAGGAGCGTCAGGTTTAAAATTTTGAACTCCTACCTTCTACGCCCTCCCCTCTCACACCCCCGCGAGAGGTGACCGGGGGGCGGTCGGGGAGGGCACAGTTTTATACTGCGGGCTTTTCTATCCAAAAACCTTATAAGGGAAGTTCCCAATTCTGCCCCGATGCCCATGAGGGGGGAGTGTTTTATCCTTCGCTTCGCCCGTTTCGCGGCTTGAGTCCCCCTGTTCTAGGGTAGTCCATCATAAAGATCATTTCTGGAGGGTTTTAACATGATAAAGGAACCGGAGTTTAGGGAGTACAACCCAGGAAAGCTTGAAGAGAAGGTCGAGCGCTTTTGGCAGGAGAACAGCGTCTATGAGAAGGTGAAAGTGAGCAGAGCCGAAGGCCCGAAGTACTACTTCCTCGACGGGCCGCCCTACGTCAGCGGTGCAATACACCTCGGAACCGCCTGGAACAAGATAATCAAGGACATGATAATCCGCTTCCGGACGATGCAGGGCTACAACGTCCGCAGGCAGCCGGGCTTCGACATGCATGGCCTTCCGATAGAGGTCAAGGTCGAGCAGGCCCTCGGGCTCAAGACCAAGAAGGACATAGAGACCGAGATAGGTGTGGACAACTTCATCAGGAAGTGCAAGGAGTTCGCCCTCAACAACCTCAGGGTCATGACGGAGCAGTTCAAGATGCTCGGCGTATGGATGGACTGGGACGAGCCGTACATGACGATAAAAAACGAGTACATCGAATCGGGCTGGTTCACGCTCAAGCGCGCCTGGGAGAAGGGCCTGCTTGAGAAGGACAAGCGCGTCCTCCACTGGTGCCCGCGCTGTGAGACTGCCTTGGCCGAACACGAGGTCCGCGGTGAGTACAAGCTCAGGAAAGACCCGAGCATATACGTCAAGTTCCCGGTTGAGGGCAAGGAGAACGAGTACCTCCTCATCTGGACGACGACACCGTGGACGCTCCCCGCTAATTTAGCCGTTACCGTTCACCCGGAGTACGAGTACGCCAAGGTTAAGGTCGAGACCGAGAACGGGGAGGAGTACTGGATAATAGCGAAGGCCCTCGTCGAGCGCGTTCTCAACGAGGTCGGCGTCAGGGGAGAGATAGTTGATGAGTTCAAGGGAGAGGAGCTCGAAGGACTCCGCTACGTCCACGTCCTCATGGACGAGTATCCAGCCCAAAAGGAGTTCCGCGAAAGGTACGAGTGGGCGCACAGGGTTATCCTCGGCGAGCATGTAACTTTGGAGGACGGTACGGGTTTGGTTCACACCGCCCCCGGCCACGGTGAGGAGGACTTCGAGGTCGGTCAGCGCTATGGTTTGCCGGTTTACAGCCCGGTTGATGATCAAGGAAGGTACACAGAGGGCAGGTGGAAAGGAGTCTATGTCAAAGACGCCGATAAGGAGATAATCGAGCACCTTCGCGGGAAGGGCTACCTCGTGAAGGCTGGTGAGATAGAGCACAAGTACCCGCACTGCTGGCGCTGTAAGACCCCGCTCATATTCCGCGCCACTGACCAGTGGTTCCTCAAGGTCAGCAGGGTGAAGGACAGGATAATCAAGGAGAACGACGAGAAGGTGACCTGGTATCCGGACTGGGTCAAAGTGAGATACGACAACGGTGTCATGAACTCGGGCGACTGGGTCATAAGCAGGCAACGCTACTGGGGAATACCGCTCCCGATATGGGGGAGCGAGGACGGCGAGATATACGTCGTTGGCTCGTTCAAGGAGCTGGTGGAGCTCAGCGTCGCAATAGAGGTTAACGGCGAGAGAATAGAGCTCCCGGAGAGCTACGAAGAGAAGCTCAAGCTTATAGAAGAGAAGCTCGGCCCGGAGGACCTGCACAGGCCCTACGTCGATGCCTTCATCATAAAGGTCAACGGCAAGGAGATGAGGCGCGTTAAAGACGTCGTTGACGTCTGGTTCGACAGCGGAATAGCAAGCTGGGCTTCGCTGGACTACCCGCGCAACAGGGAGCTCTTCGAGAAGCTCTGGCCGGCAGACTTCATAGTCGAGGGTGAGGACCAAGTCACCAAGTGGTTCTACTCCCAGCAAGCCGCCAGCGTTATAGCCTTCGACACCGTCCCCTACAGGCACGTGGCGATGCACGGATACGTCCTCGATGAAAAGGGCGACAAGATGAGCAAGAGCCTCGGCAACATCATAAGGCCGGAGGAGGTCGTCCAGAAGGAGGGAAGGGACCCCTTCAGGTTCTACATGCTCTGGGCGACGAACCCCTGGGAGAACCTGCGCTTCAGCTGGAAGGGCCTTGAGCAGGTCAAGAGGATGCTCAACATACTCTGGAACGTCTACGTTCTCAGCGCCACCTACATGAGCCTCGACAACTTTGATCCTACCAGGCTCAAGCCGGAGGAGCTTCCGTTCCGCGAGGAGGATAGGTGGATACTCAGCAGGGTTAACGGGCTTATCGACGAGGTCACCGAGGGAATAGAGACCTTCAGGCTCACGAAGGCAACGAGGGCCATCTACAACTTCGTGGTCGAGGATTTGAGCAGGTGGTACGTGAGGCTCATAAGGAAGCGCATGTGGGTCGAGGGCGACGACCCCGACAAGTTAGCTGCCTATTACACCATCTGGAAGGTCTTCGACGTCCTGCTGAGGCTCATGGCGCCCTTCACGCCCTACATAGCCGAGGAGATATACCAGAACATGCTCAGGCCGTTCCTTGGAGTCGAGAGCGTCCACATGCTCGACTGGCCTAAGGCCGACGAGAAGGTCAGGGACGAGGAGCTTGAGAGGGAAATGGAGTACGTCAGGAGAATCGTCGAGGCCGGCTCATCAGCAAGGCAGAGGGCCAGGATAAAGCTCCGCTACCCGGTCAGGAGGATAGTCGTAGAGACCGAGGACGAGACCGTGAAGAGGGCCGTCGAGAGGCTCAACAGAATACTCCGCGACCAGCTCAACGCCAAGGAGGTCGTCGTTGGCAAAGTGGAGAGGGAGCTCGTCATCAAGCCCAACTTCGCTAAGGTCGGTCCGGAGTTCAAGGGCGATGCAAGGCTCGTGATAGCGTGGATAAACGAGCACGGGAGGGAGCTCTACGAGAAGGGCGAGATGGACGTTGAGATAGAGGGTAAAACCTTCCACCTCACCAGGGAGCACCTGAGCGTGGAGGAGAAGCTGCCGGACTTCCTAGTCAGCGAGGAGTTCGAGGGCGGAAGGGTCTTCGTGGACAAGACCCTCACGAGGGAGCTTTTGGCTGAGGGCCTCGCGAGGGAGTTCGTCAGGAGGATACAGGAGATGCGCAAGAGGCTTGACCTCGACGTGAACGACAGAATCGTTGTCACCATAGAGACCACCGGCGAGAACCGCGAGCTCCTCCAGGAGAACCTCGACTACGTGGAGAAGGAGACCAGAGCTGTGGAAGTTCGCTTCGGGGAAGCCAGGGGCTACGTCGTTGAGTGGCCTGAGGTTCAGGCGAAGATAGGGATTGAGAAGGTTTGAGCTTTCTCTTTTATGTTCTCTGTGCATTTGAAACTTCTTTTTCTCTCATGTGTGAGCCGAGCTGAAGAACAAAGAGCAGGAACACACCTAGTAGTCCCAGGTATTTCACTCCACTGTTCCAGAGGAAGAATATCGAAGAGAACATTGCCACGATTCCCGTAAGCCTAATGTCATCTTTGTTTTCTGTTCTAAGGCTTAGGACGTATAAAACCAGCGAGAGCGTTCCAACAAACGCTGGAATTAACTTCGTGGAGTAAACTCCGTAGATCAGTGCAAGAACGCTAAATGGGAACGGAAGCGAATATATAGTTTCTTCTTACCATTTGCGACACCTCAATCGCGGAAATCCCAGAAAAACAACCAGACCCCAGACTATGATTGCCACATTCCTAGTTAAAGATTGTTCTTTTCCTGGGAACAAGTAGCCGAGCAGGACGTCTCCCAAGATAAACAGCGCCACCTGCAACAGACCGAAGGAAGAACCCTTTCTGGCAAGCTTTTCTAGGAACTCACCGGCTTCTTTCCCATTTTTAAATCTGTGTATCTCGATAGTGAGTATTTTCATGGCGCATCACCTTCGCCTATAAGTATTTGTGGTTAGAAAAATATAAAAAGGCTAACATGCCCCTGCGTACTCACAAATGAGTCCTGAACCTTTATCACAGCCATAAATCTGTATTAATCCAAGAACTCCATCGCATAGTGGTAGGCATATACCCACACATATAAAAGCGGCGTACCCAAACTCTGCACATACACCTGCGCAGTATACTGTACACCCAAGGGCCTCTCCAACACCACCCACACAAATCAGAAAAACTAAAGCTTGGCAAATAGTACATTTCAGACCATCCATTGTCATTGCCATTCCCACTGCCTTCTGCTGGTCGTACTGCGGGAGCTTGAGCTTCACTAGGTGCGACAGGTGCCTCAGCTCGTAGGCACTCCTGCCCCAAATCCAGTTCGTCTCATCGCCACGCCTGAGCTTCATGAGAACCTTGTTCAAAGTCCAGTAGTACTGAGAGAGCGTTAAGTTGCTGGCTGTGAGTATTACATCGCCGATCGGGAGAGACTTCTTCTCGTCTTTCGGAGCGATGTTCATTCCAGTAACGAAGGCTTTGTACTCTCCAGTTTTAGGGTCGGTAAAGATCCTCGTGATTAACGTGAAATTGTACTGGCTCCTCTCAGCCTTATAAACGAGGGCATAGAGAGTGTAATTGAGCGTGCTGTTGTAGAAATTCAGGCGAAGGAACAGCAACTGCTCGTGCTTCTTGCTCATGTTGTAGAGGGTAACCGCCGAAACGTTAACATTCGGCGTCATGTTGGAGTTACGATAAGGACAATCATTTGTAATGTTCGTGAAGTTCACAACCTTGTTAATCCAAGTAACGTTCATCTGAAGCTTACCCTCATCATCGTACCAGGCAACCACGGCCCTTCTAAAGGTGATGCTGGCGTTGTTGGTACTCATTGCCATTGCCTGCGGTGCCGCAATCAACTGAAGACTCAAAACCATGGTCATAAGGACGAGACCAAACACCGTCTTCTTCCAGTTCATGGCCACCACCTGACCAAATGGTCATTATGGGTAATAAAGAAAAGTATTTAAATGTTACTATTTACTAACATTATTAACTAACGCTTTTTTTTCGTAGAATTCTTAGTTTCCAACCGTATTAAAACGACGAGAACAAATCGAAAAAAGCCAGAGTAAAAGCCTGAACAAAAGAACACATTGGGTCATTTTTCCAGCACTTTCACCTTTAGCCCGTACTCCTCGAAGCGCTTGAAGTCGTCATCGCAGGTGTAGAGCGTTGCGTTGTGCGCTATGGCAGTGGAGGCTATTAAAAGGTCCTTAAACGGCGGTCTTTTTCCCTTCTTCATAAGGTCCCTGAAAATTGCTCCGGCTATCTTTGTGGAGTTCTCATCAAACTCGACTTTGGGCATCATCTCGAGCATCAGCTCCTCCCTCTCCTTCAGATGGCCGCAGTGGAGCTCAAAGAGAACGATGGTCGGTAGATGGTATTCCCTGGCTCCCTCCCGGTAGAGCGCCTCGACGACTTTCCTGTTCCCACCGAACAGCTCGATTACCACGCTGGTGTCCAGGAGTCCATCCATTCTTCAACCTCCCTAAGCTCCCGCTTTAGCTCTTCAAGTTCTTCAGGCGTTCTCGTCCCGAAGGCGATCAGGAGCACGTCGAGGTTGCCCTTCTTTTTCTTGCCTATTAGCTCCCTCAAAAGCTCCGAGAAGCTCTTGTTCCCCTTCATTTTGACTAGCTCGTAGTAAACGTCATCCGCTATGGTTATCGTTTTTCCCAACGTTCCCCACCTATAAGTGCATGCATGCACGAAATATTTAAAATTTGCCCGTGAGCATTCCCCAAGCAACCCACAGCTCCGCAAGGACGATGAGAGTCAATGCCAGCGCTGTCAGCTTTCTGCTCTTTCTCGGCCCGTAGAGGCCGATTATACCGAACAGAAAGTTTAGGCCCGAAAGCTCAAGGAGCGAGACCACCAGCTCCGTGTTCCTTCCAAATGCCACCATCTTCCCAATAAAATCATCACTCGCTGGATAGTTTGAATAAAGCGCTATGAGCCTGACCGCGACGAGGACTGCCGTGCAGAGGAGGTTCTGCTTTATGGGAACCCCAATCAAAAGCCCCCTGTCCGGCTCCCTCCCGGTGAAGAGCCGGTAGAGGGAATGGGGAAAGATAATAACCCATATGACCATTGAGACCAAAAGAACTAAGAAGGCAATGATTTCAGCAAACATTGCAATTCCGCTTAGAAGTCCCATCATTGGGTCTCCCGTCGCCAGAAGGGCCCACGCAAAGATACCCCAGAAGACAAGGGCGTCGCCGACGATATTGAACACCTCTTTCGGAAGGTAGAGCCTCCCGTGGGTTTTCTCGATTATCTCCGGAAGGTGCCTTATGTCATTGCGGGAGTAGCCGTAGCGTTCAAGGGCTTTCCCTACGAAGTAAAGGGCAACGGCGATGAAGACTCCAAGGAGAAAGAAAACGATTAGAAGGCTAACGGCGTTGAGGCGTTCCCGCATTGGAGGGACGATAAGCCAGAGGGCGAACCAAAAGACGACAATGAATGCCCAGGGAAGGAGGTAGTCCCTGACAAAGACCCGCATGGTGGTTAATATTCCCGAAGGTAAATAACCTTTTCGAAACTCTTATAACTTATGCCCCCGCAAGTTACTTACGCCCCCATAACCAACAACTTAGGATAGTAAAAGGGCAAAAGCAGGCTCATGGCAGCGGAACCCTCTCCACCTCAAGCCTGTCGAAGGTCGGGTACTCCTCCACGATGAAGAACCGCACGTCGCCCTCCACCGCTTCCGCCAGCTCTAAAGCCACTTCCTCGGGCATCTCTATCCTTCCCTTTTCGCGGTTGAGGTAGAGCCACTCAGGCGGAACCTCGGCCTCTTCCACGAGGAGCGTGTAGAGTTCGTCAAGGTCGTCGTATTCCGCTATGCCGAAGCGGAGCGTGCCCTCCTCGGTGATTTCCATGTAGGGTTTGGCGACGTTCCTCGCGGTTCTCCTCAGCCTGTTCCTGAGCTGGACGGCATCTTTGAGCTTCGCGGTGCAGAGGTGGTAGCTCAGGGAGGTGTTCTCCTCGCCCCATTCGAGCAACTTAAGGCCCAGCTCAAGGGAACCTTTGATGGCCGCGCTCTCATCGCTCACAGGCTTGTAACTCCTGTCGAGAATCGCCCTCAGGTTCGTCTCGCTGAACTCCAGCTCGTTCACGTTGAGGAACTTCGCGCCGAGGCCGTCGAGAAATTCAGCGTACCACTTCATCCTCTCGAACTGCCCCGGAACTGAGGGAATCTCGCCGCCGACGTCCCAGTCGAAGTCGAAGGCGTTCCTTATGTTCTCTATCTCGATCCTGAAGAGCCTTGAGTTCGGGTTGAAGAGATCGGGGTGAAAGCGTATCTCGTCCAGGCCGGCGTCATAGAGCTTCTCAAGGTTCTTCTTCGTGGCCAAAGCACCGGTGGTGTAGAGGTGGACGTGAAAGTCCCGGTCAAAGGCCTCCTTGAGGACCCGAATGTACTCAACGGTTCTATCGAGCCTCGCGAGGGGGTCGCCGCCCGTAACTCCCGCTCCCTTCGCCTCCATCAGCAGGGCCTCTTCGATTATATCATCAAGGCTTCTCACCGGCCTCTCGTTGGCGTAGACGACGTCTCCCCTCCTGTGCTCGCTCAGGGGACAGTAGAAGCAGTCACGAGGGCATTTTCCAGTGGTGAAGAGGACGAGCTTCTCACCCCTGACGCAGAGCTGACAGCCCTTAGGAAGCTCGCGAACGGCGTACGAAAAGTAAGGCGTCTCCCAGACCATTCACTCACCTCGCTAACCCTAAACGAGGGGGAGGGCTTAAAAAGGTTGGCGGGCAAAGTTGTGCAGATGCCTATGAGGGAGAAGCCTAAGTACCTGCCGCCCACCCTGAGGGACAAGCACCGCTACATAGCATTCCAGGTCATTGGAGAGAGGGCCTTCACGAAGGACGAGATAAAGCGGACCATCTGGGAGGCGAGCATTTCAACCCTCGGAACCCTCGGCTCGGCTAAGGCCAAGCCGTGGTTCATCAAGTTCGACGAGAAGAGTCAGACCGGGATAGTGCGCGTTGATAGAAAGCACGTTGAGGAGCTCCGCTTCGCCCTGACACTGGTTACGGAGATAAACGGTTCGAAGGTGATGTTCAGAACCCTCGGCGTTTCGGGAACCATAAAGAGGTTGAAAAGAAAGTTCCTGGCCGAGTACGGGTGGCGTTAGCGCAGGAAGGGAACGGCCTTATCAACCACCCCATCATAGACTTTAATGTACCTCCCGCACGCGTTCTCCCAGGTGAAGTCCTTCCTCGCCCTCCTCTTACCGTTCTCGCGGAGCTTTCTCAGGGTCTCCTTGTCTATCTCCTTCGCCAGAACCAGCGCCCTCGCCAATGCGAACGCGTCCCTCGGAGGGACAAGAATTCCAGTGGCGTTCTCCGGGTCGGAGTTGATGTCTATTATAGTGTCCTTTAGCCCACCAACGGCGCTCGCGATGGGTATGGCTCCGAGGCACATCGCCTCAAGCTGAACAAGACCGAAGGGCTCGAAGTAGGACGGGATTACGGTGAAGTCCACCGAGCCGTAGAGCTCGCGGACGGTTTCCCTGCTCAGGAGTTCGGTTATCACCCTTACGTTTTCAGGGAAGCGGTTTTGAACCGCTCTCGCCCACGCCTCCAGTTCGGGGTCACCCTTCCCAACGATGAGGAAGCGCATCTCACCGAAGGCTGGGTCGTTCGATAGTATTTCAACCGCCCGGAGGAGCGTATCAACGCCCTTTTGTGCCCTGTCGAAGCGGCCTATGAAGAGGAAGGCCTTCCCGTCGCCCAACCCAAAGCGCTCCAGGACGAGCCTTCTCCTCTCTTCCCTTGGGAGGTCCTTCGTCTCTATGAGTTCCTCGTTCCAGAAGGAGCAGTCTATGCCGTTGAAGACGTGGGTAACCTTGCCGTCGAAGTGCCCAAAGAACCCCCACTCCTCCCACAAGTAGCTCCTGCTGACGGTCGTCACGGCATCGGCTATATAGGCGGCGGTGTGCTCGGGATCCATTTCAGGGTAGGGGGCAAGTTCAGCGAGGTTTGCCTCGCCGAAGTAGTGGGCTGGAATCCTGGCCTTGTTGAGCCTGTGGATCGTGAAGATGCTCCTTGTCCCGAAGTATTTCTTCAAGAGGCCGAGGGCAAAGACCGTGTGCCAGTCGTGGGCGTGGATTACGTCCGGCTTGAAGGTTTCAATAAGCTCGTTCATCAGCCCGACGCTCGCTTTTCCGAAGAGAACGGCCTTTCTGAGGAGCGTCTCCCAATCGGGGTAAACGTCGGTATCGAGGACGTCCCCGGAGAGGGCATAGACGGTTACGCCGTTCTGCTCTCTCTTCCTCGCCGTTATGCTCACCTCCCTCCCCTCAAAGATTATTCCGAAGGAGTGGGCCGGTTTGCCCAATCCCCTGCCGTGGTCGGGGGTGAAAACGAGAACCTCGTTGCCAAGCTTGGCCAACCCCTCGGCCATGCTCGTTATGGCCTCCGCCAGGCCCCCCACCTTGACCGGGAGGTACTCGAACCCCAAAATCAGAATCTTCATTGTCATCACCCGATTTAGAGATCAAGCGGTATCAAGACGGAAAAGAAAAGTTCACTCAAGGAGAATGAACTTCTCCCCCTCGACGTCCTCAAAGTAGCTGCCGATTCCCCCGACCTTCCATTCCCTTCCGTCGGCTCGGACTGTTATGTTCGCGGTCAGTGGGGTGTATTCGTACTCGGTTACCTTTCCATCGAGGGTTACCGGCTCCTTGGTATCCACGAGCCTGCCAACGACCTCTATCCTTCTGGGAAGCTCGACGTACTTGAGGAGGGTGATGAGGGTTCTTATGTTCACGAGGGAGAGGGGCTTTGGAACTGCTGAGTAGCTTAAAGGCTTGATGACCTCGCTGTTGTCGAGGTATATCGTGTAAAACCAGTGCATGTAGTTTTGGATAATCTTTGGGCTTTTGGCCCAGAAGGAGTAAAACTTCTCCCTCCTCTTGTCCTTCGGCAGGGCACCGAAGAAGAGGGCGTAGTCGATGTCGCCGATTATCCAGCTTGCCATGAGCCAGGGCGCACCTCCACTCCTCGCGAGCATTATGTTGTCACCCTTGAGCCAGTCGGGAATCTCGTCGAAGTTGCTGATTATGACGAAGATTATGTCCTTCCTGGCCCTTATCTCGCTCTTGAGGAGCTGGAGGAACTCAAAAGGCGTGTTGATAAGAACCTCGTGCTTGGCGGTCCTTATGACATATTCAGCCCTTTCCACGGTGTTCTCAAAGCCCTGTATGGTCCATATCTCCGGTAAATCCTCACCGTGAACCTCGCGGTAGAGCTCGAGGAAGGCCACCTTGAGGTTCTCGATGTCCTCTATGAAGTCCTCCTTTATCTTCTCCAGAACGACCTCGGGATTGACGGGCTTGTAGAGCCTCGGAGAGCCCTGCATCACATCGACGAAACCCTTTCTGTGGAGCGAGCTGAGGACGTCGTACACCCTAGTGTGGGGAATGCCGCTCTCCTTCGTTATGTCCGTGGCCTTGCTAGGGCCGAGCTTGAGGAGAGTGATGTAGGCTAAGCTCTCATACTTGGTCAGACCGAGCTTCTGGAGCTTCTCAACGATTTCCTCTTCGTGCATGCCAAAACCCCCAACCTTTTAAGTTTCACTCGCGCGAGTTTATTCATCAGTAGTGATACCTGGTGGTGAAGGTGTATAAAATTTTCGGGTTCGAACCGGACTGGAGGTTCGGAAGGGTTGCCAGGGTGGAGTTCTCGATACCGGCCAGGGGAAAATACGCCTACCTGCTCGGAAACTTCAACGCCTTCAACGAGGGAAGCTTTCGAATGGAGCGGAAGGGGGAGCGGTGGAGAATCACCCTCAGGCTCCCCGAGGGCGTCTGGTACTACGGCTTCTCCGTGGACGGGGAATTTCTCATGGATCCAGAAAACCCCGATGTGGAAACCTACAGGAAACTCTCGTACAAGCTGGAAAAGGAAGCGAGTGTGGCGAGAATAGTAGGGGAAGGTGAGTTCTTCCACAGGCCGAGCGCCACCTACCTCTACTCCATCGCCGGGGGAACCCACGTTCTTCTGAGGGCCCGGAGGGGAAAAACCCGGAAGGTTCGGCTCATTCTCGATGAGAGCGAGGTTCCGATGAAGCGCAAGGCTTTCGACGAGCTCTTCGAGTACTACGAGGCAATCCTGCCGGGGGAAGGGGTCATAAGATACTCCCTCATCGTGGAATCCGAAGGAAAAACCATCGAACTTGGCCCCTTCGAGGCGAAACCTTACAGATACAATGCCCCAGGGTGGATTCACGGGAGGGTTTTCTACCAGATAATGCCCGACAGGTTTGAGCGGGGCCTGCCCGGGACCCCGAGGGGGAGGGCATTTGCCGGGGAGGGGTTCCACGGCGGCGACCTGGCGGGGATAATCAGAAGGCTCGACCACATCGAAAGCCTGGGCGCAAACGCCCTCTACATAACCCCGGTATTCGAGTCCACGACCTACCATCGCTACGACGTTACGGACTACTTCCACATCGATAGAAAGCTCGGGGGAGATGGGACTTTCCTCAAGCTGGCGGGAGAACTCAAAAAGAGGGACATCAAGCTAGTTCTCGACGGCGTCTTCCACCACACGAGCTTCTTCCACCCCTTCTTCCAGGATTTGATAGCCCGGGGGAATGAGAGCGACTACAAAGACTTTTACAGGGTGACCGGCTTCCCCGTGGTTTCAGGTGAGTTCCTGGAGGTTCTCAGGTCAAAGATTTCTCCGAGGGAGAAGCACCGGAGGCTGAAGGAGATAGGGTGGAACTACGAGAGCTTCTACTCCGTCTGGCTGATGCCCAGGTTGAACCACGAGAACCCAGAAGTAAAGAGACTCGTAAAGGACGTCATGATGCATTGGCTTGAAAAGGGTGCGGACGGCTGGAGGCTCGACGTGGCCCACGGCGTTCCGCCGGAGCTCTGGCGGGAGGTGAGGAAAGCCCTCCCAAAAGATGCATACCTCGTCGGGGAGGTCATGGACGACCCGAGGCTCTGGCTCTTTGACAAGTTCCACGGGACGATGAACTACCCCCTCTACGAGCTAATACTGAGGTTCTTCGTCGAGCGGGAGATTGACGCGGGGGAGTTCCTCAACGGTCTGGAGCTTCTGAGCGCTCATCTTGGTCCCGCGGAGTACGCGATGTACAACTTCATCGACAACCACGACACGGAACGCTTCATCGACCTGGTGAACGACGAAAGAAGGTACCTCTGCGCGCTGGCCTTTCTGATGACCTACAAGGGAATCCCCTCGATATTCTACGGCGACGAGATCGGGCTGAGGGGAAAGCTGGAAGGGGGCCTTGACGCCGGAAGGACCCCGATGGAGTGGAACCCGGAAGGGTGGAACGAGAGGATACTCGAGACGACTAGAAAGCTGATAGAGCTAAGGAAGCGCAGCAAAGCCCTCCAGCTCGGAGATTTCATTCCGCTGAGGTTCGAGGGGGACGAAATAATCTACGAGAGGGCTCTTGGGAAAGAGAGGGTGAGGGTGGAGATAAGGTACACAAAAAACCCAGAGGAATGCCGTTTCAAGCTGTTCCTTTCCCATCTTAAACGCAAGTACTGGAAAAATTACTCCCCGAACACCAGCTAGGAAGAGTGTTCCCTAACGCTCCCGGGACGACACAAATTTTCTAGAAGCTCAAAGCTGTGCACGGTCATCAACTCTGAACAGGAGAGCGCAAGATATATATATCACCGACGATGATACTATACCACCCAAAATTGAGGCGGGTGATAAAAGCATGAGGAAAGGTTTGTTTGCCCTGCTTTTGGTCGGGGTTCTGGTTCTCAGCGTCGTGGCCAGCGGCTGCATAAGCGGTGGAAGCGAGAGCCCGAGCACCACCAGCAGTCCGAGCGAGACCACCAGTCCGAGCGAGACGAGCTCCCCGAGTCCAACCGAAACAACGACCACCCCTGAAACCGACTGTGGAAGCGGTGAGGTGGTAATCTGGCACGCGATGCAGCCCAACGAGCTCGAGGTCTTCCAGAGCCTGGCCGAGGAGTACATGGCCATGTGCCCGGACGTCACCATAACCTTCGAGCAGAAGCCGGACCTTGAGAGCGCCCTCAAGGCCGCCATACCCACCGGTCAGGGGCCGGACCTCTTCATCTGGGCTCACGACTGGATAGGCAAGTTCGCGGAGGCCGGCATGCTCGAGCCAATTGACGACTACGTTACCGATGACATACTCAACGGCTTTGCCCCGATGGCCGTCGATGCCATGCAGTACAAGGGCCACTTCTACGCCATGCCCTTCGCCGCCGAGACCGTTGCGCTCATCTACAACAAGGACATGGTGAGCGAGCCGCCCAAGACCTTCGACGAGATGAAGGCCATAATGGAGGAGCACTGGAAACCAGATGAGGAGAAGTATGGAATAGCATATCCGATCGACGCGTACTTCATATCCGCTTGGGCCCACGCCTTCGGCGGCTACTACTTCGACGACGCGACCGAGATGCCCGGTCTCGACCAGCCGGAGACGATAGAGGGCTTTGAGTTCTTCTTCCAGAACATCTGGCCCTACATGGCCCCTAGCCCCGACTACGGCACCCAGCAGAGCATATTCCTTGAGGGCAGGGCGCCGATGATGGTGAACGGTCCATGGAGCATAAGCGACGTCAAGAAAGCCGGAATTGACTTCGGCGTTGTTCCGCTGCCGCCCATAAGCAAGGACGGCAAGGAGTACTGGCCGAGGCCCTACGGTGGAGTCAAGGACATCTACTTCGCGGCAGGTATAAAGAACAAGGACGCCGCCTGGAAGTTCGTCAAGTGGTTCACCACCGACCCAGCCGCGGTTAAGGAGCTCGCTCTTCAGCTCGGCTACATTCCGGTCCTCAAGGAGGTCCTCAACGACCCCGAGATCCAGAACGACCCGGTCATCTACGGCTTTGGACAGGCCGTCCAGCACGCCTACCTGATGCCCAAGAGCCCCAAGATGGGCGCCGTCTGGGGTGGAGTCGCGAACGCCATCAACGAGATACTCCAGGACCCGGAGAACGCCGACATACCGGCCATACTCAAAAAGTACCAGCAGGAGATACTCGACAACATGAACGGCTGACCGTTCTCTCTTTTTCACACTTTTCGGAGGGATTCCGCCATGAAGAAGACTACCACCATCGCCCTGTTCCTCATCCTGCCAGGAATGGCCGCGTTCCTGTTCTTCAACCTGTGGCCGATAATATACTCCATCTACCTGGCCTTCACCAACGCCCAGCTCGGTAACTTCCCTGTCCAGGCTCCAGATGCGCCGCCGCTCAAGTTCGTCGGGCTGGAGAACTTCCGCTGGATACTCAACGACGAAACATTCAGGAGCGCCTTCATGTGGACTTGGATATTCGTCGTCACCAGCGTCACCCTCAAGGTCCTCGCCGGAATCTTCCTCAGCCTGCTCTACAACAGCAAGTACGTCAAGGGCAAAATGATCTACCGTTCCCTCCTGATAATCCCCTGGGCCCTGCCGCTCCTCTTCTCCGTGACCGTCTGGAAGTTCATGTTCGACCCGATATTCGGGCCGGTAAATCAGGTGCTCAAATCCCTCGGGGTTCAGAACCTGCCCAACTGGATCAACGACCCGTTCTGGGCATTCATAGCACTCAACATAATCGAGGTATGGCTGGCTTATCCCTTCATGATAACCGTCATAACCGCCGCCCTCCAGTCGGTTCCGGACACGCTGGTGGAGGCGGCGATAATAGACGGCGCCAACTACTGGCAGAGGATAAGGCACGTGGTCCTTCCGATAGTCGGGAAACCGATAGCATTCGCGACGATACTAACCAGCGCGGCGAGCTTCCAGTACTTCATGGTGCCCTACATCTACAACGCCGGCCTCTTCGAGGACAAGTTCATACTGCTCTACGGTTTCAGGAAGGCCTTTGGAGCGAGCCCGCACTACGGAAAGGCGGCGGCGATAATGATAGTGGCCACGCTCGTGCTGGCGGTTTACATGTACGTCAACGTCAGGATAACCAGGCTCCAGGAGGGTGCTAAGGGATGATGGGCAGGAGAAAGGGGGAGGTTATCAAGACCTTCACCCTCACCCTGATAGCCATCTTCGTGATGTTCATCATACTCTTCCCGGTCTACTACATCTTCACCGTCTCCATAACCCCGGGTTCGACGCTGGCAACGACCGAATTCCACCTGATACCCAGGAACGTCAGCCTCGACTCCTACCGCGAGGTGCTCTTCGGGTTCTCCGGGAGCAAGCTGAGCGAGAACTTCACGGGAACCATAGAGGGAAGCGCCCACGTCCAGGACGGCAAGCTCTACCTGGTGGACGGCACGCTGAAGGGGAAGGTGAAGTACGGCCCGTTCACGGGGCTGACCTTTGAGATCCCAGTGAAGGGACTGACCTTCGACGTCTCGACCGCTCAAAACGCCCAGGGCAGGCTGGAAGGGGAGGTAAGCGGACTGTTCGTCCTGACCAGGGTGAACGAGGACGGGAGCATAGGGTTCGCGATAGTCAGGGACGTAAAGCTAAAGAGCGGGGAGGTCGAGGGAGTGAAGGTCTCGGGCCAGATGGAGAAGTACGTCGTGGCCAGGAACACCGGGACCGTGAGCTTCACCAACATAGGGAAGTTCGTGAACTCCAAGTTCTTCGGCTACCTCAAGAACAGCCTCATAATAGCCACGCTGACCGTCCTGCTGGCCCTGCTCTTCGTGGTTCCAGCGGCCTACGCGTTCTCGCGCATGAAGTTCTTCGGCAGGGACCACGTGCTCTACTTCTACCTGATGTTCACCCAGGTCGCTGGAGGACTGGGCATAGCGGGTCTTATAGCGCTCTACGGTATGGTCGTCAAGCTCGGCCTCTACGACAAGCTGCCGGTGCTGTCCTTCATCTACGCCGCCGGAAGCGTTCCCTTCAACACCTGGCTCCTCAAGGGTTACATAGACTCCATAAGCCCAGACTTTGACGAGGCGGCCCTGGTGGACGGCGCGAGCTACCTTCAGATAATCCGCCACGTGCTCCTGCCCATGGCCCTCCCGGGAATAGCGACCGTGGCGATATTCGCCTTCATAGGCGGCTGGACGGAGTTCATACTCGCCAGCCTGCTCCTGACCGAACCCAACCAGCCGCTGTCGGTGTGGATATACCTCCTCCTGGGCGGCATCGGCAGGGGCATAGACTGGAGCTACTTCGCGGCGGCGGCACTGCTCTTCGCCCTGCCGGTGTTCCTGATGTTCATGCTCGCCCAGAACTACATAAGGAGCGGTCTTACCGTTGGAGGACTCAAGGAATGAGGTGATAGCATGAGAAGGGTGGTTGCCCTACTCCTGGCAGTTTTGATGGTTGGAAGTCTGATTGGAGCGAACGTAAAGACCGTTGGGGCGGCCGAACCGAAGCCGCTCAACGTCATAATCGTCTGGCACCAGCACCAGCCCTACTACTACGACCCGATCCAGGACATCTACACGAGGCCCTGGGTCAGGCTCCACGCTGCCAACAACTACTGGAAGATGGCCTACTACCTGAGCCAGTACCCGGAGGTTCACGCGACGATCGATTTGTCTGGCTCGCTCATAGCCCAGCTGGCGGACTACATGAACGGCAAGAAGGACACATACCAGATAATCACAGAGAAGATAGCAAACGGAGAGCCCCTCACCGTCGAGGAGAAGTGGTTCATGCTCCAGGCACCCGGGGGGTTCTTCGACCACACCATACCATGGAACGGCGAGCCCATAACAGACCCCAGCGGCAACCCGATAAGGGACTTCTGGGACCGCTACACGGAGCTGAAGGATAAAATGATGGCCGCAAAGGCCAAGTACGCCAACCTTCCGCTCGAGGAGCAGAAAGTCGCGGTCACCAACGAGTTCACGGAGCAGGACTACATTGACCTGGCGGTTCTCTTCAACCTCGCCTGGATAGACTACAACTACATAATGACCCACCCCGAGCTTAAGGCCCTCTACGACAAGGTGGACGAGGGAGGCTACACGAGGGACGACGTTAAAACCGTCCTCGACGCCCAGCTCTGGCTCCTCAACCACACCTTCGAGGAGCACGAGAAGGTAAACCTCCTCCTCGGGAACGGCAACGTCGAAGTTACCGTCGTTCCCTACGCCCACCCGATAGGGCCGATACTCAACGACTTCGGCTGGGAGGGCGACTTCAACGACCAGGTGAAGAGGGCGGACGAGCTTTACAAGCAGTACCTCGGGAACGGGACGGCAGTGCCTGTCGGTGGCTGGGCCGCCGAGAGTGCCCTGAACGACAAGACCCTCGAGATACTCGCCAACAACGGCTGGACCTGGGTCATGACCGACCAGCTCGTCCTCGACAGGCTCGGCGTCGAGAACACCGTTGAGAACTACTACAAGCCCTGGGTGGCCGAGTTCAACGGAAAGAAGATCTACCTCTTCCCGCGCGACCACGCGCTGAGCGACCGCGTTGGCTTCACCTACGCGGGTATGAACCAGTACCAGGCGGTTGATGACTTCGTGAACGAGCTCCTCAAGATACAGAAGGAAAACTACGACGGTTCGCTGGTCTACGTGGTCACCCTCGACGGCGAGAACCCGTGGGAGCACTACCCCTACGACGGCAAGATCTTCCTGACGGAACTCTACAAGAAGCTGACCGAACTCCAGGAGCAGGGGCTGATAAGAACCCTCACGCCGAGCGAGTACATTCAGCTCTACGGGGACCAGGCCAACAAGCTCACCCCCAAGATGATGGAGCGCCTCGACCTCACGGGCGACAACGTCCAGGCCCTCCTCAAAGCCCAGAGCCTCGGCGACCTCTACGACATGGTCGGCGTCAAGGAGGAGATGCAGTGGCCCGAGAGCAGCTGGATAGACGGAACGCTCTCCACCTGGATAGGCGAGCCTCAAGAGAACTACGGCTGGTACTGGCTCTACCTGGCGAGGAAGACCCTGATGGAGAAGAAGGACGAGATGAGCCAGGAGGACTGGGAGAAGGCCCACGAGTACCTGCTCCGCGCCGAGGCGAGCGACTGGTTCTGGTGGTACGGGAGCGACCAGAACAGCGGGCAGGACTTCACCTTCGACCGCTACCTCAAGACCTACCTCTACGAGATGTACAGGCTCGCTGGAGTCGAGCCGCCGAGCTACCTCTTCGGCAACTACTTCCCGGACGGGGAGCCCTACGTCACCAGAGCCCTCGACGGTCTCAAGGAGGGGGAGATGAAGAATTACTCCAGCATGTCGCCGCTGGCGGAGGGCGTTAGCGTCTACTTCGACGGCGAGGGGCTTCACTTCATCGTCAGGGGTAACCTGAGCCAGTTCGAGGTCAGCATCTGGGAAAAAGACGAGCGCGTCGGGAACACCTTCACCCTCCTCCAGGGGAGGCCGGGCGAGCTCAGGTACTCCATGTTCCCGTTCTCAGCGGACAGCGTCGGGCTGATGATAACCAAGCACCTCGTCTACCACGATGGGAAGGCCGAGGTGTACAAGGCCACCGACTACGAGAACAGCGAAAAGCTCGGTGAGGCGACGGTCAGGGAGACGAGTGAGGGAATAGAGGTTGTTGTGCCCTTCGAGTACATAGAGAACCCTGCCGATTTCTACTTCGCCGTCTCGACCGTGAAGGACGGCAGGCTGGAGGTCATAAGCACCCCCGTCGAGCTGAAGCTCCCGACCGAAGTAAAGGGAGTCGTCATAGCCGACATAGCCGACCCCGAGGGGGACGACCACGGACCGGGAACCTACACCTACCCGACCAACGACGTCTTTAAGCCGGGCGTGTTTGACCTCCTCCGCTTCAGAATGCTTGAGCAGACCGACAGCTACGTGATGGAGTTCTACTTCAAGGACCTCGGTGGCAACCCGTGGAACGCTCCCAACGGCTTCAGCCTCCAGATAATCGAGGTCTACCTCGACTTCAAGGACGGCGGCAACAGCACGGCGATAAAGATGTTCCCGGACGGGCCCGGGGCCAACGTGAACCTCGACCCGGACCACCCGTGGGACGTCGCCTTCAGGATTGCCGGCTGGGACTACGGAAACCTGATAGTCCTTCCGAACGGAACCGCCTACCAGGGAGAGATGCAAATCTCGGCAGACCCGGTAAAGAACGCGGTGATAGTGAAAGTCCCGAAGAAGTACATAGCGATAAACGAGGACTACGGCCTCTGGGGAGCCGTCCTAACCGGGAGCCAGGACGGTTACGGGCCGGACAAGTGGAGACCGGTAGCGGTTGAGGCCGAGGAGTGGAAAGTCGGTGGAGCAGACCCGAACGCGGTCATAAACGGTGTTGCACCCAGGGTAATCGACCTCCTCGCTCCTGCAAACTTCAGGCCAACCCAGGAGGAGCAGCTGAGCAGCTACGACGCCAACGATATGAAACTCGCCACCGTCAAGGCCCTTCCGCTACTCAAGCAGGGAATAGTCGTGAACGACCCCGAGGGTGACGACCACGGACCGGGAACCTACACCTACCCCACCGACAAGGTCTTCGTTCCGGGGCACCTTGACCTGCTGAAGTTCAAGATGATCGAGGGAAGCGACGACTGGACGCTCGAGTTCTACTTCAAGGACCTCGGTGGCAACCCGTGGAACGCTCCCAACGGCTTCAGCCTCCAGATAATCGAGGTCTACCTCGACTACACCGACGGCGGTAACAGCTCGGCGATAAAGATGTTCCCCGATGGCCCGGGAAGCAACGTCCAGCTCGACCCCAGGCACCCCTGGGACGTGGCCCTGAGGATAGCGGGCTGGGACTACGGTAACCTCATCGTCCTGCCCAACGGAACCGTCTACCAGGGCGAAATGCAGATCTCAGCCGACCCGGTAAAGAACGCGATAGTCGTCAGGCTACCCAAGAAGTACCTGCCGGCCATAGGGGATTACGGCCTCTACGCCTCCGTGCTCGTTGGCTCCCAGGACGGCTACGGTCCTGACAAGTGGAGGCCGGTAGCGGTCGATGCGGAGCAGTGGAAGCTCGGCGGGGCGGACCCGAACGCGGTCATAAACGGCGTCGCACCGAGGGTGGTCGATGAGCTCGTCCCACCCGGCTTTGAGCCAACCCAGGAAGAGCAGTTAAGCTCCTACGACGCCGAGAACATGAAGCTCGCCACCGTGCTCATGATACCGCTCGTCGAGGGCACCGGCGGCGAGGAGCCGACCCCGACCGAGACACCGACCGAAACCACCACGACCACGAGCGAAACCTCGACGACCTCACCGAGCCAGACTACCACTACCACCACTACCACTCCGACCACCAGCAGCCCGAGCACCACCGCACCGACCACTACCACCGAAGGCGGTGGAGGAATCTGCGGTCCGGCCGCGTTAATAGCACTCGCCACGATACCGCTCCTCCTCAGAAGGAGGCGCTGACCCTTTCAAATTTTTGAGGTGATAAAATGGCCGAGGTAAAGCTCATCAACGTCTGGAAGCAGTTCGGGGAGTTCACCGCGGTAAGGGAGATGAACCTCGACGTCAAGGACGGGGAGTTCATGATCCTCCTCGGACCTAGCGGCTGCGGAAAGACCACCACGCTGAGGATGATAGCCGGCCTCGAGGAGCCGACGAGGGGGCAGATATACGTCGGGGACAGGCTCGTGGCCGACCCCGAGAAGGGAATCTTCGTTCCACCGAAGGACAGGGACATCGCAATGGTCTTCCAGAGCTACGCGCTGTACCCCCACATGACTGTCTACGATAACATAGCCTTCCCCCTCAAGCTCAGAAAGGTGCCGAAGCAGGAGATAGACCAGCGCGTCAGGGAAGTCGCGGAACTTCTCGGCCTGACGGAGCTCCTCAAGAGGAAGCCGAGGGAGCTGAGCGGTGGTCAGAGGCAGAGGGTTGCCCTGGGCAGGGCGATAGTGAGGAAGCCCCAGGTCTTCCTCATGGACGAGCCCCTGAGCAACCTGGACGCAAAGCTCAGGGTGAAGATGCGCGCCGAACTCAAGAGACTCCAGAGGCAGCTTGGAGTTACCACAATCTACGTCACCCACGATCAAGTTGAGGCCATGACCATGGGCGACAGGATAGCGGTCATAAACCAGGGCGTCCTCCAGCAGGTCGGAACGCCGGAGGAGGTCTACGACAGGCCCGCGAACACCTTCGTTGCCGGCTTCATAGGCTCGCCCCCGATGAACTTCATGGACGCGACGGTGACCGAGGACGGCTTCGCCGACTTCGGCGAGTTCAGGCTCAAGTTCCTCCCCGACCAGTTCGAGGTTCTCGAGGAGAGGAACCTCGTCGGGAGGGAAGTCATCTTCGGAATTCGCCCTGAGGACCTCTACGACGCGATGTTCGCCCAGGTCAAGATACCGGGGGAGAACATGGTTCGGGCCATGGTGGACATCATCGAGAACCTCGGAAGCGAGAAGATAGTCCACCTGAGCGTCGGCGACGTCACATTCCTGGGCTCCTTCCGCTCGGAGTCCAAAGTGACGGAAGGCCAGGAGATCGATGTCGTCTTCGACATGCGCAAGTCCCACGTCTTCGAGAAGGGGAGTGGGAAGGCAGTTTTCTGAAGCTTTTTAAACCTCCCCTCCCATTTTCTCCCATGCCCATAGAGGACTTCGCCGAGTTCCTAGCCAGGGAGATTCCAAGGGGGAAGGTAGTCGAGCTAGGGATAGGCTTCCAGTTCAAGGTCGCGCTCAAACTGAAAAGCCTGGGGTACGACGTTCTGGCCATCGACTGGAACCCCGAGTCTGTTGAACGGGCAAGGGAGCTGGGCATAGGGGCGGTGCGAGACGACCTGTTCAGCCCGAGGCTAGGGCTTTACAGAGAGGCCCGCGCGCTCTACTCAGTCAGGCCCACGCCGGAGATAGTGCGGCCCATTCTAAAGCTCGGCAGGACGCTAAGACTGCCGGTTTACATTTTGCCGCTGGCGGGAGATGCGATGCCCAGGGGAATGAGGCTGGTAAACCACCGCGGACTGGCGATATACGTTTATAACCCCCGCACCAAATAGTTCCGGTGGTGACATGAGGCTCTTCGGTACCGCTGGAATTAGGGGCACCCTCTGGGAAAAGGTCACTCCCGAGCTCGCGATGGACGTAGGAAAGGCGATGGGGACTTACATCGAGGGAGAGAGCATCGTGGTCGCGAGGGACGGGAGAACTTCAAGCGTGATGCTCAAGAACGCCCTCATCGCGGGGCTCCTCTCGACCGGGAAGGAGGTTCTCGACGCGGATTTAATCCCAACACCGGCCCTGGCCTGGGCGACGAGAGAGCACGGCGACGGCGGAGTTATGATAACGGCCAGCCACAACCCACCGACCGACAACGGGATAAAGGTCTTCAACGGCGATGGAACCGAGTTCTACGTCGAGCAGGAGGAGGAGCTTGAGGAGCTCGTTTTCTCAGGAAACTTCAGGAAGGCCAGGTGGGACGAGATAAAGACTGTGAAGCCCCTCGACGTCATAGATGACTACATCGGGGCCGTTCTCGACTTCGTGAACCACGGGACGGGCTTAAAGGTCCTCTACGACGGCGCCAACGGTGCCGGGAGCGTTCTGGCCCCTTACCTCCTGCGCGAGATGGGGGCGAAGGTCATAAGCGTGAACGCCCACGTGGACGGCCACTTCCCGGGAAGGAAGCCCGAGCCTCGCTACGAGAACATAGCCTACCTCGGAGAGCTCGTGAGGGAGCTGGGCGTTGATATTGCCATAGCGCAGGACGGCGACGCCGACAGGATAGCGGTGTTCGACGAGAGGGGCAACTACCTCAACGAGGACACCGTCATAGCGCTCTTCGCCAAGCTCTACACCGAGGAACACGGCGGCGGAACGGTTGTCGTTTCGATAGACACAGGCTCGAGGATAGACCACGTCGTCGAAAGGGCCGGCGGAAGGGTGGTGAGGATTCCCCTCGGCCAGCCCCACGACGGAATAAAGAAATACGGGGCCATCTTTGCCGCCGAACCCTGGAAGCTCGTCCACCCGAGGTTCGGCAACTGGATAGACAGCTTCGTGACAATGGGGCTTCTGCTCAAACTCATAGACGAGGAAGGGAAACCCCTGTCAGAGATAGTGAGGGAGAACGTTCCTGAGTTCTACCTCACCAAGAGGAACGTCCCCTGCCCGGACGAGCACAAGGGGGCAGTCATGGAGAGGGCGTACAGGGTTCTTGAGGAGAAGCTGGGAAGCGAGACCAGGGAAGTTCTGACTATTTCCGGCTTCCGCTTCAACCTGAGGGACGGCTCGTGGGTCCTAGTGAGGCCGAGCGGAACGGAGCCCAAGATTCGTGTTGTTGTCGAAGCTCCCAGTGAGAAGAGACGCGACGAGCTCTTTGAGCTGGCCTACGGAACCGTCAGAAAGGCCGTTGAAGATGTCATGAAGAAGGGCTGAGCCCCATTTTCCACTTTTAGACCATAACTCCGAGCAACCAGCCGGCCGTTCCAGCGAGGAATATTAATCCCAAATCCCGGACGAGAACCCAAGGTCCGGGCCTCTTTCCGGTTCCCATCAGGTAGAGCCAGTAGACAAGCAGAGGAACCAGGAGATCGAGTGACAGGCGGGATTCTCCAAAGAACAGATTGAGCATAAAGGAGAAAGCCGAAACGGAGGCGAGGGCCTTTCCGCCCATGGAACCACCTCAGATGAACCTCGCAGGCCTGAGAGTTCTAACCGCTATCTCGTTCTTCTCCACCATGACCCTGAATCCCTCCTTGGCCACGTAGGTCTTGACGCCGGTGACGGTTTCGATGTACTTGGCCTCCTTGTAGGGGTTGGCGAAGTGCATCTTCATTCCGATGTGGCTCATCACGAGGGCATCAGGTTTGTGCTCCATATTCTTGAGCATCTCAACCGCGTCGTCGGTACTGAGGTGGTACGGAATGCCCATGTCCCTTGGCCTGGTTATTGCCGCTATTATGAGCCTCGCGCCGTCGTGCCACTCCAGGAGTTCATCGAAGTACGCCGTGTCGGGGATATAGGATATGTCGCCGTACCTCGTCTTCATGCGAAAGCCGATGGTGGTAGGGTCCGAGTGCTGGGTCGGGGTTATGAGGAACTCCTCCTCACCTATCGCTATCCTGCTCCCCGGCTCGGGAATGTGTATGCTCTCGAGCACGTCCAGGTGGTACTTGCTCACCGCAGGCGTGTGGGTTTCATCGCCATGGATAACGCTCTTCGAGGCTATCAAAACACCCCTCTTCTTAAGCGCTCCGCCGGTCATGGCTTCTATCATTACCTCCACGTCGTTGCAGTGGTCCACGTGCCTGTGGGAGACGAAGATGACGTCGAGCTTCCTGGGGTCGAGCTTGTAGCGCCAGCTCCTCACCAGCGCGCCTGGCCCTGGATCAACGTAGACGTTCCTGCTCGCCCTTATGTGGAATCCCCCGGTGGAGCGGAACTGGGTTATCGTGATGAACCTCCCGCCCCCGCTCCCGAGGAACGTTATCTCTATCAATTCTCCACCCCCGGTTTCTTTTGCAGACGTAGAAGTGTCACCGCTTGGGTATATAAGGCATTGCCCACCGAGCCTGTGGACGTTTATATACATGACTGCCGTTTCATAGGACATCAATGTAACATGGGGTTAAGCAAGACCCTTCTAGGCAGAGATTGGTTGGAACATGTAGTAACATAATAGAGGGAAACCCAATATTTAATTCAAAAAAATCGGCAGTTACAAAACATTTTTAACGAACAATAACATCAATTACTACGCCCCCCATTGGAGGTGCAATCCATGGAGATGAAACCATACATACCACCTGAGAAGTCCCTGCCAGAGTACACGGTCAAGGCCTTTGTTTTGGGTGTTATTTTGTCGATAGTGATGGGCGCCGCCAACGCCTACCTAGGAATGTACGCCGGCATGACAGTCAGCGCCAGCATTCCGGCGGCGGTCATATCGATGGCAATACTCTTCGCCTTCAAGGACAGAAACATCTTGGAAAACAACATGGTGCAGACAGCAGCGTCCGCCGGTGAGTCGCTAGCGGCGGGAGTTATATTTACGTTTCCCGCCCTCGTCGTCCTGGGCTACTACACAACCTTCCCGTATTACATCGTTACTATAATAGCAGCGCTCGGCGGTTCCCTCGGTGCGCTCTTCACAATTGTGCTGAGGAGGGCGTTCATCGTCGAGGAAAAGCTCCCCTATCCAGAAGGAACGGCCTGTGCCGAGGTTCTCATAGCAGGGGACAAGGGCGGAAGCCACGCCAAGCCGATACTCTACGGTGGAATCTTCGGCGGTCTCTTCAAACTCTTCGGAAGCTCCGGCCTCTGGTCCGGAACCGTCGAAACCGCAAAGATGGTCGGTTCCCGCGTCTACTACTTCGGAAGCGACCTCTCTGCGGCACTCATAGCGGTTGGCTACATCGTTGGCCTCAACATAGCGTTCCTCGTCTTCCTCGGAGGCGCGATAGCCTGGTTCATAGCAATACCACTCTACGCCGGCCAGATGAACCACGGCGACATGAGCGCCCTCGACCTCGCCTGGACCATATGGAGCACCAAGATTCGCTACATGGGTGTCGGTGCAATGGTCGTCGGTGGCCTCTGGAGCCTCATCAAGCTCAGGAAACCGATAAAGAGGGGAATCAAGGCCGGCCTTGAGGTGGCAAAGAGGAAGCAGTCCGGAGAGGCCATACTCAGAACCGAGGAGGATCTCCCGCTCAACTACGTGCTGGTGCTCATAGCAGCCTTCGTGATACCGCTGTTCCTGCTGTACTTCCATATCATAGGCTCTATAGGAATCGCGGCAATAATGGCGGTGATACTCCTCATCGTCGGCTTCCTTGGAAGCTCAATAGCCGGCTACCTCGCGGGTGTCGTTGGTTCCTCCAACAACCCGGTCTCGGGAATCACCATCATGAGCCTGCTCTTCACAGCCTTTGTGCTCAAGGGCCTGGGCCTCAGCGGAATGGAGGGTATGGCGGCAACCATACTCGTGGCGGCGGTTATCTGCACGGCAGCTGCCATAGCCGGTGACACCATGCAGGATCTGGCCACGGGTTACATCGTTGGTGCAACTCCAAAGAGGCAGCAGATCTTTGAGATAGTCGGGACCTTCTTTGCCGCCCTCGTCATGGCACCTGTGCTCAACCTCCTCATACAGGCCTACGGTATAGCCGGAACGCCAACCGCCAAGGAGAACGCTCTGGCCGCCCCGCAGGCCTTCCTCATGGCCAAGGTCACCGAGGGTGTCTTCACCGGAAACCTTGAGTGGAACATGATATACATCGGCGCTGGGATAGCTGTGGCCCTCATAATTCTTGACGAGATCCTGGCAAGGAGGGGATCCAGGTTCAGAACTCCCGTTATGCCCGTTGCAGTCGGTATCTATCTGCCGCTCAGCCTTGGCGTTCCAATCTTCATCGGAGGTCTTGTCAGGCATTTCGTTGGTAAGGCTAGGGGCAGTAACGAGGAGAGCCCAACCGATCCAGGAGTCCTTGGTGCGGCCGGACTCATCGCCGGTGAAGCCCTCATGGGCATATTCTTTGCCGCCCTTATAGTAGCAGGTGTGGCGCCGAGCACTGGCTTCAGCAGCAACCTTCTCGGTATGATCCTCCTGGCAGGAATAGCGGTCTGGCTCTACATGACCGGCAGGAAGAAGTGATTTTCCTCTTTTCCCAGCCTTTAAATTTTGACAGCCGGAGGAATGGGCATGGAAGAGTACATGAACCTCGTGCCAGTGCGCAATGAGAAGGTCGAGCTCAGGAAGGTCGAAGGAAAGTACTATCTGATGGTACCAATGGAGTCCAAGCTGGACTTTCTGGCGAGGAAGCTCCACGGAGAGTACAGGAGGATAGAACTTGACGAGATGGGAGCCTATACGTGGGAGCTGTGCGATGGGAGGAGAACTGTCAAGGAAATAGGAAAGGCCCTGAAGGCGCGCTTTGGGGAGGAAGTTGAGCCCCTTTACGAGCGTCTGATGACGTTTCTTTTCGAGCTGAGGAAGAGGTACCTGATTGAGTTTAAAAACGGAAGTGAGCTAGTCAACGGTGGTGATCCAAATGGCCGAGCTTGAAAGAATCTCGGAGGAGATTGAAAAGCTCCAGGACGAGATGGTCGAGACGCTCGTCGAACTGATTAAGATCCCGGCCATAAGCCCGGACTACGGCTACGAGGGTGAATACGACAAGGCCCAGAAGCTTTTGGAGATAATCAAGGACTGGCCCTTCGACAAAGTTGAAGTCTACAACGCGCCGGACGAGAGGGCCAAGAACGGTGTCAGGCCGAGCATTTTAGCGTACTACTACGGTGAGAAGGGCGAGGAAGGCCCGAGGCTCTGGATCCTCACCCACATCGACGTTGTCCCGCCCGGAGATTTAAGCAAGTGGACGGTCACGGAGCCGTTCAAGCCGGTCGTCAAGGACGGCAAGGTCTACGGCAGGGGAAGCGAGGACAACGGGCAGAGCCTCGTGGCTTCACTTTACGCGGTCAGGGCCATGATGAACCTCGGGATAAGACCGAAGAGAACCGTCATTCTGGCCTTCGTCAGCGATGAAGAGACCGGAAGCAAGTACGGCGTCGAGTGGCTGATGAGGGAGCACCCGGAGCTGTTCCGCAAGGACGACCTCGTTCTCGTTCCGGACGGCGGGAACGAGGAGGGCACCTTCATCGAGGTGGCCGAGAAGAGCATTCTCTGGCTCAGGGTCAAGGTCAGGGGCAAGCAGGTTCACGCGAGCATGCCGGACAAAGGCCTGAACGCCCACCGCGTCGCCCTTGACTTCGCCTACCACCTCGACAGACTGCTCCACGAGAAGTACGGTGAGAGGGACGAACTCTTCGACCCTCCGGAGAGCACCTTCGAGCCGACGATGGTTCGCGGCCCGGCCGACAGCCCGAACATAGTGCCCGGCGAGCACGAGGTCGTCTTCGACTGCAGGATTCTGCCGAGGTACAGCATAGACGATATCCTTGCCGACGCCGAGAGGCTTGCCGGAGAGGTCAGGGAGAAGTACAGGCGGGAGTTCGATGGAAAAGTCCTGCCGGAGATAGAGTTCGAGGTTCTCCAGCGCATGGACGCCCCGGAGCCGACGGATCCGAACAGCGAGATAGTTCTCCTGCTCAAGGAGGCCATCAGGAGGCTCCGCGGAAAGGAGGCGAAGGTCGGCGGAATAGGTGGCGGAACCTTCGCGGCCTACTTCAGGAAGCTCGGAATCCCGGCGGTTGTGTGGGCAACGCTCGACGAGACCGCCCACCAGCCCAACGAGTACGCCCGGATAAAGAACATGGTCGAAGATGCGAAGGTCATGGCGGCTTTAGCACTCCTGTGAGCGAAAGCCTTTTTTTCCTCACCCCCATCTTTCACCATGCCAACCTGGAAGGACGGAAAGCTCGGATTGCCGATAAAAGATGCCCTGAAGCTCTTTCCGGAGCTGGGAAAGTACATTGACGAGCGCGGAAGGCTCGACTTCTCAAACAGAAAAGCCAGAATACTTTACAACCAAGCGATAGCGAAGGCCCTTTTCGGGCTGGACATAGAGTACCACCCGCACGGGCTGGTAACTACTCCCGTTTCGCGCTACCTCTTCCTGAAGACCTTCCTCGGGGGCGGTGAGAGGGTTCTGGAGATAGGGACGGGGCATACTGCACTGATGGCACTCATGTCGGCGAAGCTCTTCAACTGCGACGTCACAGCGACTGAGATTGATGAGGAGTTCTTCGAGTACGCGAGGAGGAACATCAAGCGGAACAGAGCTAGAGTTAAGCTCATCAGGAGCAACAGCGGGATAATTCGAGGTGTGATCCCGGAGGGAGAGCTTTTCGAAGTCATCTTTTCTGCACCTCCCTACTACGAGGGGCCGACAAAGGGCGTTCTGACCGAGCTTGAAGGCGTCGGTGGAGGGAAACACGGCGAGGGCTTTTCAGTGAGGCTCATCGAGGAGGCGCTGGACTATTTGAAGCCGGGCGGAAGGGTAGCCCTCTTCCTTCCCGACAAGGGGCCGCTGATAGAGGCCGTGGAAGAAAAGGGAAAGGAACTGGGCTACTCCGTCAGGGACGTACGCTTTAAGGCCGGAACGAGGTGGAGGCACAGCCTGATCCTCAAGGCTTAGGGACTCGGACCGTGGGCGTCTCATCACTCACGCCGGAATCAGAGGAGGTGCTTTCTCCTCATCGTCCCTACTTCATATCCTCCACGTAGAGGAAGAGCGCCTTGAGGTACTCCGTGTCCTTCGAGGCCATGAGTATCGGGTGGTCCGGCGCCTGAGTCCTGTAGGGCTCGAGGAGCTTGAGGAACTTCCCGGCCTTGGCAGCGGCCGCAATGACCATGTCCTTGAAGGCCTGCATGTCCACGTGCTGGGAGCAGGAGGCCGTAACGAGGATTCCACCCTCCTTCACCAGCTGTAAGCCGGCGTAGTTCACGTTGAAGTAAGCGCGAAGACCACGCTTTAGGTCCTTCTCGTGCTGGACGAATGCGGGCGGGTCGAGGATAACGATGTCAAACTTCTCGCCCCTCTTTATCATCTCCTCCATTACCGGGAAGGCCGAACCCACTATGTACTTCATCTTGTCCTCAACACCGTTGAGCTTGGCGTTCTCCTTCACCATGTTGATTGCCCAGGGGGATTTGTCTACAGCCACCACCTCGTCGGCTCCAGCGACGGCGGCATGTATCGCGAAGCCGCCGGTGTAGGTGAAGACATCGAGAACCCTCATTCCCGGCTTGACGTACTTCTCAAGGGCTATTCTGTTCTCCCTCTGGTCGAGGAAGAAGCCCGTCTTCTGTCCCCGCATATCCACGATGAACTTGGCCTTTCCTTCCTCGATTACCGTCCGGTACTTCTCCTTACCGAGGAGGACGCGCTCTATCTCTGGCAAACCTTCCCTCCTCCTCGAGCGCCCGGTGTTCTTCTCGAAGACTGTCTCTATCTCCGGCTCTGCCTCCATTATAGCCTCGGCCAAATCGAGCTTGAAGCGCTCCATTCCAACGCTCGAAATCTGAATCGAGGCAATCTCATTGAAGCGATCCACTATGAGACCCGGCAGGTAGTCGGCCTCGCCGTAGACCATGCGGTAGGCTTTGTCGTAGCCGAGAACCTTCTTGCGGTACTCGTTGGCCTTCCTAATCCTCTCGCGAAAGAGCTCCTTGTTTATCTCCGTCCCGCGGTCCTTGGTTACTAGGCGAACCATTATGTTGGAGTTGGGATTGACAAAGCCCTTTCCTAGAAACTTCCCACCCCTAGTGTAGACTTCGACTACATCTCCGGGCTCGAAGTTACCTTCCGTTCTCACGACGCCCTTTTTGAATACGATCATCGCACCCTTTCCTATGGCTCTCGCGGCCTGAGCATCTACTATCACCCTCGCCATTCTCACCACCGGTGGAAGTTCGGCGATAGGTATATAACCCTTAGCGTCCTATATTATGCCGGTGATTCTATGCACTTCGAGGTAGTGAAGGAGTTTCTTGAGGATATAGGGGCGGACTGGATAGAGATTGACGGCGAAATCCACCTGGAGCCGGAGGTCTTCTATGAGGTCTGGAAGTACGTCGGACAGCCGGAGCTTGAAACATACACCGTCGAGGACGAGGTCGTCGAGCCTGGTTCTTACGATCCGCCCGAGATGAAGTACACTGAAATGAAGACGATGAAGGTCAAGAAGGCGTACTTCACCACGCTTGACGGCAAGAGGATCGTCACCGACTACGCGGAGCTCCAGAAGATCATGAAGGAGAGGTTCGTCTGATCTCCCCTTCTTATCCGATTATTATCTGAAGCATGAGAACCCCCATGCAGTTGGTTCTCTTCACGCCCAGGGCTGACGCCAGGAGGCCGACCATGGAAGCCCCCAGAAGCACCAAAAGGCCCAGCGGACCATCAAATACCAACGAGAGCACCAAAAGGAAAGCCAGAACCCCAATGTTCAAACCCCTGTAGGGAATCCTCCCAATAACCCTCATCACCAGGCCAGCCAGGAACTCACCGTAGAGCAGAACGGCTATGGAGACGAAGAGGGCGGTAAGGAGGTAGAAGATTATGGCTTCTTGCGGTAAGGGGGACATCAGCGCCACAATGCCGTTTCTCCTCCTTCCCGTGGCAAGGAAGTTGGTGAAGGAGAAGAGAAAGTTGGCCGTGTTCACCGAGAAGACCACCGTCAGGAAGGAGCGCTCGTCCTTCGAAAGGAGAGAACCGATGAGGGCCGCCTGGGAGGCTGTGAAGGCAGGAACCAGCGAGGCTACCATGCCCAGCGCCGTTCCCAGGGCAGAAAACCCCAGGAAGTGGCCTTTATCCAGGTGAACCTCCCCGTCTCCGGCCTCTATCTGGCGCGTCCTTCCCTCCAAAGCCGAAAGCAGGATAACGGGAACTCCAAACAGCCCCGTGAAGAGGTGGTAGAGGGGCTGAGAGAGACCGAGCCGGAAGGTCAGCATTCCAAGAATCCCGGAGAGAAAGAACACGAGAAGGGCGGAAAGCTTCTTCAGTCCGGGCTCCGTCATCACCAGAAAAACCACGAGCAGAAAAACGAGGAAGCGGCCGGCGTCCGGGCGATACAGCGGCGCGAGATGGAGGTACAGGGGCATCGCGGGAATCGTCATCATAACTGCCAGAAAGCTCGCCCAGAGGGCTATCCTCACCACCTCCATCGCCCTCCCGCCGAGCACGAGCCTGTGGGCAGGCAACACAGCCAGCGAGGTCCCCTCATCAGGAACCCCAAGAAAGGCCGAGGGAACCACATCGAGGAAGGTGTGGGTCAGGCCCATGACGAAGAGGACGAGGTTGTCGCGGATCCCGGCGTTCGAAAGGAATGCCGCCAGGGTATTGACGTGGATTCCGGGCGAAATCCCGCTGAGCGTTCCACCAGCCATACCAGTCAGCAGTTCCCGGAGCACACGTCATCACCCGACTCGATCTCAAAGGCCGGCATGCCGCGATATGTCGTGAAGAAGCCGTAGGCAGTGACTGTTTCGTTTTCTTGAAGGGTTATCCCCAGAGACTTCCTCAGCTTGAGAAGCACCCAGCAATTGCCGTCCGTCACGTTGGCCAGGCCGAAGCCGTTTCTGTAAACCTTAACCCATGAGACGTTTCCACTTATTCTGGCGAAGCTTCCCTCGGAGAAGTTACAGATGGAGTTCGGAAGCAGTTCTCTCGGCCTTATCACCGTGCAGTTGAGGCAGAGCAGTGAGGAGGGCCTCCTCAAGGCCTCGACGCGGAGCGAATCTCCAACCCTCGCGGAGAAACCGTAGAGTCTCAGGTCGGCGCAGTCGAGTTTGAGAGAGCGGCCGGTTCCGAGGACTGTACAATTCCCGACGACAATCTGACCAACCCCAGCGCTGGAGACGGGCGCTCTGTCTGCCAGACCAAGAATCTCAACGTCCTCCCTGGAGTCCACGAGGAGGGTAAGCCTGGAGTAGAACCTCGCCACTCCGAGAACCCGGACTCTCTGGCCCGGCTCAAGCTCCAGGCCGTAGGGAGGGTAAACGACTATCTCCTCACTCCCGTTCCAGAGGATCGTATTCCTCCCGGAGTAGAGAATCACTCCCTCCACCAGCCAGGGCACTCCGTCCAAGGGCTTCTTAGGCATTCCCAGACGGCGATGCCTCACGGGATAGAATCGGCCCCCATAGAACAGCCCCTCCACCTCCACGAGCTCGCCCTTGGAAACGTTGAGGGTGAAGGCAAGCCTGATCCTCTCGGGCGTCAGGAGGTAGTAACCGCGGGAGGGCCAGTACGCGCCAGTTATAGATTCGAGGGGAAAGTCAGGCTCGGCCGGTTCAATCCGCTCCGGACGAATCCTCTCACCGCCGGTTGTGTTGAAGGGTACACCAGTAATCCGATAGACTTTGCCCACTTCCAGGGAGGCGTAAACACCGATGGCCCTCTCACCGTTGGTGAGGAGAGAAAAGCCAGCCCCGGAGCGGACGCACAGTCCAGTAAATGCGCGAGATTCAATCCGGTCGTTACCAATGAAGTCCAGTAACATAAAAACTAGGATCAATCCCAAAGATAGAACCATCACAAATTTTTTGCTTCGAACCATGTTAATAAGTAAGACCGGATCCTTAAAAACTTTACTTATTTGGAGAGTGACGTGCCCCCAGCACCATTAGAAAGAGAAGACTTCCACCCCCAAACCGTTCCCTTCAGGGCCAACAGACCCCAAAGGTTATCCTTCTGAGAACACCTAAAACTTGCCTGCCAATGGCGAGGAGGTCAAAAAAGAATCAGTAAACTTCCCCGCTTGGATAGACCACCACGCCCTCCTCGTTTATCTCGAAGGGGTACTTCTTCATTGAGTGCTTCGTCTCCCTCATCTTCCTTATCAGGAGGTAGCGCTTCAGCTCGACTTCTTTCTCAATGAAGTCAAGGAGAATGACTCCCCTGGCGATGTATTCCTCTATGCCATACCTGCTTATCCTGCCCCTGCCGGGCTCCGGGGCCTCGGTGGTGAGTATCGAGGTGACGCCCATCTCGAGGAGGATAGTGTTGAGCTGAAGGAGAACCTCCCTTATCTCGTTCTCCTTCCTGAGCCTGAAGGCTATCGACGGTATCGAATCGATGACCAGCCTCTTCGCGTCTATGGCCTTGACAACACGGTAGATGTAGCGGAGGAAGTCCTCGGCGTTGAGGTTGCCCTCTAGGACGTACTGTTCCTCGGAGGGGAGACCGACCACGGCACTAACTCCATCGATGATGGCGAGCTTCCCCTCCTTCTCGTACTTTTCGAGATCCCAGCCGAAGGCGAGCATCTCCCTCCTGAGGTCCTGGGCCCTCTCTTCAAGGGTGACTATCACACCAGGTTCACCGTACAGCTCGGCACCTTTGTAGACGAACTGAACGCCAAAAGTAGTCTTTCCACTTCCCGTGGGGCCGGTAACAAGAACCGTTGTACCGCTGGGAAAGCCACCCTCGATTAAATCGTCAAAGCCAGGAATGCCACTTTTCACTCTCTTAACGGTGTATTTCGTGATCATACGGACCACCCTTTGGAGTTCGTCACGAACCCGCTGTCTTTCCTGGTATAACCTGTGGCGTCAATGAGATATAAAACTTTTGGGAAATCTCGTGCTTTCGAACCGGAATTAAAATGTACCCGGGAGAGGGGCGCGAAAGTTCAAGGGACAACCAGATCTTTGAAACATCAAGCAACACCAAACGGGGAAAATCGTTTTATGCCCAAAGCCTTACCCATATCCGAGAGGTGAACCCATGCTTGATCCTTTCGGGCCAGAGGCGAGGAGGCTCATCGAAGACGAGTTTGATGGAGTGGAGGAACTGCTGGCGGTTATCCCCTCCTATGTGTCCATTGAAGCCGTGCTAGAGAGAGTAATGTGGATAAAGTCCAGGGAGATACCCAGGGAAGTTCTGGAGCTTGAAGGGATAAGGGACCTCTTCACCTTCTACGCCCTCTTGGGTGCACTTGCCTTCTCCCCCTACGGCCTGGAGATGGAGCTGGTCAAGGAAGCGAGCATAAGGCTCTACATGGAGAGGATACGAAAGGCCGGGAGGTTGGAGGGCACGGCCCTCCCCCTCAGCACCGTCGAAAGAGATGAGATTCCGGGGAGGGACCGGACGATACTCGAGAAGACTCACCACACCGAGCTGGGCCCGGAGGAGAGAAAACGACTGAAGCTGGAATACAAGATTCACCTATCGAAGTTCCTTGAACTGTGGGACGGCTCGCTGAGGGAGGTCTACATCAGGGGAGGCAACGCCTACCTTACCAGGGATCAGGCGATTGAGCTGTGGAGACGCTCCTTCGAGAGGAACTTTGAGAGAGCCGTGAACCTGCTCTACGAGATCAGGGACGAACTTCCGGATTATTACCTGCGGATCTACGAGAGGCTCGGCGAGTTGGCCCGAGAGCACTTCAAGGAGAGGCTCGAGAAGATGGGCCGTGCCGAGGCCCAGCCCCTGCGCTTCGACCTCTTCCCACCATGCGTTAAGATTGCGCTCGGAGGCGTGCCCGCGGGACTTAGAAACTACGCGATAACAGTCCTCCTGACCAGCTTCCTGAGCTACGCGCGCCTCTGCCCCAATCCGCCACGGAGGGACGTCAGGATAAGGGACTGCGTGAGCGACCTGAGCGTGCTGGAAAAGGAGATACTGCCAGTCATCATCGAGGCCGGCAACCGCTGCAAGCCGCCGCTCTTCGAGGACCAGCCTCACGAGATAAAGAACATCTGGTACCACCTGGGCTTCGGCTTGACCGACAGGCCGAGTCTCGAGGACAGCGGCAACTCCCCCTGGTACTTCCCCCCGAACTGCTCCAAGATAAAAGCCAACGCCCCGGAGCTGTGCCGGCCGGACAGGGACTGCAGGAACGTGAAGAACCCCCTGACCTACTACCTGAGGAAGCTCTACCTCGAGAGCAGGAAGAAGGGCAAAGGTGAAAGTGGAGAGACGGACGGTGAGAAAAATGGCTGAGCTCCTCAGAGAGGTCACCAGAGAGGAGAGAACACTCTATTACCGGAAGGAGTGGAGCGCGGAGAAACTGCCGGAGTTCATCGTGGAAAGCCTGGAAAAGAGAGAGTTTGGCTTCGACCACACGGGGGAGGGGCCGAGCGACAGGAAGAACGTCTTCCTCGACGTCCGCGACCTGGAGGACTACATCAGAACAACGGCGCCGTACGCAATCTATTCCTCCGTCGCCCTCTACAATGAGCCCGCGGAGATGGAGGGCTGGCTCGGAGCGGAGCTGGTCTTTGACATAGATGCCAAGGACCTGCCCCTGCGGAGGTGCAACCACGAGCACGGGAAGGTCTGCCCGATATGCCTGGAGGACGCGAAGGAGCTCGCCAGGGACACGCTGATTGTTCTGAAGGAGGACTTCGGGTTCGAGAAGGTCCACGTGGTTTACTCGGGGAGGGGTTACCACATTCGCGTCCTCGATGAGTGGGCCATGAAGCTTGACGGAAGGGCAAGGGAGAAGGTTCTGGCCTACGTGAGCGCGGCGGAGGAGGTAAGCTTTGACGACATAGGGAGTAGAAGGATAATGCTCTCATCGGGCTACTACAGGGTGTTCCGGCTGAGGTTCGGCTATTTCCTTAAGAGAATGAACGAGAACCACCTCCTCAACCTCGGCCTGAGAAAGGGGCAAGTGGAGAGGCTGATCCAGGCCCGGGAGGATATATACGAGGGCTTCGTCAGGAAAGGATTGCTAACGGCGTTCCCCCCGGGAGTAGGTTACAAAACGCTGACCAGGCTCTTCGCGCTCTCCAGCACCTTCTCCAAGGCCTACTTCGACGGGCGCGTTACGGTGGACGTTAAGAGAATCCTCCGCCTCCCATCAAGCCTCCACTCAAAGGTCGGACTGGTGGCGACCTACATAGGGGCCGACGAGAAGAAGCTGGAGCGCTTCAACCCCTTCAGAGACGCCGTCCCGGAGTTCAGGCGGAGTGAGGTCAAGGAAGCCTACGAGGAATGGGTAGAGGAGCATGGTGAGCCGTGAGGGGCAAGCTTAAAATCACCGCGGCGATGCTGATATGGGGAAGCGTCGGCATATTCGGCCGCTTTTCGGGGCTGTCGGGATTAGGTGTGGCTTTTGCTAGGGTCTCCCTCGGCGCGCTCCTTCTCCTTGCAGTGCTGGCAGGGAAGGGGACACCAGCTTCCATCGCGTACCTCCTGCGAACTCGCTGGAAGCCCCTCCTCGCACTCGGCTCTGCCCTTGCCCTCAACTGGACGTTCCTCTTCACTGCCTTTAACTACACGACGATAGCCAACGCGGTCCTCGTTTACTATGCTGCTCCAATCCTGGCAACGCTGATCTCCTGGCGCTTCCTCTGAGAGAAGATGAGCGCGAAAAGGTGGGGGCTCATCGGGCTGGCCTTCCTAGGGTTGGGACTCATAATGAGCGGCCAGAGAATCGACCTTGGTGACAGGGATTTCGTCGGGATTTTACTCGCCCTGACGGCGGCGTTCTTCTACGCCCTGATACCGAATCTGGGAAGGTTCCTCAGAGAAATCGATGGGAAAACCCTGACATTCCTTCAGCTTGCCGTGGCATCTCTCGTCCTAGCCCCCATCGTGGCCATCTCGGACGTTGGAGAACCTGTCTGGTGGGCGGTTCTGGTTCTCGTGGCCGTTCACACAGTTTTTGCCCTCTACCTCTACATGGACGGGCTAAAGGAGGTGGAGGTTAGCGAGGCGGCCTTGCTGAGCTACCTCGACCCGCTAAGCGCGGTTGTTTACGCCCTTCTTATCTTTGGGGAAGTTCCAGGGATAAAAACGATTGCCGGAGGGACGCTCATACTTCTCGCATCGGCGCTGGACTTGATTTGGGCGAGGGGGTCGTAGCCCGCCTTCTGTATCAAGGGGGCATTCGACTGAGCGGCCTACCACGGGGCTCGCACCGGGAACTCATCGCCCCTCCCTCGGCCTTGCACCCCGCGGGACGGCCGTTTCACCGCATCCCCCGGGATCGTCTGCGGGTTATCTCGGGCACCGTCGCCGGGCCCTTCGCGCGCGTCATTCACATCTCCCGGGGGCCGTGTCGTTTCTGCGCCGTTGCCCTCCCTCTCGGGAGGTGCCTTGCGGCACCGCGGCCCCGGTGCGGTGGGCGGAACTTCCTCGGGAGAACCCCGAGAGCCCCCGACCCCCTCGCCAAGAAGGGCTATGAAAAAAGGGGATAAAAAGGTTTGGCGTTCACTTCCTCTTCGGAAGCTCCCGGTTCTCCCGGAACTTGGGGGGCTTCGGCGGCTTGAACCTTCCGAGCGGGGAGCGACGCTTTGGCTTTGGTCTGACGCGTCGTCTCTTTCTTTTGTCCTCCTTTCTCGTGTAGTAGAACGCGCCCCCTGCCATCAAAAGGAACGCGAGCACCACCAGAATCACCCAGGTGGCGTTCGAGTCCCCTTCCACGATGGTGGTCGTGTTAGAGGGGGTCGTAGAGGGTGTGGAAGAGGGGGACGACGTTGTGGTGTAGGGATTCGTGGTAGTGGCAGGAGGCTCAATGTAGAGCCGTCCCCGCACCGTGCTGGACTCGCCGCCGGCAGTGAGCGTGAACTCGTAATAGACGGTCTTTCCTATGGGGACTTCAAACCTCACCGCCATCTCACTCGAACCGGGCGGTATGGACTGCTCTATCGTGTCCTTGTAGAGAACCCCATCGTCCGAGTATATACGGTAGGCCAGAATGCCGTCCACTTCTCTGTCACCGGGATTATCAACAACCAGCCGAAAGAGCACCTCACCCCCGGAGATCCTTTCATAGGAAACGTTTTTGATTACAGGGGGCGCGAGAACACGGTACGTGACATCGCCCTGCCCCAGCAGCCTGTCCCCAAACCTAAGCTTGATAATCGACTTCATGGCTCCGGAAACGTTTGTCGGGAGCGGAACCTCAAGGACGGTGGTGCCCTCACCGAGACCGATGGGCTTCTCAGACCTCGACACCAGAACCCCGTCCAGGTAGGTCTCGACGGTCAGGTTGAGCGTGATGGTTCTCTCCGAAAGAACCGTGACGTAAGCGCTGTTGCCCTCGTTCAACCGAACCTCGCCGGATTTAACTGAGATCCCCACCAGCTTGACGCCGAACCTGACCGAGAAATCTTTGGAGTACCTGTACGTGCCCCCCTCATATCTAATGGTGTAATGGAGGGTGTACGTTCCCGGAGGAAGGTCGTAATCCACTGGAACCTCAAACCTTATCAGATTGTCTCCGGGTAGAAGGGTCAGCGACCTGTTGCTGGAGAAGTAAACCCTACCGTCCTTGACGAGAGAAACCTCTCCAATGGCAGAGACATTCCGATGCCCCATGTTGGTGACGTGGGAGAACACGACTATCGTTTCCCCGTTGAGGGCGTACGAAGCGCCGGGCCTACCTTGAACGTAGGCCTCGGCCACGCCAAAGTCAAGGGGCTCCTGGATAATGTGAAGGGGTATCCTGGCGTACAGAATGTACATCGAACCATCGGGGGTAAAAGCCAAGAACCTCATCACCAGGGTGTACGTGCCGCCCGAGACGTTGGAGGGGCACTCTATGGTGTACGAGAAAGACTTGCGGGCCTTGGGCGCCCAGTCGGTGAAAACGTGCGGAGATATGTTAAAGGTGAACCCCTCAATATGACTCCCGGAGGAGTCCTCGACCCAAAAGCGCTGGTAGCTGACGACCTTGTAGGTGAATCCTCCAGCGTTTGTCAGCCACACCGTTCCCGAGCCGTAGTCGCCTCTCAGAACGGTTATCTCATCGCTCGTCTCGAGCTGGGCAAACTGGGCGAACGCGACAGGAAGGAGGGAAACCAGGACAATGAGCACCGTGAGCGCCAGCAATACTTTCCTCATCACTTCCACCACAGGTAATTGTACCTTCTTCAATATAAACCCTACCCCCCACGGAGCAGGAGGAACGCACCCACGGCGACCAGACCGACGAAGAAAGCCATAGTCAGGCGATACAGGAGATTCCCCGAGACGTGGGGGCGTATGATGAGTCCGAGTACAGTGAGCATCAAGCCGTATGCGATGGCAAATATTCCGAGGGCCGTCCTGACGGGAACGCCGATTATCATCAGAATCCCCAGAATGGCGCCCGCTAGAACGGTGATATGGGGAACAGTGAAGGTCAGGTAGTCCCTCAGAACTCTGGCTTCCTCGTCCATATCCATCACTCCGCGATGAACGCATAGGTGGTCGTTGTTGGGAGGACGCGCCTCACGCGGGGCAGGAGGTACCGATGATAAAGCCTCTCCGCCTGCTCATCGAGAGGGTCATAGCTCTCCAGCACTTTGTCGATGACCTTCACCTCTACCCTGCCGCGAACCCGGAAGTAGCCCCGGTGGACGGTGCTTATCTCCAAGACTATGGGAACCTTGAGGAGTTCGACCTCGTTTTCATCGAGCAGGGAGTTCAGGTACTCGAGCTCCGAGCGCCGGAAGTAATGCCAGCTACCGTCCCTGAGCTTGACCCTCGGTTCCTCCTCCGCCAGCAGTTTGGAGAGCGTGGGGCGGAAGGCTGGAAGGTGGAGGTTCACCCTCACTATCTCGCGGTTCAGTATGTCCTCCGCCGTTGGCATGTTCCCTGCTACACCTAGGAAACAAAAAGCTTTGTTTGCCATTTAAATGCCCATTTTAATCGTTCTCAACGACATAATAACCACTATTTTGTCAAACACCTCAAATGCCGCTATGCCCCTCGTCACAATGACAAAAATCCTGTGAAAAGGCTTTTATTCTCATAATCGTTCAACATTTCGCCGTAAAAATGAACAATAGAACATTAAATGGTGATAAAAATGAACGAAATCTCCGGCATAAGGGCTTCAAGCGGTGGGAGGCCTCAATTCGTCCAGCTCATATTCGTGGACATGAACGGAGTTCCAAAGGGCATGGAAATTCCCATAGGGAGGTATGAAGAGGCCGTAGAGGGCGGCATAGCATTCGACGGCTCTTCAATTCCGGGCTTTCAGGGAATAGAGGACAGCGACCTGATCTTCAAGGCCGACCCGAGCACCTACGCGGAAGTTCCCTGGGAGGGCATAGCCAGGGTCTACGGCTACATCTACAAGGACGGAAAGCCCTACAAGGCTGACCCGAGGGGGGTTCTGAAGAGGGCTCTCGAGGGGCTAGAAAAGGAGGGCTTCAAAGCCTACATAGGGCCCGAACCCGAGTTCTACCTTTTCAGGAAGAACGGAACGTGGGAGCTACAGGTTCCCGACGGAGGCGGCTACTTCGACCTGGTTACCCTCGATAAGGCCCGGGAACTCAGGAGGGAGATAGCGCTCTACATGCAAGCGTTTGGCCTCGTTCCCGAGGTGCTCCACCACGAGGTAGGTAAGGCCCAGCACGAGATAGACTTCCGCTACGACGAGGCCCTCAAGACGGCCGACAACATAGTGAGCTTCAAGTACCTAGTCAAGGCCATGGCCGAGATGCGCGGCCTTTACGCGACCTTCATGCCAAAGCCAATCTACGGCTTTCCGGGCAACGGAATGCACCTCCACATCAGCCTGTGGAGGGACGGAGAGAACGCCTTCGTCGGCGAGGAGGGGCTGAGAGAGACGGCACTGCACTTCATAGCAGGCATACTCAAGCACGCAAAGGCGTTAGCCGCCGTTACAAACCCGACGGTGAACAGCTACAAGCGCCTCGTTCCGGGTTACGAGGCGCCGGTTTACATAAGCTGGGGATACAGGAACAGGAGTGCGCTCATCAGAGTTCCCGCGTTCTGGGGCAACGGGGCGAGGATAGAGTACCGCTGTCCCGACCCGAGCGCCAACCCCTATCTGGCGTTCTCGGCGATACTAATGGCCGGGCTAGACGGGATAAAGAGGAAGCTCGAGCCGGAGGCCTACGTGGAGACGAACGTCTACGAGATGAGCGATGAGGAGAGGAGCAAAGCCGGCATCGAAACCCTTCCCGGAAGCCTTGGAGAGGCGCTGGAGGAACTGAAGAAAGACAAGGTAGTCAGGGAGGCGCTGGGAGGGGCATACAAGAACTTCATCGCCTACAAGGAGCGCGAGTGGGAGGAGTACGTTACTTACCTCAAGGCCAAAGAGCTTCCCCTGGAGACCAAGAAGGTCACCGAGTGGGAGCTCGAACGGTACTTCCACGTTTAGCTCGCTTTCCCGGACTTTTCTCCTTCCTTAACGTGAACGAGGACCGAACCGCCTATTATGAGGGCCGCACCTATCAACTGCTCCGCGCTGAGCCTTTCACCAAAGAGCAGGAATGCCAATGCTATGGCCACGACCGGTTCGATGGTCGCCACTATGCTCGCCCTGCTAACCTCGACCTCCCTTAGCGCGTGGTTGTAGAGTATGTAGCCGAGGAACGTCGGGAAAAGAGCCAGGGCGAAGAGGTAGGGAATCGCCCCAACGGGAACGTCGAAATCCGTAAATGGAAGCAGGAAGACAAGACCAAAGAGGAGGGTGTAGAAGAGGGCCTTCTCGGGCTCTTCCTTTCGAACGGCGAACTTTGCCAGGACGCCGTAGAGGGCGTAGGTAAAGCCTGTCAGAAGGCCAAAGAGGAGTGCCTTGGCCGAGAACTCCGTTCCGGAGCCATTGACGAGGAGAACGCCCAGGATAACCATTGCCAGAGCGATGAGCTTCTCCCCCCTCAGCGGTTCCCCAAAGATCAGTCTTCCCATTATCATCGAGTAAATCGGAGCCGTGTAAAGGAGAAGAACCGCGAAGGAAACTGAGGAAATCGTCACCGTGTAGAAGTAGAGCGTGTAGAAGAGGAATATGCTGAAGAAGCCGTAGAGGGCGTAGAACTTGAGCCTAGAACGCTCAAGGGAGAAGCCAATCCCTCGGAGCCTGAGATAGGTTCCCAGCAGAAGGATCGCGAAGAGAACACGATAGAAGACCATCGTGAAGGGGCTGAGTCCAAAGCCGTCCAGGTATTTGGCGAATATTCCAAGGGTTCCCCAAGTGGAAGCGGCGAGAAAAACGAGAAGATAACCACGCTTCATCGGCTCACCTCAGAACGCTGGACCGAGGGGTAAACGGCGCTTGTGCTCGCTTCTTCTCACGAGGTTCTCGACGTATTCGACCCTCTCGATTGGAATTTCAAGCTCCTCAGCTATTCTCTCCTTCTCCATTTTCTGGTCTACGAGGCGCCAGAGGATTTCGTCGAGCAGGTGGTAGCTTATTCCGAGCTCGTCCTCGTCGGTCTGGCCCTCCCAAAGGCCCGCCGTCGGCTTCTTCTCGATTATCCTTTCCGGAACGCCGAGGAGCCTCGCCACCTCCCAGACCTCCGTCTTGTAGAGGTTTATGAGAGGTGCGTAGTCACTCGCGCCGTCGCCCCACTTGGTGAAGTAGCCCGTCAGGAACTCGCTCCTGTTGCTGGTTCCGAGAACAAGGTAGTTCCTCGCGTTGGCGTGGGCGTACAAAAGGACCATTCTCGTCCTGGCCATTATGTTCCCGAGGGAGCGCTTGTCCGGCTGGAAGCCGAGCTGGGCAACGAAGGAATCGACTATGGGTCTGATGTCTATCAGCTTGCACTCGATTCCGAGTGAGGAGCAGACAAGTTTTGCATCTTCAACGTCCTGGTTGTGATAGTAGGGCATTATGAGGCCGAGGACGCGCTCCTTTCCAAGGGCCTTAACCGCCAGATAGGTGGTCGTGGTGCTGTCTATACCCCCGCTTATCCCGATGACAACGCCCTCAGCACCGGCGTTTTCAACATTTTCCCTTATGAAATCGATCACCCGTTCAATGGCGGCCCCGTAGTCGAGCATTCTCATTTCTTACCCTCCTTGACGTCCCTCAGGAACTGGGTATAACCCATAAAGGAAAACACTACTCCCACGAGCATCAGCACGAAGGCGACCAGCGAGTAGATGGCGTAGGGATAATCCTGCGCCGTGACCGTGTAGTTGTACTCCACTCTCCCCTTAAAAACGTATATCACCGGCCTCTGGGCGGGGTAAAGGGTCAGGGAATCGTTCACCAGGGTGTAGTTGTACATTTCGTCCCCCTGAAGGAGGGAGAAAGTGGCGTTTTCAGATTGAACCACCAGCGTCCGGTTAGGATAAACGTAATCCGTCTCGAACTTGTCGTCGCCGAGATAATGCATTCCCTCCCCGAGGGTTCCGCTCGAGGAATAGCTCTTAGTCACGCGGTAAAAGCCGGCCGCGGAGATTAAGAGGGCGAGCACAAGGAGAAGTATCCCAGCCCGCAGAAGGGGGTAGCCCATAGCTTCACGGAGTGTTCCCATCGGCATCACCCAGAGAAAGAAAAGAAGGGGGTCAGTACTTGCCGACGAGGTGGCACTCGGCAAAGTGGTTGTGCTCGTACTCGACGAGCTGCGGGTGCTTGGTGTCGCAGAGTCCCTTCTGGGCGTAGATGCATCTCGGGTGGAACCTACAGCCGGACGGTATGTCAACGGCGTTGGGCACCTCACCCTTGATGGGCAGCTCCTTGATGACGTTCCTGCGCTCGGGCTTCGGCTCCGGAACGGCCGCTAAGAGGGCCCTGGTGTACGGGTGGAGCGGGTTGTCGATGACCTTCTCGACAGGTCCCATCTCGACTATTCTTCCGAGGTACATGACCGCCATCCAGTCGGCGAAGTACCTGGCGGTGGACATGTCGTGGGTGATGTATAGGTAGGTGACGCCCATCTTCTCCTTGAGCTCCTTCATCAGCTCAAGAACCTCTGCACGGATCGAGACGTCGAGCATCGAGACCGGCTCATCGGCCACTATGAAGGTCGGATTGAGGATCAGCGCACGGGCTATTGCCACACGCTGCCTCTGACCGCCGGAGAGCATGTGCGGGAACCTGCCGACGTAGTCCTCAGGTGGGGTTATCTTGACCATCTCTAGGGCCTTGTAGATGAGCTCCTCGCGCTCGGCCTTGGTCTCACCTATGCCGTGTATGAGCAGCGGCTCCTCGAGGATATCGAATATCCTGAACCTCGGGTTCATAGAGCTGAACGGGTCCTGGAATATCATCTGCACGTGTCTGCGGTAGTTGAGTATCTCCTCCTTGGTCTTGATGTGGGTAACGTCCTTGCCCTCGAGGTATATCCTTCCGTCCGTTGGTTCGAGGAGCTTGACGATGAGCTTTCCAGTGGTGGACTTACCACAGCCGCTCTCACCGACAAGGGCAAAGACCTGCTGCTTGTATATCTCAAAGCTGATGCCGTCCACCGCGTGTACCTTCTTCTGGGGAGCGCCCTTGATGGTGTCGAGGAAGCCCCTCTTGATCGGGAAGTACTTCTTGAGGTTTTCAACCTTAAGTATCGGCTCGGCCATTTCTCACACCTCACAGCAGCCAGCATGCAGCGTAGTGATCCTTATCAACTTCCTTCATCTCGGGCTCCTGCTCCTTACAAACCTGCATGACGTACGGGCACCTCGGGTTGAAGCGGCAGCCCTTCGGCGGATTGATGAGGTTGGGCGGCTGTCCAGGAATGAACTCCAGTTTCTCAACGTCCTCGTGGAGCCTGGGTATTGCCGCGAGAAGCTTCTGGGTGTACGGGTGAGCCGGCTCGTAGTAGATCTTCTCGCTGTCTCCAATCTCGACGATCTTGCCCGCGTACATGATGGCAACGCGGTCACTGATCTCCGCAAGAATGCTGAGGTCGTGGGTGATGAATATCATGGAAAGGCCGAGCTCCTTCTTGAGCTTCTTCAAGAGGTTGATGATCTGGGCCTGGACAACGACGTCAAGTGCCGTCGTTGGCTCGTCGGCTATGACCACATCGGGCTCAAGGAGGAGAGCGGAGGCTATGATAACACGCTGCTTCATACCACCGCTCAGCTCGTGAGGATAGCGGTAGACTATCTCCGGGTCAAGGCCGACGAGTTCGAGATACTTCTGGGCCCTGTCGAGGGCGTCGCTCTTGCTCATTCCCTTGTGGAGGAGAAGCGGCTCGATCATCTGGTGGCCGACGGTGTAGACAGGGTTGAGGGCGTTCATAGCTCCTTGGAAGATCATCGAAATCTTCTGCCAGCGTATCTCCTTCCTGAGAACGTCCTCCGGAAGGCCGACTATCTCCCTGCCGTCAATCTTGATGCTTCCGCTGACTATCTTGCCCGGAGGAGTTGGCATGCCCATAAGGGTAAAACCGAGGGAGGACTTGCCGCATCCGCTCTCTCCGGCAAGTCCCAGCACCTCACCCTTCCTGAGGTTGAAGGAAATGTTATCGACGGCCTTGACGACACCCTTGTTGGTGAAGTAATACATCTTGAGGTCTTTAACTTCGAGTACGTTCTTGACCATTCATACCACCTCACAGCTTCCTGAGCCTCGGGTTGAGTATCTTATCGAGGGCCGTACCTATGAGGACGAAGGTAAGGCCGACGACGGCTATACCAAGCCCGGGCGGGAGGACCCACCACCAGTAACCCTTGGTCGTGGCCGACTGAGTCTGAGCCGCGTTGAGTATCTGTCCCCAGGTAACGGCCGTCGGATCACCGATACCGAGGAAGCTCAGGGAAGCCTCAGCTATAACTGCACCCGGAACGCTGAGGGCTATGACGGCAAACGCGTAGGGCAGGAGCTGTGGCAGTATGTGCTTGAAGATTATCCTTCCGTTGCCGGCACCAAGGGCTTTGGCGGCCTCGACGTAGGTCTGCTCCTTGATCTGGAGGGCCATACTTCTCGAAATCCTCGCTATTCCCATCCAGCCGAATATGACAAGCAGGAGCACTATGAACATTAGGGTCACATGTCCGACGGTGGCACCTATGAGGATAAGTATTGGCAGGCTTGGAATTGAGGCGAATATCTCGTTGATACGCATCATGAACTCATCGACGTTTCCGCCGAGGTAGGCGCTGGTAACTCCGTAGACGAGGCCTATAAGGGTGCTGAGGACTGAGACGAGTATACCAATGGTAAGCGAGACCCTGCTACCCCAGATGATGCCAGCCCACAGGTCCCTGCCGAGGTAGTCGGTACCCATGGTTCCGTAGCTCCTACCGAGGAAGGTGACCTTTATGTCATCGATGATGACCTTGTTCTGGTCGGGGGCAGGGTTGTCGATCTTGAGGACGAGCTTGTAGTCGCCCCAGAGGGGCTCGGGGTTGTTTATAATGTCCTCAGCCTTCATTCCAGGCTCGACCTTGGCGAAGGCCGTTGAGATAAGAGTGTTTATGTTCATGATGACTATCGGATCCATCTGGGCCTGGAACGGGTCGAGTTCCCTTCCCTCGGTGACGTTCACGAGCCAGACGTAGATGTTGGCAGAGATTGCGGCATCTCTACCGACGGCTATCGTGGTGGAGCCGGTGAGGGGCTTGTTCTCGACGAGCGGAACGGTCTTTCCGTCAGGCCTCTCAAGGTACAGGCTGTAGGTCGGGGCATTCGCGGGCTGATTTACGGTCACGTTGATGTTCCTAATTATGATACCCTGCGGGCCAAGGTAGTAGCCGTCCGGGAAGTTATAAGTGGCCTCGATTACGGTTTCGGTGTTGCTCGGGTGAGCTATGGAGAGATCGTCCTTGTAGTACACCACCTGGGGAACGAGCTTCTGGGAGGTGAACATGTTGTACCAAGTGGGCGGGACATTCTTGGGGTTGTCCTCCCAGTAAGCCGAGCTCCTCCACTTCTCCGGCAGGTCAGGTATGGTCGTGTACGGAGCGGTAAGGGCGACGAGGATAAGGAGGACGAGGAGAACCACACCGGCTATGCCGGTCTTCTCCCTCTTGAACTCATCAAGGAACTCCTTCAATCCCTCTTTGAAATCGACCCATCTCATCGTGAATCACCTCACATCTTGGAGGAAGCACCGACCTTGACACGCGGGTCAAGGAATCCGTAGATCATATCAGCGAGGACGACTCCAGCCAGGTAGAGCACCGTGAAGAAGTACGTCAGTCCTATGAGGAGATTGGTCTCGTTCTGCTGGAGGGCGACCCAGTAGAGCCTGCCCATTCCAGGGTAGTTGAAGACGAGCTCACTGATGATCGCACCACCAAGTGAACCGAGGAGGGCGAAGATGATCATGGTCACTATCGGCGGCGCTGCCGCGCGGAGGGCATGGCCGTAGATGATCTTGTGCTCGGGGATACCTTTGGCCCTAGCGGCCATGATAAAGTCCTCCTGGAGGGTGCCTATCATGATGTTCCTGGTCGTCCAAGCCCAGCCGCCGAAGGCAACGAAGACGTAGGTCAGAACTGGAAGGGTGAGCTTGTATATAACGTCCTTAACGTGTGCCCAGCCCGTGAGCTGTGGGTCGAACATCGAACTGAGCGGGAACCAGCCGAGCTTGTAGGCGAATATCAGGAGGAACATCATTCCCGTCCACCACATCGGAAGACTGTAGGTGATAAGGGCGAACACGGAAAGCCCCCTGTCGAAGACACTGCCGGCGTGTCTCGCCGCCCTGACACCGAGGAATATACCGAGTATGATGACGATTATCGTGGCGGTCGTGAAGAGCAGAACACTCCTCGGAACGGCAACCTTGATGATTTCAGCCACGTCGTTGGTTCCAAAAATTGGGGTCGTGGTTGTTCCAAAATCCAGCTTGAGAGTGCGGATTGCTTTGTTATACACCTTCTGCCAGTAGGGGAGATTGAGTTCGTACTTCTCCCTCAAGAACTCCTCATACTCTGCCTTGGCCTTCTCATAAGCGTCCTGACCCTGGGTTCTCAGGATATTCTGACCGGTGGTTCTGTCCCATTGCATCATCTCATCGTTCATCTTTGCTAGGTTGCTCTGCTCCGCGACCTTCACGAAGAGGGCCGCGATGATAAACGTCACTATCAACAGAACGAGGATTGCGTTTGCAATTCTAAACAGCAGGTACTTGAGATACCCCATCTTTTCACCCCCAAACAGCAGGTTGGTCGTGTTTTAGAGCATCTTTTTCAGCATTGTAAAACCGGCTTTATATATCTTACTGCATCAATGTACACATTTTCCCAAAATGGCCACAAAAGCGCATTTGAAGGGCACGGGGCATTAGGGGTTCCAAAGGATATTCTGGAGAAAAGCAAACAAAAAGGTAGGAAAAGAACGAAATCACTTCTTCTTGGTGAAGTACCAGGCGGCCGCGGCGATGATGATTATCACCAGGCCGACGACGACGTAGGTGGTGGTGTTGTCGCCACCGGTTGGGGTCTCAGTCGGAGTGGTCGGGGTGGTGACGCTCGGGCCGGTCTCAGTGGTGGTCGTGGTGCTGGTTATCTCGTCCCAGGTGAGGCCAGAGATCTTGAGGATAACCTTGGCGAGGTCATCGACGTGCTGCTTGGTGAGGAGGTCGAGCTGGAGGAGGCCCTCACCGCTGCTGCTGAAGGAGTACTTGCTGCTGGCGTCGTAGGCGTCGCTGTTGGCGACGAGCTCACCCATGGCCCAGTAGAGCTCCCACGGCATGTCTGGATAGATTATGTAGTTGCTAGCGGTCAGGTCGTCGGCGAACGGGTGCACGTAGTTTCCGTAGACCACGTAGCCGTTGTCGTTGAACTGGAAGCCAAGGTAGGTCTGGTAGGTAGCGGCGGTCGAGCTGAGGGAGCTGTCGTAGTACGGGTCGTCCGGGGTGTCCTTGTAAGCCCAGGTGTAAACGAAGGCGATGTAGTACTTGATATCGTCAATAGTCATCTTCACGCCGTTCTGCCACTCGCCCATGTCACAGGTGACGGTAACCTTGACGTTGGCCGTCTCGCCGGCGTGGGCGGTGATCCAGCCCTGGGTCTGGTTGTAGATGACGGCATCGTCCGGAACCTTGAACTCACCCTTCTCAAGGGTCCACTTGCACCTGTACGGGACGTAGATACCGTCGAAGTTGATGGTTCCACCGGTGTCGTGGATGAGGTTCCAGAGCCTGGTGCTGTAAACGTCGGTGATACCACCGACCGGGTTGAAGGCGCTCATGAAGAGGGCACCGGTCGAGGCAAACTGGGCGACCTTAAGGTGCTTGTCCGGGGTCTTGGCGCTCATTATGCTCCACCTGCTGGCGATACCAACGCTCGGGTCGCTGATGATGTCGGTGACCCTCTCCTTGTTCACCGGGTAGAACTCCCAGTTCTCAACGAGGAAGATCCTGACGCTGTCCATGATACCGATGGTAAGGCCTATCTTCTGGAGGTCCCAGTACTGGTCGGCGTTGTTGAGGACTATGGTGGTGTTGGTGGCCGGGTCAGTGTACTGGGTCATGAGCAGGAGGTAACCGATCTCCTTGGTGGTCCAGTTAATTATCGGGCCGAGGCTCTCCTCGCTGGTGTAGTACTTGGTCTGGAGCTTCTGCAGGCCGGCGGTAACGCTACCGTCACCTATGAACTTGAGAGCGTCCTCGACGGTGACGTCAGGCTGGTGCCTCGGGTCCTGGAAGTTCGGGTAGTAGCCAAGCGGGGAGTACCAGTAGTAAATCTGCCAGTCCGGGTACATGCTTCCAAGACCACCGGCACCCCAACCACCAGTGTAAAGGTTCCACTCGTAAGTGCTGATCGGCTTCCTGAAGACTATCTCGCTGGCCTTCTGCCTGTCAAGGAGCATCCTATCAACCTTGAATCCGACCTTCTTCTCGAGGAGGTCGGAGATGTAAAGGCCTATGTCCTTCCTCTCGTCCTCGGTACGGATAACAAACTTAACCTCAACCGGCTGACCCTCGAAGTACCAGTAGCCATCGTCCCTCTTCTCAAGGGTGTAGCCCTCGGCCTTGAGCTTGTCGGCAGCCTCCTGGAGGGCGTCGCTTATCATCTTAAGGGCGAGGTCCTCGTTTCCGTCGGCGGTGAGGTGAAGAGCCTCATAGACCGGGGTGAAGTACTTGGCGGCCGGGTCGCTCGGGGTGATACCGCTGAGGGCCGGGGCACCGCTACCCTGGTAGATGTTCTGGATTATGTAGTTCCTGCTGATGAGCCAGTTCATGGCGAACCTGACTTCCCTGATGGCGAACGGGTTGAAGTAAACACTGTCACCGACGGTAACGATCGGTATGTCCTTGTCGGGGTCCTTGTACGGGTTGATGCTCAGCTCAACGGAGGAGCTGGCGCTCTTGTAGAGGTTGAGGTTGGCGAGAACGTCACTTCCGAGGCCCTGGTACTTGTTGGCGCCGAAGGCGAAGAGTCCAATGTCGAACTCACCCTTGGCAACCTGGAGGATTATGGTCTCCTCGTTCTGAACACCCTGGTACTCGATAACATCAGCGTAACCGTCCTTCGGGAGCTTGGGGTCGTCATTGAAAGTGTTCCTCTGACCGTTGAACTTGACGAGCTTAAGGTAAAGGTTCTCAGGAGCATACATGTCAAGAATGTACGGACCGTTGCTGATCACAAAGTGACCGTACTTGAGGTACCACTGGAGGTCTGCCTTAAACCTGGCCTTGGCCTCATCGCTGTCCAGCGGTATGTCCTTCGGCGTGTAGTCCGCCGCACTGACGGAGTGGACGGCAAACAAACTAAACAACATCAAACCCATAACAAACAATCCCAAAGCCTTCTTCATACTCCACTGCCTCCTTCACTTTTTGGCAATGTTGCCATATGTGGTGTATAATGGCATGAGGATATACATTGAAAGCCTATTTAAGGGTTACGTTCTTGTAAAAGTAACGTCGATGAAAACAAGAGGACATGCAGCCGATTCGAGGGATCAAAGGTTAGAATGCCCAAAACCAGAAATGCGACAGCCCATTCCCAGATTTACCAGCTAACCAAATTGACAAGTGGCTAAAAGCCCTATTAAGGACGATTAGGTTTGTAGAAAGCCCGAAAAATCATTAGGGGGCTTTTCAACATCAGCTTCCAATCCCATGGAGGCAAAAAACTTAAAATGCCAACCCATCAAAACGCGTGCGGGCATTATGTACGACCTGGTTCTGAAAGGGCGATTCCTGACGGGTGGGAAACTGATAGAAGGAAGCATAGGGGTTTCTGGCGGCAGGATTCTGCGCGTCTCAAGGGGCGATCTGAAGGGAGAAGAAATAATTCAAATTGGCCGTGGAAAGGTCGTACTCCCGGGTTTGATAGACGTCCACGTCCACCTGAGGGACTTCGAGCATAGGGAGAAGGAAACGGTGGAAACAGGGACGATGGCAGCCCTACACGGAGGAATAACAGTTGTCTTCGACATGCCCAACACGAAACCTCCGGTAACCGATTCCGAGACGTTTCAAAGGCGGGCAGAGCTTTTCGCCAGAAAATCCTACGCCGACTACGCCCTGGGCTTCCTCCTAAACGGCAACTGCGTCGAGGCGAGAAAAGCCGAGGCAGACTTCTACAAAATCTTCATGGGGGCCTCAACTGGCGGAATCTTTTCAGAAGATTTTAAGTCGGACTACTCCTGCGCTCCAAGCATCGTTAGCGTCCACGCCGAGGACGCGGAGGTAATAGCAGGGAACCCCGAGAGGCCACCAGAGGCGGAGGTTCTGGCGATAGAACGGGCACTTCAAGCGGCAGAAAATCTGGAAAAGCCCCTCAACGTCTGCCACGTATCAACCGCCGGTGGAATCGAAGCGATACTGCGGAGAAACCTACCCTGGGTGAGCTTCGAGGTCACCCCTCACCATCTCTTTCTCACGAGAAAGGACTTCGAGGGGAACCCTCTCCTCAAGGTTTATCCTCCGCTGAGGGACGAGGGACATAGGAATGCACTCTGGAGGAACTTTTCCCACATTCCACTCATAGCCAGCGATCACGCACCCCACACGCCGGAGGACAAGGAAGCCGGAGCGGCCGGGATACCGGGGCTGGAAACGGAGGTGGCGCTTCTCCTCGACGCCGTGAACAGGGGAATGCTCGAGCTTTCAGACATCGTTGAAAAGATGCACACGAATCCAATTAGAATATTTGGAATAAGGAACAAGGGGTTTGGGGTGGGAAAGGACGCGGACTTCACCGTGGTGGACCTCAAGCGGGAATGGACGGTTAAACCGGAGGACTTCTACACGAAGGCAAAATGGAGCCCGTGGGAGGGAAGAAAGCTGAAGGGAAAGGTATTGATGACCCTTCTCAGGGGAAGGGTTGTTATGGAGGAAGATGAAATCGTGGGAAAGCCGGAGGGGGTCAGGATAAATGCTGGAAAGGGTAACCCTTAGGGAAGTCTGGGACGTTGCCAGGGACGTCAAGGCCTTCCGCTTCGATAAGAAGCTCAAATTTACCGCCGGACAGTTCATAATGACATGGCTTCCAGGGGTCGGGGAAAAGCCCTTCAGCCTGGCCTGGAGGGACTTGATAGTCGTCAAGCGCGTTGGTCCCTTCACGTCGAGGCTCTTCGAGCTGGCTGAGGGAGACCACCTCTGGATCCGCGGGCCCTACGGCAGGGGTTTCAAGCCAGAGGGGGAAAAGGTAGCGCTCGTCGGCGGTGGCATAGGAATCCCACCCCTCTACGCGTTCGTGAGGCAGAACAGTGGGAGGTTCAAGAGCATAACCCTAATCTACGGCGCCAGAAGCAGGGAAGAACTGGCTCTGATGGACATTGAAGAGTACGTGGACGAGGTGATAATCACCACCGACGACGGCTCCGCTGGCAGAAAGGGCTTCCCAACGGACGTGCTGGCGGAGAGAAAGAACGAGTTTGACCAGGTCTACGCCTGCGGCCCGGAGCCGATGCTCAAAGCGGTGCTGGAGGTTATGAACTACGAGAACGTCCAGGTTTCGGCGGAGCGCTACATGAAGTGCGGAATCGGCGTCTGCGGCTCCTGCAACCTCGGAAAGTACCTCGTCTGCCGCGACGGGCCGGTCTTCGACGGCTTCCAGCTCAGGGGACTGCTCTGACCAATCAGGTTTTTAAACCCCTTTTTTCTGTTTCGGCCGGTGAGAGAATGAAGAAGATGAGCTGGGAGGAGTTCGCGAGGAGCATGGGCGTGGAACCGCAAATCCTCGAGAACGAGGAGGCGAGGCTTCTAAAGAGGTTCGTGATGGATCTGAAGTTCCCCACCCACTGTCAGGGCTGTCAGGGTCTCGACCTTAGCAATCCCAACCCCGTTCACCACCCGAGCTACGAGCTCACGCCGGCGTGCAACCACGACTGCATATTCTGCTACTCAAACGTCGCGGTGAAGCTCGGAAAGGCCCCAAAGCCCGGCTACTACGGCTGGGAGAGGCCGTACGCCATAACCGTTTCACAGTACGGCGAGCCGCTCATAAGCCCGCGCATAGTGGAGGTCAACAGAATGCTCAGGGAGAGGTTTCCGGAGGCGAGGCTCGATCTTCAGACGAACGGTTCCCTTCTCACCGAGGAGCTGTGGGAGAAGCTCGACTTCGACCTCGTGATGATAAGCCTCGATGCATCAACGAGGGAAAAGCACCTCAAAATTACCAACGCCGACACCTTCGATGCGGTTGTAAACGCCCTCAGGATAGTGGGAGGCGACAAGAGAGTCCGCTCGGCTGTGAGGACCATCTTCATGCCGGGCATAAACGACGAGGACATACCGAGGATAGCGGAGCTTGCAGCTTCCCTTGGAATAGACGAGATGATGCTCCAGCCCCTCACGATTCACGAGCTGAACGTCGAGCGGTTGAAAAAGGCCGGCCTCGACTTCGAGCGGGCCGAGAGCGTAAGGGACTACCTGAAGGCCGCAATGGAGGCGAAGAAGTACATAGACGTCCGCATAAGCGGCTGTCAGCTCGCAATCTACAGGACGATGGACCCGCTGACACTGTTCAGCGCGAGGCGCGTTGCGAGGGACGTCGCACCGGCGATGAAGAGGGAGAGAGCGTAACCTCAATCACCATTTTTACATCAAAATGTCCAAACACACCCAAATTTTTCGGTTTATTCACAGATGGAAAGCTTTTTAAGCGAGGTGAGTATTTTACCACGGTGCTCCAGGAATGAGATTCATTGGTAAAGTCCTGGAGAACGTAACACTGCTGATAATTGTTCTCGTCATCACGGGTGTCCTAATCGCCCAGGCCGAGCACAAGATAAACTCGATCGAGATGAACAAGCTCGGCGTTCCCGTGGAAGGGAAGATGGGGATAAGAGAAAGCCTGGAAAAAACCTACGAGTACGCCAACTTTTCGTTCGCACTCTTCAGCAGGAAGAACGGAACGGTCATCGTCGCGAAGCAGGGCGACATGGAGGCCAGGATATACAACCCCAGCCCCAGGGAGAGTTTCGAGGAGGTCTTCATGACGACGCCGGAAAAGGCTATCCTGACGACCTTCATCGTTCTCCTCCTGACTATGGCCATGGTGTTCCTGCTGGGCCTCTACTGGGGCTTGAAGGCTGGCTATCGGGGAGGCCGGTGGGACAAGGTTCTTTCCACACTGGCACCGATATTCTCCGCAATTCCCGGCTGGTTCTGGGCAATATTTCTCCTGTGGACGCTCTGGTGGCGGCTGGATCTTTCCACGATAGACTACATGAACTACATCGCCCGCGCCAAGGCGACCGGGGAGATAAGCGTTTTCACCTATCTGAACGCCCTTCTCCTCCCGGTCCTGACGCTGACCTTCGCCAACGTCGTCATATACGCTTTCAACGTGAGAACCCTGGTGAAGAGGGAAACCCACGAGGAGCACTTCTTCGCGGACGTGCTCAAGGGCCTTCCCGACAAAAGGATCATGAAAAAACTCCTCAGAACAGTCCTTCCATCTTTCCTAACCTTTACAAGCTACAACTTCCTCAGCCTCCTGATAAACGCGATGGCCGTCGAGAAGCTCTTCAACGTGAACGGCATAGGCTACGTCTTCGCCTGCTCCGCTGGAAAGAACTACCACCTGTCACCCGGCGGCGAGATAACACAGACGTTCACCTTCAACGGCAGGTACATATTCTTCGTCGCCCTCGTCATGGTTCTGCTATACTTCATCAACTCGACGGTTATGGAGGCCCTCTACCTGAAGCTCGACCCCAGGGTGAGGCGGAATGTTTGAGAGAAACATCTCGACCCCGGCGGCAGTGGCGATAATCGTCTCCTTCCTCATCGTCTCCATCATCGGCCCCCTCACCCTGAACCGCGAGGACGTTGAGAACTGGGACAACCTGGGCTACTGGCGTCTTAACCCGATAGGCGTTCCCCCGGAATGGTACGGCGAGCTTGCAGGATTGCCGAGGACGGAGTGGCTCCAGGGGGAGCGTCAGGCCGGAGAGTTCGTCTTCACCTACGACTTCCACTACTCCTCCGCACCCTCGGACATAATCTTCATTCCGAACTCGACGGGAGTGATGAGGATAAAGATCATCGGACCAGACGGGCGGGAATACGTCCTCTGGGACGGCTACGTTTTCGGTGAGATACACTTCTCCAAGAACCCCAGCGTGTTCGTCAGAATAGCCGAGGAGAAGTGCAACGTGACGCCCGAAGGCGGGAACCTGCTGTTCCACGACGCCTTTAACATAATATTCTCGAAGCCCACCGAAGACTGCCTAGATCACCCGGAATTCCTGAAGGGGCGGTACCTGATAGTGGTCGAAGGTCCGGAGAAAGAGCCGAAGATAAGGGTGCTCGGAAAGAGCTACGGTCTCCTGGGAACCGACACCGTCGGGAGAGACGTCTGGACCGGCTTCATATGGGGAATGAGAGAAACCATAACCATAGCTATCCTCGGCTCCCTCGCAACGGTTGGTCTGGCCCTGATTCTGGGAACGCTGAGCGTCCTCTCCAGCTGGGTGGGTAGGATAGCGGATTTCATCTCACGGCTCGTGACGGTAACCCCGGTTCTTCCGGTGGCGGTGTCCGCGGTGGTCCTGGCGGCGGCGATAGACGAGAACTACGTCATCAAGGCCAGCCCCCTCGCAATAGCCCTTATCGTAGGAGTTCTCATGATGGGAAACGTCTCGCGGAACGTCCGCTCGATGGTCGAGGAGGAGCTCAGAAAGGAGTACGTCGAATCGGCCAAGGCGCTCGGCGGGAGTTCCCTCTGGATTCTCCGGAAGCACGTCTCAAGGGTTCTGGTGCCCTACGCCATCTACCAGTTCGCCCTGGCCGTCCCCGGGACGATAGCGTTCATAACTCTCCTAGGCTTCTTCAACATCGTGCCGGGCTTCAACTGGGGCACCATAATGAGCCAGACGATAAGGGAGGGAGCAACCTACAGGCTGGCGTGGTGGCAGGTGGTTCCGGTGGGCGTTTCCATAGGCCTTCTGGCGCTCTCCTTCGTGTCGCTGAGCAGGAAGATAGAGGAGGAGTTCCTGAAGCGCTGAGGGGAAGCGTTAAATAAGTGCTGAGCAAAATAAAACCAGAGGGACAGGGGGGATACCCCGTGCTGCGGGAGCTCTTTGCATTCCTCTTCCTGACGGCGTTTCTCTTCATCAACCTATCCCTGATGCTGATGAGGGCCTTTGGAAGCCTGACGGGAATGGCCTGGAGGAAGGTTCTCCGCCTCGAGGTTCCTGAGAACGAGAAGAAGGGCATCGAGAGGCTCTACACCCTTGTCTGGATAGCCGTTGGAGCCCGGGCGTTATGGAAGCTCTGGGGAGTCAGCTGGAGCGCGGCCATCTTCGGTTTCCTCGCCTTCAGGAGCGGGGCAAACATCACGAGAACCCTCGTCTACGGCCTCCACGACCAGAGAATCATAGAGGAGTACACCGAGGACAGCACGGTTCTGGGAATAATCGGAATGGCGACCAAGCTGTCGATACTGCTCGAAACGATCTTCGTCGTCGCCTTCGCCCTCGCCTACAAGGCCCTCTCGGTAACGCTCAGCCCAAACGGTATGAGCGCCAACACCTTCATTCTCTCCCTCTGGCTGGCGGGTCTAGCGTTTGGCCTGCTCTTTGGCTGGTTCATAGCCAGGAACAACCGCGGGATACTCCTGAGGAACGCCATAGCGACGGTCGGCTTCTTCGCCACCCGGAAGGGCAAGAGGAAGACCGATGAGACGGTGAAGAGGGCGAAGGACACCACGGGGAAGCTCAAGTCCAAGGTGCCAAAACTGCCCAGATAAAGCTTTTAAGAGCTTTCTTCTCCCTCCCCACCATGCTAAGGTGTTCACTCTGCGTTCACGACGAGAGGACGGCGAAGATAGACATCATCGACGGAAGGCCGATATGCAGGGAGTGCCAGGTCTATCTGAGACACCCGGTGGACAGGGAAAGGATCCGCGCCGAGCTGGAGGAGCTTATGAAGGACGTGGACAGGGCAATAGTTGCCTACTCCGGCGGAAAGGACAGCGTTGTGGCTCTCTATCTGGCAAAGGAGGTTTTCAAGGTCCCGGAGCTGGAGGCGGTGATGATAGACCACGGGCTGATGGCGAGGGAGGCCATAGAGAACGCCGGGAGGATAGCCAGGGCGCTGGGCGTTCCGTTCAAGGTTCTTCGCCACGATTACTCCGACATCTTCCGCGATGCCCTTCTCAAGGCGGAATCCCCCTGCAGGCGCTGCTCCAAGAGAACGATGGAGAAGCTGAGGAAGTACGCCCTGAGGAACGGGTACAGGTACATAATCACCGGCCACGAGCTTCCCTTCGGCCACCACCCCTACAGGCTCATGAGCGGGGGAGTGGTTCAGATACGGCTCCTCTCCATGATGACCGAGAAGGAGAGGCTTGAAATCCTGGAGAGGCTCCCCTTCGAGTTCCCCGAGCTGCCTGGCTACACCACCAACTGCCTCGTCCTCGGGCCGGCCCTTGAGCGCTACTGGGAGAAGCACGGCCACAGCTTCGAGCACCGCAGGATAGCCGCCCTGGTTCGCTACGGCCTCATGGACAGGGAGAAGGCGGAGAAGGAAACCTCAAGGCCCGCAGTACCTGCGGAGCAAAAAAAGTTCGTATACCGGAAATTGGGGCTTGATACGCTCCTCCAGGAGTGATGCTTTAATTTTCCGAAAACCGTTGATTTATATTTCCTTCTTCTACCGGGCAAAAATTACTCAGGTTCGTAAATGTTTTAAAGAGTACACCGATGCCACTTATGGGTGGAAACATGGCTAAAGCCGGAGCCGCTGCCAGGATAATCACTAGAAACCTTCTAATCCTGTTCCTCGCCCTTCTCGTGGTCGGAACCATTATAGCGGGTGGAGAACTGCGGATTGAACGGAACGACCTCGGAAAGGTCTACAAGTTCTACCCGAAAAACGACAGTAGCCTGCTGGACACTATAGGCGGCTACTTCTCCGCCACATGGAAGTTCCTGAGGAACCCGCCGGAGGTGAGGGGGGAGAGCCTGGAGACCTTCGTCGTCAAGAGCTTCGCCCTCCTCGTGCTGACCGAGGTCTTCCTCCTCGCGGTAGGGCTTTTCCTGGGGCTGAGGGCAGGCTACTACCGGGGGTGGATCGATAAGGTGGTCTCCGTCCTGGCCCCAACCCTCTCGGCCATGCCCTCCTGGTTCATAGGCGTGGTGTTCCTGTTCCTCTTCTACTGGAAGCTCTCCCTGTTCCCCATCAACTTCGAGGGCACCATCAACTGGGCGGAGGTGCACGGAACCCTATCCACGAGCACCTACCTCAGGGCCCTGGCCCTTCCGGTGCTCACGCTGGTGTTCTCGAGCCTGTGGGAGTACGCGTTCAACGTCAGGAACATGATAGTGAACGAGCGCAACGGCGACCACGTGCTCTATGACGTCGCGAGGGGACTGCCGGAGGGGAGGATAATGCGCAAACTCCTCAGAACCGCTTTACCGGCGTTCCTGACATTCACGACGTACAACTTCCTGGAGATACTGACAGGAATGATGCTCATCGAGGTTATATTCAACATACACGGCCTCGGCTATCTGATGGCGATTTCATTCGGGCTGACCCGCATTGGGGACGGGTTCGGTTTTGCCTATGCACCCGAGATCCTGTTCTTCGCGACGGCGGTTATGATGCTGTTCTACTTCATCAACGCCGTGGTGATGGAGGGCCTGTACCTCTACCTGGACCCGCGCTCGGGAGGGGAGAGGCAATGAGAACCAGCAAGCTCAGGCTGGGAGCGGCCATCATCGTGATATACACCATCGCAGCGTTCATCGCCCCCTACTTCGTGAACGAGGAGAAGATAGAGAACTGGTACAACGGCCTCTACTGGAAGGACAACCCCAAGCTCGTTCCGCCCTCGTGGGTGAACCTCTTCGGAAAGAGCCTGCCTCCAACGGAGGAACTGGCCCCTGTAAAGAGTCAGCCGGGCCTTCAGGCCTTCGAGTACGACTTCAGGTACTCAAAGCCACCCCAGGACATAATAGTGAAGTTCAACAGAACCGAGGGAAGGCCCGTGACGGTAACGGTGACGACACCCTCAGGGAAGAGCTACCAGTTCTACAGGGGAACCTCCGATGAAGTCTCCCTCGCCTATCAGTGGCAGGTGCTGATGGAGATAGCTGAAGACAGGGGAGTGGAGTTCAGAATGGAGGACACGGCCTTTAGAATGGGCCTGAAGCCGCTGTTCTTCGTGAACCTGAGCGGAGATGTCGTTCCGGAACACGGGGTTTACACGATAACCGTCGAGGGGGCGCTGAACTCAACGGTCAAAATAGTAGGCGCCACCTACGGTATCCTGGGAACCGACACCTACGGCAGGGACGTCGGTGCGGCATTCCTGTGGGGGGCGAGGCAGACGGTAATCCTCGTCTACCTCACGGCGGTGGTGGCTGTGGCCCTTGGAACGCTCGCCGGCCTCGCCGCCTCACTTAGGGGAAAGGCCGGAACGGCCGTGGATTCCATATCGAAGCTCTCCACAATAATCCCCGTCATACCCTTCATGATAGCCCTCATACCCCTGACCGGGAGCGTGTCCTACAACGCCAGGATAACGATACCCATGTGGGCCTTCGTGCCGGCGCTGGCGTTTCTGCTCTTCGGGAAGATAGCAAGGAACGTGGGGGCTATAGTCAGGACAGAGCTCAACAAGGAGTACGTGGCCGCGGCTGAGAGCCTGGGCGCCGACAGGAAGTGGATACTCCGGAGGCACATACTGAGGATAGTGGGGCCGTACTCAATCTACCAGCTCTCGCTCTTCGCACCCAAGGTCATCGCGCTGATATCGATACTGGGCTTCTTCAGGGTCGCGCCCGGATTCAACTGGGGAACGATGCTGGGAATGGTGCTCAGCCAGAACGCGATATACAGCATGGCCTGGTGGATGATAGTGCCCATCGGCCTCGCCCTCGTGGTCTTCGCCCTCGCCTTCGTCCTGATAAACCGCGAGCTGGAGGAGAGGTTCCTGTCAAGGGGGTAGAGTTCAGGGGGAAAGCTTCCCCCTCAATTTTTCAAGGGCCAGCTCCAGAACCTCCCCCGGCGATGCTGCAAAGCCGCCTCCCCTCGCGAGCACTTCACTGCCGCCCCCGCCGCCACCGGCCTCTGACAGAACCTCCCTGAGCAGTTCCTTCATTGAGACCGCCCCAACGTTCTCGTTCTTGGCAAATATCACGTAGTTCTCCCCGGCCACCAGGGCCACCGTGTTCGGGTTCTTGTCCACGAGGTACACCACGAAGGCCTGGGCATCCTTCATCGGAGCCTCCTCAACGTACGAGACCACCCTCACCCCACCGATTTCCCTGGCCTCTTCCAGGAGTGCCTTAGCCTTCCACCTCCAGAGTTCCCGCCTCAGGTCGTCCTTTTCCTCCTCCAGGCGCTTTACCTCTGCCTTTAGGTCCCTCACCCGCTCGAGCAGGGGGCGGTTCTTGTTGGGCATCTCGTCCAGGGATTCCCAGTAGTCGCCCAGGAGTTCATCGAGGTACTTCAGCGCCCTGCCGCCGCAGACGAACTCTATCCTCCAGAGCTTCCTGCTCTTGCGGTAGAACCTGACAACCTTGATGAAACCTACCTCACCAGTATTCCTCACGTGGGTCCCGCCACAGGGGGTCACATCGACACCGGGGATCGAGACTATCCTTATGGGCGGCTTCACCTTATCAGACAGTCCCTTCCGGAGTTCCTTCCGGAGCTCTTCGGGGAGCTCCCGGTAAACCTCGATCCGAACCGGGACGTTGCGCCATACTACCTCGTTCGCCCTCCTCTCGGCTTCGAGAACCATCTCCCAGGTGAGCTCGCCGGAATAGTCGATCTCTATCTTGTTGTGGGTCTCGAATATCTGGAAGCCGGTCGTGTTGGCGTCGTAAAGCTCCTTGAAAACCGCGGAGAGTATGTGCTGGCCGGTGTGCTGGCGCATGTTTTCGTAGCGCCACTTCCAGTCGAGGAGCAGTCTCACGGATTCCCCTGGTTCGGGAGGGCGGCCTTCAAGCTTTCCCTCGTGCCATACCTCCTCCTTGCCCCTGACGCTGTTCACGAGAATCCTGAAGCCCTCACCCACTATTGTCCCCCCGTCAGAGGGCTGGCCGCCGCCCTCGGGGTAGAATACTGTCCTGTCGAGGAGAACCCTGACCCTCTCCCTCTCAACTTCAACGTCCCTGATTACCGCCTCGGTCTCCCTGAGGTAAGCGTCGGCATAGAACAGCTTCTCCGTCATGCCACCACCGGAGAGAAATGGAGGAGAGGAATAAAAGGGTTGCCCCGTCAGGAGCCCTCGGCCTGGGTTCTGGCCTCGATGAGGGCCTTGACCCTCTTCAGCCTGAAGAAGTTCTCGCGCTCCATCTCGTCGAGGCGCTGCTTGATGAACTTCACCGTCGCCTCCATGCGCGGGATTATGATGTACTCAAGGGCATTGACGCGCCTCTTGGTGACCTCTATCTCCCTCGCGAGCCTCTTGAGGGTCTCCTCGACCTCGGCCAGGCGGACGGCTAAGTCAAGAACCTCCTCGAACTTCTCGGCCGCAGCATCTACCCTGGCCGAACTGGAGACGAAGGCGTAGCCGCGTTCGCTCGTGCTCCTCCGGAAGGATTCTGCCTCTATGAGCGGAACAGGAACGCCCATGACGTTCCTCTTCCTTATCTCGACCTCCCTGTTGGGCTTCACCGAGAGGCCTATCTCCCTGAGGCGGAGCGTTCCGACGTCCATCTCCGCCGCCTGGAGCGCCCTGAACGCCTCCTCCATCTTCCTGCCGAGCTCTTCCCTAAGCTGGAGGGCCTCGTCGTAGATCGTGAAGAACTCCATTATCAGGGCGTCCTGCTTGTCCTTGAGGAGCTTGTGACCCTTCTTGGCCAGCTTAATGCGCCTCTTGAGGTTCAGGAGCTCCATACGGGTGGGCTTGACGTTGAGCAGCTCTGCCATCTCGACCACCTAGAGGTTGAAGGGAGGTCAGCCCTCCCTCTTCCTGTACTTGGGGTGGTACTTGAGGATGTACTCCTTCCTGACACGCTTGAGCTCGCTCTCCGGAAGCTCTGCCAAGAGCTCCCAGCCTAGGTCGAGGGTCTCGAAGATGCTCCTGTCCTCGTCGTAGCGCTGGGCGACGAACTCCCTCTCAAACCTGTCCGCGAACTTGAGATACTTCCTGTCGGTCTCGCTTAATGCCTCTTCACCGACGACGGCGACGAGATCCCTGAGGCTCCTTCCCTCGGCGTAGGCGGCGTAGAGCTGCTGGCTGAGCTGCGGGTGGTCTTCTCTCGTCATTCCCTTACCGATACCGTCCTTCATCAGACGGCTGAGCGACGGAAGGACATCAATGGGCGGGTAGATACCCTTCCTGTGGAGGTCCCTGCTGAGGACTATCTGGCCCTCGGTGATGTATCCGGTCAGGTCGGGAATGGGGTGGGTTATGTCGTCGTCCGGCATCGTCAGAATGGGCACCTGGGTTATGCTTCCCTTCCTGCCCTTGACCCTTCCAGCGCGCTCGTAGATGGTGGCCAGGTCGGTGTACATGTAACCCGGATAACCGCGCCTGCCCGGAACCTCTTCTCTCGCCGCTGAAATCTCACGCAGAGCTTCCGCGTAGTTGGTCATGTCGGTGAGTATAACCAGCACCTGCATGTCGTAGTCGAAGGCGAGGTACTCCGCAACCGTCAGCGCCATACGCGGGGTAATGATACGCTCGATTGCCGGGTCGTCGGCGAGGTTGAGGAACAGGACGGCCCTTTCGATGGCACCGGTCTCCTCGAAGCTCTTCTTGAAGAAGTTGGCCTCTTCGTAGGTGATACCCATTGCCGCGAAGACGACAGCGAACTGCTCCTCGTCGCCGAGAACCTTGGCCTGCCTCGCTATCTGTGCAGCGAGCATGTTGTGTGGCAGACCCGAACCGCTGAATATCGGAAGCTTCTGGCCGCGAATGAGGGTGTTCATTCCATCTATGGCCGAGACACCGGTCTGTATGAAGTCCCTCGGGTAGGCTCTCGCGACCGGGTTGAGGGGAGCGCCGTGGACGTCGCGCCTGTCCTCCGGGATAATCTCCGGTCCGCCATCGATGGGCTTCCCGATACCGTTGAATATCCTGCCGAGCATGTCCATTGAAACCGGAACCTTGAGGGTCTCGCCGGTGAAGCGGACGCGGGTGCTCTTGATGTCCAAATCACGGGTCCCCTCGAAGACCTGGACGATGGCCATGTCCTGCCTGGCCTCAAGCACCTGCCCCTTCCTCTTCTCGCCGCTCTCGGTCTCTATCTCGACGACCTCACCGTAGGCAACGCCCTTGACGCCCTGGACTATCATCAGCGGGCCGTAAATCTTGCTAACGGTGGAGTACTCCATTCCCGGCATCAGCATCACGCCCCGTACCTCTTGAAGAGCTCCTCAAACTGAGCGTTTGTCTCGTCTATGAGGGCCCTGACCTTCTCAAGGTCGGGCTCGTACTTCATACGTCCTATCTTCTCCCTGACCGGGAGCTTGGCTATTTCATCAACGGGAACTCCCCTATCGACGGCCTGCATGGTCTTCTCGTAGAAGTTGAGGATAACCCTCATCATGGTGACCTGCTTCTTGGGCGGGCAGTAGGTGTCCACCTCATCGAAAGCGTCCTGCTGGAGGTAGTCCTCACGGAGCATTCTGGTGACGATAAGCACCGCTTTTTCCCTGTCCGGCAGTGCATCGGGACCGACGATCCTGACTATCTCCTGGAGCTCGGCCTCCTTCTGGAGAAGCTCCATCGCCTTGTCCCTCATGGCCTTCCACTCGGGATCGACGTTCTTGTGCCACCAGTCCTTGATGGAGTCCACGTAGAGCGAGTAGCTCCTGAGCCAGTTTATTGCCGGGAAGTGCCTCCTACGAGCAAGGTCTGCATCGAGGGCCCAGAAGACCTTGACGACACGCAGGGTGTTCTGGACGACCGGCTCGCTGAAGTCACCGCCAGGCGGCGAGACTGCACCGATGACGGAGACACTGCCTATCCTCTCGTCGCTTCCGAGGGTGACGACGCGACCGGCACGCTCGTAGAACTCGGCGATCTTGCTCGCGAGGTATGCCGGGTAACCCTCCTCACCGGGCATCTCCTCAAGCCTTCCAGAAATCTCACGCAAAGCTTCGGCCCATCTCGAGGTGGAGTCGGCCATAAGAGCCACGTCGTAGCCCTGGTCGCGGAAGTACTCGGCTATGGTGATTCCGGTGTAGATGGAAGCCTCACGCGCCGCGACCGGCATGTTGGAGGTGTTGGCTATGAGAACCGTCCTCTCCATGAGCGGCTTTCCGGTCTTCGGGTCCTTGAGCTTCGGGAACTCCTCAAGCACGTCGGTCATCTCGTTTCCGCGCTCACCGCAACCTATGTAAACGACGACCTGGGCGTCACTCCACTTGGCCAGCTGGTGCTGGGTAACGGTCTTTCCGGAACCGAATGGGCCAGGAATAGCGGCCGTTCCACCCTTGGCCTGGCTGAAGAAGGTGTCTATAGTCCTCTGTCCGGTGATGAGCGGAACCTCGGGCGGGAGCTTCCTCTTGTAGGGCCTCTTGACACGGACGGGCCACTTGTGGTACATCTTAAGCTCCTCGATGCTTCCGTCAGGCTTCTTGACCCTGGCTATGACCTCCTCGACGGTGTAGTCACCCTCCTCGGCGATCTCGACGATCTCACCCTCGACCCAGGGCGGAACGAGTATCTTGTGCTCGATGATGCTGGTCTCGGGAACGACACCGAGTATATCGCCGCCAACGACCTTGTCCCCGACCTTAACCTTCGGGGTGAAGTGCCACTTCTTGTCCCTCGGCAGGGCCGGGGCGGTGAGACCTCTCGCTATGAAGTCGCCGCTCAGCTCCCTGAGGGCCTCAAGTGGCCTCTGAATTCCATCGTACATCGCGGTGAGCAGTCCGGGACCGAGCTCAACGCTCAGCGAAGCGCCAGTTCCCTCGACCGGCTCCCCGGGCTTTATACCGGCGGTTTCCTCGTAGACCTGGATAACAGCCCTGTCGCCCTCGAGGCGTATGATTTCTCCTATGAGCCCCATTTCGCCGACGCGAACGACCTCGTACATCTTCGATCCTTTCATTCCGTCGGCAACGACGAGCGGACCGGTAACGCGAATTATCCTTCCCATTTCCCTTCACCTCTTCAGCTCAACACCAATTGCCCTCCTAACTATCTCCTTAATCGCCTCTTCACCGAACTTAGAGCCGGACTTGTCCGGCACCTGAAGAATGATCGGGAGGGTAACCTCTGGGAGCTCAACCTTCTGGGCGAACCTCTCGGTTATGAGTATTATTCCCACGTCGCCCCTCTCTATGAGCTCCTTCAGCTTGTTTCTCAGCCTCTCCAGCTCGAGAGGCGTGTCGTCAAAGGAATAAACCTCGTGGGCGCCGGCCAGCTTGAAGCCGAGCGCCGTGTCCCTGTCCCCCAGCACGGCTATCTTCATGCGGCATCACCCGCCATCTCCTTTATCCTCTCGGGCTCGAGGCCATCGCTGATGAGCTTGGCTATGGCCCTGAGCTTCCGGATTTCCCTCTCCTTCTGGAGGACGTAGCCGAGCGGTGTAGCGACGCTGAGCGGGTAGAACCTGTTGAGCTCACTAAGCCTCTCCACGATGTGCCTCTCCAGGGTCCTCTCGAGGACTCCGAGGTCCCTCTCCACTTCCTCCCTGACGTCGCGGATAACCTTACCGTACTTGGTGGAGTCCAGCTCGGCCAGGGCCATTCCCAGGTCATCGACGTGGAGGAGCGGGTCGAGCTTGACGCTTCCACCCGGAATGAGCATGGGCTTTATCTCCTCCGCGGCCATTCCTGCAGACTTTGCCCTGAGAACGGTGAGGAGGTTCAGCTTGTCTATCCTGAGCCTCACGAACTCCTCGAGGATCACCCTCTCGTCCTCCTTCCTGGAGAGGGCATAGTTGAGCAGCTTGGCGTAGTGCATCTTGTAGAGCTCGGTCTCGAACTCCCTAAGGCTCATCTCGCCCAGGAGAAGCTTCTGGTAGGGCTCCTCGTAGGGGGTGCCCTCAAGGATAACGAGTATCTCCTCCATGGTCTTGGCCTCTGCCATGGCCTTGACCTTGGGGAGCATCGTTCCCAGCTCGACGACGTAATCACTGGCCGGTTCGCCCGCGAGCTTGGCCTTGACAACGCTCGCTATGTTCCTGACGTCCCACTCCTCAAGCATGAGCCTGAAGAAGGGGGCGGACCTCTTCGGGAGGATTTTAACCATAAGCTCGTAGGTTCCGGCCAAGGCCCTCTCGAGGGCCCTCTCTATCGACTCGATGTCGTAGCTCGAGAGGTCCGCGAAGTAGTCCCTGTAGTCGGTATCCTCCAGGCTGACCACGAAGTTCTGGAGCGTCCTGCTCTCGGCCAACTCGTTGAACCTCTGCTCGGTCAGGAGCTTCGCTTCCATCGCCTTTATCCTAGCGTTCGGATAGGAGTAGGGCGTGTACTTCCAGACTATCTTGGCCGTCTTGTAGCCCACCCAGGTGAAGACCACTGCGAGGGTGGTGTTGAGTATTCCGCTCACGGCTCCTGGTTCCATCGCCCTCACCCGAAGAGAGCCTTGGCTATCTCGGCCCTCAGCTCGCCCTCGAACCTCTCTATCCTGGCCTCAAACGTGTTATCAACCCTGACGGAGCCATCGGGGGTCTCAACGATGAGGCCTCCGATAGTCTGCACCGGCTCGCCGAGGGCGACCTCAACATCCTTCCCGAGCCTCTCGGCGAGGGCCTTCCTGAACTCGTCGAGTCTGTTGGAAAGCAGTTCCAGGGTCTTCTCGTTGGAGCGAAGGACAAAGCTCTCAGAGCCGAGTTCCTTAACGGCTCCAACCGCCAGGTCGATGAGCATCGGGAAGTACTCCTCCTCGGGAAGCTCGGCCAGCCTCTCGCGGAGAGCTGAGATGACCTCCTGAATCAGCTCCTCCTGAACCTGGAGGCGCTTCTTCCTGACCTCGAGCCTGGCGTTGGCTATTATTCTCTGCCTCTCTATCTCGGCCTGGGTCTGGGCCTTTCGCATTATCCACTCGGCCCTGGCCTCGGCCCTCTTCCTGGCCTCCTCCTTAATCTGCTCCGCCTCCTCCCTGGCCTCGCTGAGTATGTACTGTATCTTCTGCTCCGCTTCCCTGTTTATCTCCTGAATGATCAGCTCTGCCCCTTCCATCTTCCTTCCTCCCCTGGCTGTAAAGAAAGTTGGACGGAGTCAGAAGCCGACTCCGGTGACTATCATTATCAAGGCTCCGACGAGACCGAAGATTGCCATGGTCTCGGCCATAGCGGCGAAGATGATGCCCTGGGTGAAGGTCTTCGGGTTCTTGGCGACGGCACCGATTCCAGCGCTGGCTATGATACCCTGCGGTATTGCCGAGAGGCCGGTGAGGCCAACCACGAGACCGGCACCGAGGAGTATGGCGCTCTTAACGATGTTGTCCATGTTGGTCGGGTCGGTGAACTTGAAGCCGCCACCGAGGATTCCTGAGACCATCAGGATAAGGAACAGGGTGATGAGACCGTAGATACTCTGGGTCATGGGCAGACCCTCGAGTATCAGCGCGTTCTTGAAGTTCTTCTCGTCCTCGGCGACGACTCCAGCTGCGGCTGCGCCTGCTATACCAACACCGAAGGCCGAAGCGGCTCCGGCAAGACCGGCCGCAAGGGCGGCTCCAAGGGATACGTAAACTATCGGGTCCATCTTCCATACACCTCCTCAAGCTTCAAACTCCAACTCGGAAACTTCTCTTTTTGCCCTGAAGGGCTCGAAAGGTTTACCTTCACCTGAGTAAAACGTCCCGAAAAATTCAACGTACTGGAGACGGAGCGAGTGGACGAACGCTCCGAGGGCGTTGATGGCGACCGAAAACAGCTGGCCGCCGGCAAAGAGTATGAGACCTATGACTATTCCTATTGGAACGGGGCCTATGCTTATGCCCCAGACCATCTGGACGAGTATGTTGATGACCATGGCTATTCCAGCCGTTGCCAGGGCAAGCGCCATAAGCCTTGCGTAGCTGAGCCAGCTGCCGACGAAGCCGAAGAAGTCCGAGATTATCAGCAACGCCGCCAGGCCACCGTTGTTCACCACCTCGCCTATGGCGAAGAGCACTAGACCTATTCCAAAGAGCGCCTTGCCGGCGGTTCCAGCGCTCGGGCTGTTGGTTCCGAGGACGAGGGTAACGATTCCAAGGATTATGAGCATCCATGACAGCTGGTCGAGTATAGCGCCCTTCCTGTCGCCGTTCTTGAACTTGACCACGAAGCCCAGGGTGTAGCCGAGGAACAGGTGGGCTATGCCTATCGCCAGGGCCAGCTGGAGCACCACGAGGGCGTCCTGGAAGGTGTCCCAGACGCGCGGGACGGTGAAGCCGGCCAGGTCGAGGGCGTTGCCGAAGTAGCTGCCGAAGAGGGCACCCATTATCATGGTGAAGAACGAACTGATGAGCAGGGTGTAGGAGAACTTGTAGGTGCCGTCGTTGAATTTCCTGTGCCCCTTGACGAGGAGGGCCGCGATTATGGCTATGATGAGACCGTACATGAAGTCGGTGAGCATGAATCCGAAGAAGAACGAGTACGTGAAGGTTATTATCGGAGTCGGGTCTATCTCGTCGTACTTGGGAACGCCGTACATCTCCGTGAGCATTTCAAATGGCCTGGCCCAGCCGGGGTTCCTGAGCTTTATCGGAATCTCATCGAGCTCCTCTGCACCCGGCTCGCGGACGTTGATGTAGGCCTTGTTTTCGGTAACCCTCTTTATTCCCTCGAGAACCCTGGGGACATCGGTCCTGGGGAGCCAGCCGGTCAAAGCGAAGGTCATGTTGGTTCTCGCGAGCATCGGTAAAACGCTCGCCTTGTCGCGCTCGTTCTCCATCAGCTCCTGGTAGAAGACGACGTCATTGTAGTACTTCTCGGCCAGCATCTCGGCATCTCTCTTGGCGCTCTCGAGCTCTTTCTCCTTGGCGCGGAGCTTCTCCTCGTAGACCGCTATGAGCTCCCTCGGTGTTCCCTTACCCTCAGGGACCTCGAGCCTCTCGAGGGAGTACTTCGCCAAGATCGGGTTGGCCTTCTCGTAGTCGCGCTTGAGGAAGGCGAAAACGGCTAAAACCTTGTCCTTAAGCTCCCTGGAGACGACGACAGCCCTTCCGTCGGTGGCCTTCTTAACCTCCTCGACGAGGGGCCTGAACCTGTTCCTGTCCACGGTGCCGACTACGATTTCAAGCATATCGGTCGATTTGAGGTAGGACACGTCGAGGTTAATTGCCGATAGGAGCTCGAGAATCGCGATGTCATTCTTTATCCTCTCAATCTCGGTCTGGGTGGAGGTTATCTTGCCCTCCACCGCCTTTATCTCAGGCTCAACGGTGGAGAGGAAGGCCTCAACGTCCTTTATGAGCTTCTCTATCCCCTCGTACCTGTACTTCTTCCGCTCCCTCTCGGGCGGGAAGATGAACTCCTTTATTCCACCGCCGCCCTTCTTCCTGTGGGCTTTTAGGAAATCGACGAGCCTCGAGATGGTTATGCTGTACGAAGCGGCTTTCCTGTGGTACTCGTTAGGGGAATCCTTCTGGGCCACCCTGACGTCGAGCTCCCTTATCTCGACCACTCCGTTCTCGTGGAGGTAGGTGAGCAGCTTGTCCTTATAGCGGTTGAGCGTTATGACCTCGATCTTGACCATCTCTTCCGGCCTGAACATCTCAGCCCCCTCTCACAAGCGCTATACCGGCCGAGATGGCCCTCTCGAGATTGTTCGTGGCCTTGACCTTTAGCTCCTCTATCTCGGCCTCACCCTCCTCGAGGATTTTCTTTGCCTCCTCCTCGCCCTCGAGACGGGCCTTCTCAATGAGGGCTTCGGCCTGCTTCTCGGCCCTTTCGATGATTTCCTGCTCGATGAGCCTGGCCTCCTCGCGGGCCTTGAGGACTATCTCCCTTGCCTCCTCCTTGGCCCGCTCAATCCTCTCCTCCGCCCGCTTCTCTGCATCAACAATCTGTTTGATGACGTCCTCCATGATTAGCCCCCCAATGACCCTGAAAACAGGTTTCCTCACACGTCGCTTTTGGCTTCCCTAACCGGTTTAAATAGTTTTTGGCACGATGGCCCGAGGTTCGGAGAGAGAAGTGGACATAAAAGATTAAAAGGTAACCATATTAACCTTCGCCGCTCTGCTTTTTCCTCTCGAGGAGCTCCTTCAAGCCCTCAAGCGCGCTGTTCTTGGCGAAGACGATGACCTGACCCTTCTCAGGAAGCTTTGTATCGCCAGAGGGGATAATTAGGTTGCCCTTCTCGTCGTAGACCGCTATCATGAGCGCGTCCTTGGGCAGCTGAAGATCACGGACGTACTTGCCCGCTATCTCGCTGTTTTCGTCGATGGTGAAGCGGACTATCTCAGCCCCCTCCTTGGGAAAGAGCACCCTGTCGAAGCCTGGCGTGACGATGTTCCGGCTTATGTACTCCGCCGCTATCTCCTCTGGCGAAATCACGAAGTCGAAGTAGCGCTTGAGGTCCGTTACCTCCTCGAATATCTTCCTGTTCTTCGGGTTGCCTATCCTGAGAGACGTCTTGATCTTCGGGTTGAGGTGCTTCGCCAGTATACAGGCGAGCAAATTCGCATCGTCCTTACCCGTTAAGGCAGCGAACGCGTCTGCCTGCTTTATGTTGGCCTCCTCCAGCGTCCTCGGGTCGGTGGCATCGCCCTCGATAACGAGGCCGTTGATGAGGAGGGAGAGCTCCTTGGCCCTCGCCTTGTCCATCTCGATTATGGTGACGTCGTGGCCGTCCTCCTCGAGCATCTTGGCGACGAGGAAGCCGACCCTCCCGGCACCCATTATGACGACGAACATCAGTCCTCACCGAGCAGGTACTTCGCTATCTCGGCGTAGGCGGGCCTGGTGATCAGTATTCCGATGAGGACGCCGAGTATGGTGGTGAAGGCGAAGCCCTTGAGCGTTCCGACGAAGTACACCAGCAGGAAGCTCATGGCCGCTATAGTGGTTGCCGCCGAGGCGAATATGACGAAGAACGCCCTACCCATTCTCTTGATTACGCTCGAGCGCCTGCTTATCTTCGTGCTCCTCTCACCGCTAAGGAGCTCGTCTGTTATAACTATCTGCTGATCGACGCCGGTACCTATGGCCGCTATTATACCTGCAATGCTCGGCAGGTCGAGGTTCCAGTTTATCAGAGCGGCGAAGCCAAGGATTATGAGGACCTCGAAGAAGCTCGTGCTGGCGACCGGTATGGCTATCTTCCAGTTCCTGTAGTGGAAGTAGACGATAAGAAGAACCGCTATGAGCGCCGCTATTCCGGCGTAGAGCGCCTGGGTCTTGAAGTTTTCGCCGAGCCTAGGGGAGATGAACTCCATTCCAACAACGTTGAGCTTGACCGGAAGCGAACCGCTCTTGAGGACGGTGTATATCGTGCTCGCCTCCTGCTCGGCCGTGAGCCTGTCGGGGGCGGTTCCGGTTATCTGGACGTCTTGCTGGGGTTCGCCTATTGTGAGGCCCTCACCAAGGGAGTACGGGCCGTAGAGGCCAAGAACGCGGACTATGAGCTGGTGGTCGCTCTCGCCAGGGTTCCTCGGGACGTATCTGACCGTGAGGTTCATTCCCTCAAGCCCGCTCTGGAGTTCCTGCGGAACATCGACCAGGACTATCTTGTCCTTGCCCTCGGCCAGCCCGGCTATCTCGTCCGCGCTCTGGTTGGCGTAGGCTACAACCGTTATGTTGAAGGCCTTGGAGATTCTCTCCATGAGGGTGGGCGCTTCCGGGGCCTCGGCGTTGAACTCGGTGCTGTTCATTAGTCTGTAAACGGAATCTGGAACCACCATGAGGGAATTGACCGGCGGGTCGAGGAACATATCAACGGGCCAGCCGACCTTGCCCTTGGCCAGCTCGGCGAACTTCTCGGCGGCGCTCTTTGAAATCCTGAACGGGACGCTCCAGCTGTTGTCAGGTTTTATCTGATAGATGCCAACGTACTCCACATCGCTTCCGGTTCCAAAGATCACGCCGTTGAATTCCATGTAGAAAACACCCTGGCTCTCGATAACCGCCTTTATCTGGTTGGCCTGCTCGGCGGTGCTGACGTTGGCTACCTTTATGAGGACTATCTGATCACCCTGGGCTTCCACCGTTATGTCCCTTAGTCCGAGGGTGTTCAGCCTCTTCTGGAGCGAATCAACGACGAGCTGCATCGTGTCGCTGTCCACGGGGTGCTCGGTCTGGGCTACCAGGGCCACACCACCGGATATGTCTATTCCAAAGGTCAGAGGCTTTACCGCGAGCGTGGCAATCGAGCCCGCAAGGAAGAGAATGAGCAGGATAATTCTCCAGTTAAGGAGGAGCCTCTTGGTTTTTCTCCTCATTCGCTACCACCCCTGGCGGAATTTGAGAGGTACCACTTCAGCACGCCGGCGTTGAGGAGCCAGGTGTTCATGAAGTCGGCCAGAAGACCGAAGATCAGGACTATGGCGATGTTGTCTATGGTCTGGCTCGTGGAGATGAGCCACAGTATGAGGAGCGCGCCCAGGGTCGTAGTACTCATTGTAAAGCCCGTCGATACCGCGTTCAGGTAGGCCTCGTCTATGCTGTCCTCCTTCCTCTTGAGGAGCTTGGTGGTGAGGAGAATGTTGCTGTCCACGGTGTAACCGATGAGCATCAGCAGGGCCGCTATGGTCGCGGTCGTGAGCTCTATTCCGAAGAGGCCCATCAGGGCGACGGCTATGGTCATATCCGAGAGGGCCGAGAAGATTATCGTCATGGACGGCACGATATTCCTGAAGAACAGGAACACCACCACGGCCATGGCCAGGAAGGCGAAGACGAGCGCCCTTATTCCCTGCTGCTGGGCGATTTCACCGAACGTGGGCTGAACCTCGCTGTGGGTGTACTCTGCATCAGGGTACTTCTGCTGCATGATTTTGATTATCTCGGTCGGGTCTGTCCCAACGGGTGCGTAAACCCTAACTCCGTTTGTATCGACACCGGTGAAGCTCTCAACCCTGACATCGACTCCAAGCTGGTCGCTTATGAACTTGGCCAGCTCGTCGGGGTTGGCGCTGACCCCGTAGGCAGTAACGACGACGCCTCCCTGCAGGTCGATTCCCAGGGTCGGGAAATTGACCGCGAGCAGAATCAGAGCAACGAGGAACACAGCGAGGGGATACGTAATCATCTTCTTGTACCCCATCTTGGCCAAAAAGCCGAGCTTTTTCCTTTTCTTCGCCCTCACGGCATCGCCAGCCGTGGGCCTTGCCTTGGTTTTAGGCTTCGACATACCTTCACCCCGTCGTTAGTTTTTGCAAAACTTGTCGTTAGTTGGAGGGACGAGTTTTAAAATTAGTGGTTCACGCATAAAAATGGCCAGCGATGAGCAGGGACAAACGGGGACGGAGAGAGCGCTTAATCCATGAAAGAGCCTTCAAATCGGGACTAGGCCGAATCCCCCAGGAGCTTTTGGAAAATTTCGATAACAGCCAGAACCCAACAGTTCAATGCATTCCAGGCCAATTCAGAGCAGTTCAACGGCAAAACGGCCCGCCCATAGTTCCCCGCTCAAGGGCTTAACTTTAAAAAGGGTACGTAATAGGAGCAACAAGAGGTGAGAGGCCATGAGCGAGATAGAGACCATCGGGTTCCACTACGTTGTGGAGGCTGCCGGTTGCGATCCTGAGGTTCTCAGTGACGCTGACAGGATAAGACAGATATTCCTCGACGCGGCAAAGGTCAGCAACATGGAGGTCAAGTCAAGCTACTTCTTCAAGTTCTCCCCCACCGGCGTCAGCGGCGTCGTCATAGTCGCCGAAAGCCACATCTCGGTCCACACCTGGCCGGAGAGGGGCTACGCTGCGCTCGACGTCTACACCTGCGGCACCAAGGCCGACCCGGAGAAGGCCGTCGATTACATACTCGAGCAGTTCAAGGCCAAGTACGCCCACGTTTCCGAGATCAAGAGGGGCATCGAAGAGGACGACGACACCTACACCCACATGATAATGACCTGGGAAGAGAGCCTGAGAAAGAACGGAAACGCAAAATAATTGCCCATATTTCCCTTTAACTTCTTCCACAAATATTATATAACCCTTCTTAGTAAGTTCTCCGGGTGCCATCTGAATGGAGGCACGAAATCGCTCTATTAAGGATTGGTTCACCAAGATAAGAACACGGCAATTGGTTCTCCCAAGATTTCAAAGATTTGAAGCTTGGGGTCCAAAGGAAATATCGGAGCTACTAACCAGCATTATTCGGGACCTTCCGGTAGGCTCTGCATTGGTTCTTGGTGTTGGGGACAGGGTTCCTTTTGTTTACCGACCTCTGACAAGTGCGCCGGAAGAGGGAGAGAGTATAAACGAACTCCTTCTCGATGGCCAGCAACGCTTAACTGCCCTGTGGAGAAGTCTAAAGGATAACTATCCTGACAAAACATATTTTGTAAAAGTTCCAGGAGAATACAACAGTGTTGATGAGATACCCAAAGATGAGTTCCAAGTGATATACGTTTCAAGATGGGTCCGGAACGGAAAGAGATACCCCATGTGGATTGAGAATCCTGAAGAGTGCTGGAAAAAGCGACTAATACCTGTAAGACTTCTCGACCCAGAACTCAGAGAAAGCGAATACCATGAATGGGCTGAAAAAGCCACAGATGGAGACGCCAAGAAAATGTTGAAGCTGGTATCGCTAATTTCGAAAATAAGGGAACAGGTAGCTCACTATAACCTCCCATACCTGTACTTACCCCCAGAAACTCCACCAGAAGTGGCCATAGAAGTGTTCCTTAAGCTGAATACCAACATGGCACCACTAAAGCCGTTTGACATCGTGGTTGCCCAGCTTGAAGGCGCCACTGGAGAGTCGCTACATGAACTAATAGGGTCCCTCAAAAGGGAAGTTCCGAGAATATCTGAATACGTTGATGTACCAACCTTTGTGCTGTCTGTTGTTGCCCTGCTTCAGAACAAACCGCCTAATCAACGCGGATTCTTTAGCATCGATTTTCAGAGGTTTGAAGATGACTGGAGAAAAGTAGTGCGCGGGACCAAGTTGCTCGTCCAGTTCTTGGAGGAGGAAGGAATCCCCGACCGCCAAAGACTTCCAACTGAAAGCCCATTACCCGTAATAGCGGCAATATGGGGTGAAGCCCCAGACATCGGAAACGAGGGAGGCAACGTGAGGATAACGCTCAGGGAATACCTGTGGAGAGCGTTCTTCACGGAGAGGTATGACAGGGCTGTCCCCACTGCAATGCTCCAGGATTACAGAGGATTAAAAGCCATGCTGATAAATGGAGAAGGAGACGAAAGCAACGTTCCGATTTTTAACGAAAATTCATATCCTCTTCCGCCTGAAGAGGTCATTCAAACAGCGAGATGGCCAAAATACAGGGATAGACTCGGAAGAGCAATTCTTCTCATATCATTCAGAGGTGGGGCTGAAGACATCTCAGACGGAAGCAGAATCACACCACAGAACATAAAACTAAGAGAATATCACCATGTATACCCTGTGGCGTGGCTTCGCGATAATGGTATCAAAGAAGAGGACGCGTACAGAGCTGTGAACTGCATAATGATAACATGGAAGACCAATCGCAAGATTGGTGCAAAACCCCCTCTTGAGTACTTAACCGAAATCAGCGACGCCATAACTTTGGGGGAGTCCGAACTCCGCAGGCGCCTTATGACCCACTACGTGGACTATGACCTCCTTGCAAGTGAGAATTACGAAAAGTTCATAGAGCAGAGGGCAAAAGATATTGCCAAAGCAATGCAAGAACTCTCAAAAGGGAAAGCATGGCGGCCATAATCACAGGAGCTTCTCTATCTCCTTTATTCTCTCAAGGGCATCTCCCAGAACCTTCCTGACGTTCTCGAGCTTTGCCTTTAGCTCGCGATTCTCCTCTTCGAGGGCCTTGACCCGCTTCTCAAGCTCTTCCTTCTCCTTCTTGAGCCTCTCGTACTCCTCGAGGGCGACCAGCTGACCACCCTTGGCCAAAACTTCGATGTTCCTGACCAGCTCGTCGAGCTTGCCCTGCTTTATCAGCTCGTAGGTCTCCCTGACGAGCTGACCGGCCTTGGTTTCTCCCTTGAGGTGCTTTCTTATCGTCGCCTCGGTCCTGCCGAGCTCCTCGGCTATCTCGCTTACTGTCATTCCCGCCTTCTCCCTCGCTATGGCTCCAGCGGCAACGGCAAGGCTGTCCACCCAGGTCAGCCTCTCGGCCGGGTCCTTGATGAGCTCTATGACCTCGGGCCTGAAGAGGGTCGCGAAGAGGAGCACGCTCTCGAGCCTGTGTATCTCCTCCCTCCCGAGCGGGTTCAGCGGAACCTCCACCATTCTCCACCACCCCCCAGCTTTTACTCAATCTCGACTATCGCCTTCCTCTTCAGTACTTTGTCAGGATAAACGACTATTCCCCTGTCGGTTATCTCGAAGGGGTGCCTCCTCATGCTGTGGCTCGTCCCGCGCATCTTCCAGACGATTAATGAGCGCTTCAGCTCGCCGTCAATCTCGTCCAGGTCGAGGCGGATTATGCCATCAACTCCGTGCTCGACGCCGGGCCCGCCGAAACCGCGCTCGCCGACGCTTATCTGGCTCACCAGTATGCTCGTGACGCCGAGACCGGCCAGAACGCGCTTGAGCTGCATCACGATGCTCCTCGCCATCGCGGGCTTGTTGATGTAGAGCGTCGTTACCGAGTCTATGACGACCCTCTTGGCTCCCAAGTCCTTGACCGCCGTTCTGAGAACGTCTATGAACTCCCTGATATCGGTGAGGTCGTGGACTATATACTTCTCGTACTCCTTGCTCTTGCCTATTCCGGCCGTGAAGGCATCGACCATCGCAAACAACCCTTCCTCCTCGTACTTCCGCACGTCCCAGCCGAACCCGGCCATGTTTTGCCTCACCTGAACCGGGTGCTCCTCAAGGGCAACGTAGATTCCCGGCTCACCCATCTGGAGGCCGTTCCATATGAACTGCTGGCTGAAGATGGACTTGCCAGTCCCGGGTCCACCGCTGAGCAAAACCACGTTCCTCTCTGGGATTCCTCCGTGGAGTATCTCGTCCATTCCAGGGATGCCAGTCTTGACTTTCTTGATCATGAGCGTCACCCCCTTTAGTAACCTTTAGTTACCGTTAGACTCTACGCGAAAGGCCTTAAAAAGATTACGTGGGGTAAGAAAAGCCAATCAAAAACACCACAGCCGGCAGAGGTTATGAGTTCCTCAGGAAGAATAAACAAATAATTCCACAAACACGCATTCGAGAAGGTTAGACTACGCCCAAAAGCTTTTTAAGGAGGTGATATAGTAAGGAGGTGATATAGTAAGGAGGTGATATAGTAAGGAGGTGATATAGTAAGGAGGTGATATAGTAAGGAGGTGATATAGTAAGGAGGTGATATAGTAAGGAGGTGATATAGTAAGGAGGTGATATAGTAAGGAGGTGATATAGTAAGGAGGTGATATAGTAAGGAGGTGATATAGTAAGGAGGTGATATAGTAAGGAGGTGATATAGTGCTGGTTGTGAAACGGCCGGTGGCTGGAATCCTCGGGGCGCTCGGGAACCTTGGAATACTACTATCGATAGCCGCACTCGGGGCGGTGATGGAACCCGACAACATTGTATTTACTGTTCTTGTGGTGTTCCTCGGGATTGGGAGCGTGCTGGCATTGATGATCGGCCTCACCTCGCTGGCAGAGGAATACAACGTGCCCGTGAAGGAGAAAACCAAAAAGCTCGCATGGGGCACCTTTATAGTATACGTGCTCTCAATAGTACTCTTTGCGTTTAATCCAGACTCCCCAGTAGGAGCCCTGTTGTTCTTCGTCTTCATCGGGCTGCTCATCTGGACCAAGAAGGATGTTTACATATACACCGGACAGGCTTCATCAATATTTGGGATAGTCGCCAAGGTCTACGCCAGGGTCTCAAGGAAAGTTATAGACCCCCACAGCGGGGGTAGCGGAAACGTCGCGGTTGTCATGACCCCAGGAGCGTACGTTGGATCCGGGATAGCAATGCAGATCTTCGCGTTCTTGCTGGCGATACTCCTGTGGTTCACCCTTGAGCCCATAGCCTGGGTACTCTGGGGGATCACCGGAAAGTGAAGATAAACCGGTGGCGATGTTAGATGAGGCCAAGGGCACTCTTCCCCCTTCTTTTGATTCTCCTTACCGTCTTTGCCAGCGGATGCACAAGCGGGGGGACGAACACCACCTCCAGCGGAACGGAAACCCAGGCCTCTAACTCCATCGGCAGTGCAGACCTTCTTCTGGTCATAACTAACGACAACATACACTCCGCGTACCTGGTAGTGAGAAACGGAAGCACTGAAATTCTCGTGGTTCCGTACTACTACTCGGTAGGACTTAAGATTAATGGGGACGAGGTCTCGATAGAGCAGAAAGATATGTGGGTTTTCCAAATGGAACCCAACGATATAGTTCGCGTTGAGAAGCTCAAGTCAGACAATGGATTCACATTCAAGGCCAAGAAGATTTATGGTGATACCGTTATGTCCGAGAGCTTCAACGTACAAGAAATCCCCAACGAGTACAGAAAGCTGTTGAACGGTCTGCCCTACTACGAGCCTCTCGATAAACTGCCTGATAATTCTGGCGTGGCGAGAAAGATCCCCCTCAGCGAGCTTGCACAAGGAATAACCATAGACGAGATAATCAACGGTTATGCAAAACTCAACGATTCAGAAAAATTAAGCGAATTCTACAAGGTCTTCACCCTTCAAAGCGGAGGAACGGGCTCAAGCGATACGCTCTACACCGGGGAGATAGTCCCAATCCTGAGGGCGAAACTCTTCCACGAATATGACATGGAGGGCACTATCAACCAGATTTCAATGGGCGACACCGCGAGGCAGAGGTTTGCGGTGGTAGCTATTCCAAAGGAGGCCCTTTCGGAGAATGTGGACGTCGAACTCAGATACGACCCCAACAGCAGGAAAGGAACGATAAAGGTAGCGGGACTTAAAACGACCGACGGCTACGCCATAGTCGTGACGCTGGGATGAATTCGTCCATTTTTTCAGAATTTAGTTCCCTCTTTGCGACCGGCAAGAACTTTAATTGCACAACCCCCTAACTTGTTAAGGGGGTTGTTGAGTGGAGAACTACTTCAACGTTCATCCAAGAACGGATATAAGAACGCTTCATGGCAGGAAGAGGGAAGCAGAGAAGCTTTTGAAGGTTCTCCGTGCCTCGGGATGGGGGGTTGTGCTTGGACCACGCATGGTCGGGAAGACGAGCCTGTCCATAGCGACGGCCGTTGAATACGCGAAGAGTGTGAGAACTGCCGTTATATACCTCAACCTCTCCACTGCGAAAAGTTTTCACGACTTAACCGTTCGCCTTTTGGGTGCGGTCTCCAAACTGGGGAGCAGAAAAAGGAGCATCGAGGTAGAGTTCAGCGCATTTGTCCCAGCGGGCCTTGGAGTCCCGGTTTCTCTGGAAGCTGGAGACTTTCAAAGCAACCTCTAACCACCCTGCTCGAAACGCTAACCGACGGGTTGTTCCTGCTCAAAAAAGAGACCATCGGCCACAGAACGTTCTACTCCTTTGCAAATCCAGTCTACCGGGATGCCGCCAGACTGCTCTAGCGCTTCCTTCTCAGAAACTCGCCGACGTCGGTGACGTTCAGAATGAACTTCCTCCTGCTTTCTGGGTTAATCCTTCCGATGCCAAGTAAAACCCCGTTCTCGTCGTAAACCACAAGCTTTTTGGTGCCCTGCCAATTGTACTTCCTAACGCCACTTCTCGGAACGTCCTTACCGGTGGTGAAGAGAAAGCCAGCCTTGGGACTCAGCACGGCGTAGTTCTTCTCGACTTTAACAAAGTAGAAGAACTCGACGTTGGGGTAGAACTTCTCGACGAGGTTGTCCACCTTAATCGTGCCCACGAAAGTCCCGTAGGCGTAGGGCTTAAGCCTTAACCCCTCAAGCTCCTTCCAGAGGGATTCATTGACAGCGTAAACGTCCCGAAACTTGCCCTCCACTACCGCGAAGAAATGATGCTCCAGCTCGCCGTACTTCTCCGCCTCGCGGAGGATCAGGTCGTACTCCCAGGCCGAAGCGCGCCGGTAGCGGAGTTCCATCTCCATGGAGGTTGTTTCGAGAGGGGGCTTAAAAGCTTAGCCTCGTTCGAGTTCGTCGAGCAACTTCACAAAGCCGTCCATATCCGTGCGCTCGAACTCCCTCTCAAACTCGAGGCCCAGCTCAGCTATCTCCTCGGGTGTTATCTCAACCTCCGGCTCCTCCGCGTTTATCCCTGGACAGCTTTCATCGTAGTAGAGCCACAGTTCTTGGCCCTTGTAGTGAAACGGCTTTTCTCCCTCAACGCCGAGGGGCTTCCTTGAGACCATGAAGGGGTATATCCTGCAGATTATAGGGTTGGCCTCGTGTATCCTGCATTTTCCGGTCTCCGGATCATGGAAGACGCAGCCGAGGTCCCATTCCCTCACCGCAAGGACGAAACGTATCGTATTTCCCTCAACCGAAAACGTCACGAAACCCTGGGGGTCGTGGCCCCTCTTCGCTATCCTTTCGATGTCCTTCAAGGTAAGGTAAACGTGCCTTCCCCTGCAGCAGTCAAGGCAGTAAAGGCACCTGAAGGGAACCGCCTTGGTGAATGGTTTCGGTTTGAACCTCATGGTGATCCATTCGGAAAACCCGTTAAAAAAGCATCGAAATCTTTCGAAAACTCTTCGACGAAAGACTTTTATCGGTTTAGCAAAATACACTGTATGTAAAATGTCGTTTGGAGGTAAAAACCATGGACGATATTAAAGAGCCTTCCGGGGAAAGGTCAATGACCCCGGAGGAATACAACGAATACCGCGAGGAGATGACAAGAAAAAAACTGGCCAGCCTGATGGCGCACTGGCAGTGGTATCTCCTCCTCGGCGTTGTCCTCCTGATCCTCGGTATAGTCGGGCTGGGAATACTCCCGTTCGTCACGCTGGCCAGCATAGCGGTTTTCGGAGTGTTCCTGATAATAGGCGGAGGGATACTGATAGCTGTTGCCATCTTCACGAAGGGCGAGAGCGGGGGGACGAGGATATTCCAGCTGCTGCTGGCAACCCTTTACATAATCGCCGGAGCGGCAATGCTCGAGGAGCCCCTCCTGTCAGCCCAGATACTGACCTTCATACTCGGCGGGGCGTACTTCGTCTTCGGTATCATCAAGGTGCTGATGGGCTTCAAGGTCCAGAACGGCGGGCTGGTGATCTTCTCGGGCGTCATAGACTTTTTCATCGGAGTTATGATCCTCGCCAACTGGCCCGAGTGGAGTCCGTGGGTCATCGGAATCTTCGTGGCGATCGAACTTATAGTCGCCGGTGTGAGCTTCATAGCGATGTCCCTTGGAGCAAGGTCGATGAAGAACAACCCGGAGTTCCAGGTCTGATCACGTGCCCGTTCATTTTTCCCTTTCAACTTCCGGGTACGCGGCCTTAAAGGCACCCCAGTCCGATTTTGGTCCATACGTTACCGTGAAGTTCACGACCTCATAGTTCTTTGGAGCACCTTCAGGCTTGTAGAGTATCAGGTGGTAGGAGCCGTCGAGGTACCAGTAGGAGCCTGGAGGTATGCGGAAGGTGTACTTCGATATCGTAACCTTGCGAACACAGGTGGCCCTTCTTGTGTACCTCGTTCCGTCCCAAACGACCGCGTCCATGCACCAGCCAGGGGTTTTGAGTTCGAGCACCACATAGTCTCCGTAATCCTCGTCCCCCTTGAGGACCAGGTTGTTGTAGAGATCCACGGCGTTCTCCCACTTCATTCCGTCGAACGTCAAGTTCGCCATCAGGAGAATCTGCCCTTTAGGCGAGGCAACGCCGTAGGGAACAGGGTTGTAAGAGATTATGGGGTAGTAAACTATCATGAATATTGCAAGCCCAAAAATGGCAGCAAGAAGAACGACCTTGATCCTGAAGCTTGCCTCGTAAGATAAAGACCATCTGCCCTTACCCACTAAAAGCCACCCCAGTTCAGGGTTGTTCTCTGGTGCTTAAAAAGTTTTACTAGCTCGAAAAACCCGAAATTTTAGTAACCTTTTCACAGAAAACTTTTTAAAGACCTAAAGTTACCTTTTGTGAAAAAATTAGGGGGTGGTTCGATGGAATACGGTGAGCTTGGAAAGAACTGGGTCTGGCTTCTCGGCCTCGGGATAATCTTCATAACCCTCGGCTTTGCCGGACTGCTCCTCCTGCCGCTGGTGAGCATAACCAGCGTTGCCATATTCGGAGCCTTCATGCTCGTGGGAGGGGCACTCCAGATGGGGCAGGGAATCTTCAAGGCCAAGGACTGGAAGAGCAGGACGCTACACATCTTAATGGGGCTCATATACGTCATCGGCGGCATAGCGACGCTTGAAAACCCGGTTCTGGCCACGACGGTACTCACACTCGTCCTCGGGTTCTCACTGATAGCGATAGGGGCGATAAGGATCGCAGTAGCGTTTCAGAACAAGGACGTCAGCCAGTGGGCCCTCATGACGCTCTCAGGAGTGCTAAGCGTTATCCTCGGCTTCCTGATAGTCCTCCAGTGGCCCTGGTCAAGCCTCTGGGCGATTGGCCTCTTCGTGTCCCTCGACCTGATAATGAGCGGGGCCAACTTCATAGCCATAGCACTGACCGCCAGGATGTCCGGAAGCGCTGTCCCAGCGAGGGGGTGAAGGGGCTGATAGCCCTCCTTTCCCTTATTCTGGTCATAACGCTGTCCCTGATAATAGTCCGAATCGGGGCGACGGCCCTTGAGATGACCGGCCTTTCTAAGGAAGTCGCATCGTTTCAGGCACAGTCGGCCTTCTCTGGCACGGGCTTCACAACCAGCGAGAGCGAGTACGTTGTCTCCCACCCGGCAAGGAGGAAGATAATAAGGACGCTGATATTCCTGGGGAGTGCAGGTATTGCATCTGCAATGGCCACCCTGGTACTGACGTTCCTGGGAAGGAGCCGGGGAGAGGCAACGGGCTACCTGGTGATCCTCGCGCTCAGCCTCGGGGGACTCTACGTCACCTTCACATCAAAAAGGGTTGAGCGCTGGATGAAAAGGTGGATCAGGCGCTTTCTCAACAGGGCCTTCCCGGAGCTGAGGGTCTACGACTACACCCAGTTGCTGGGAATAACCCATGGATACTCGATATCCCAGATCCGCGTGAAGGAAAACAGCTGGCTCGCCAACAGGACGCTGAGAGAGCTTGAATTGGACAGAGAGGGAATACTCGTCCTGGGAATATACAGGAAAAAAGGCGATAGGGAGGTTTACATAGGCGCACCCAGAGGGGACACCCTTGTAAAACCGGGCGATGTTCTCGTCTGCTACGGGCCAGAAAAGGTGCTCCTCGAACTTTCCCAGAGAGTAGCCGGAGAGAAAGGGGACAGAGAGCACGAAAAAGCCGTGAAGGAAGCGGAAATAAGAAGGATACATGAGGAACTTGAGGCCTAGGTGTTCAGGTGCGCGTCGAACTCCCTGCTCTTTTTGTAATCCCCATAGCTTTTGTCGAGCCTCTTGGCGACGTAGGGCCCGTTCTTCCGGTAGCCGAACTTTCTGTAGTACTCCCTCACGCCGACGCCGCTTATAACTAGCATCTTCTTGACGTCAAACTCCTCCCTCGCTATCCTCTCGGCCTCGCTCAAAAGCTCCCTTCCGTAACCGCGGTGCTGCCACTCGTACCTAGGTTTACCACCAATCGGCACGAGGGGGCCGTAAACGTGGAGCTCCCTGACTATAGCGGAAGGACAGCATTTTATCTCTCTCCTGTGGGCCTTCTCGCTCGGAATCCTCAGCCTCAAGAACCCTATCAGTATGTCGTTCTTGACGTCCTCGAAGCTCAGGAAGATTTCCCTTCCGCCAGATGCCCCGTAGTCCTCGCGGAGGAGCTTTATGTGCTCAACCTCGGGCTGGATTCCAAACTTCTCCATCATGTGGCCGACTTCTCTAAAGCGGATTTCCCTCGGCCTTATACCGCGCTTTATCAGCTCGTTGAAGACCAGCTGGCCCAGATTGGAGTGCTTGACGCCGTCGACGATTAGCTGGACGGGAATGTCGCGTTGGATTCTCATCACGCGAACCCACTTGGGGAAGAGCTTGTAGGCCTCGACGAGGAGCTCAACGGCCTCCTCAGTGCGATAGGGACGATATTTACCCTCCTTCCACCAGCGGTAGAGGGGAGCGTCTTTGGTCACGAGAGTGGGGTAAATTTTCAGCATGTCAGGGCGGAACCGGGTATCCTCGAAGATCGTCCTGAAAGTGTAGAGGTCCCTCTCGAAGTTGCTCCCGGGAAGGCCGGGCATTATGTGGTAGTTGATTTTAAGGCCCGCATCGCGGAGAAGTTGAGTGGCCTTAACTATCTCCTCGACGCCGTGACCGCGCCTGGTTCTCTCATGAATGAAGTTGAAAATCGTTTGAACGCCGAGCTCAACCCTCGTTGTTCCGAGCTTCAGCATCCTGTCTATGTGCCTCTCAAAGGCCCAGTCCGGGCGCGTCTCTATCGTAAGCCCGACCATTCTGACCTTAGCCCTCTCGTTCCTCCTCTGCTCGTCCTCAAGGTAGTAGTAGGGCTTTGAGTGTGTCTTAAGCCACGCCTCCCTGAACTTGGGGTCCTCCTCCAGGACGGACTCGTCTCTTTTCACTATCAACCTGACGAGCTTCTCCTCAAGGTTCTCTATATCCCTGAAGTGAGGGAAGTCGTTCATCGCCTTGAAGGCCTCTTTAACGAACCACTCCTGATAGTCCAGATCAACCGCGGGAAAGGTTCCTCCCTGGATTATGACCTCGACCTTGTCCACGTCGTGCCCGATGTCGGTGAGCTGCTTCAGGCGACGCATCATGATTATGTAGGGGTGGTAGGCGCTCTGAACGGCCCTCAAGGCTGAAGGTTCCCTCCCTGTGTAGCTCTGGGGAGAGCCGACGCTGGGCCCGCCTGGGCAGTAGATGCAACGCCCGTGTGGGCAGGGAAATGGCTTGGTCATCATGGCAACTACCGCGACGCCGCTTATCGTCCTCGTAGGCTTCCTTTTGAGCAGTTCCCTGAACTCCTCGCGCCTCTCCTCCGGAATGGCCTTCAAGATGTCGGAGTTGCCCGGAATCTTTGAGAGATGATACTTACGCGAGACCTTGATCTTCCAGCGGTTGAGCTCCTCCCTGCTCTTAATCTCACCCGACATAACCAGTCTCGCGAGCTCCTCCACAGCTTTTCCGAACCTCTCCTCCATCTTCACACCTCTCAGCCAATCTAAGGCGGGGTTTTAAAAGGGTTTGCGGGGCATATTCAGGTAGTGAATTATTCAGTAGGTGAATACAACCGGGTGATAACCATGAACCGCGACGAGCTCGTTGCCTTCCTCGGCGGGTACCTGAACGTCTCGGCTTACCCTGACAAGTCGAGCAACGGCCTTCAGGTCGAGGGAAAAGAAGAGATTGAGAGGGTGGCCTTCGCCGTCGATACGACGCTGAGAACAATCGAGAGGGCCGCAAAGGCCGGAGCGGACATGCTGATAGTCCACCACGGCATGATATGGGGCGGTCTGAACTACATAACCGGGGTTCACTACAAGCGTTTGAAAGCCCTCATAGAGAACGGCCTGAACCTCTACGTCGCCCACCTGCCCCTCGACGCCCACCCGGAGGTCGGGAACAACGTTGGACTGTTGAAGCTCCTCGGCCTCGAGCCGAAGGGGCCCTTCGGGGAGTACAGGGGGCTGAGCATTGGCTTCTACGGCGAGTTCGAGGAGTCCCAGCCGATCGAGAAGGTGGCGCAGATAATTGCCGAGAAGCTCGATACAACCGTCAAGACCTACGAGTTCGGAAAGAGGGAGGTAAGGACCGTCGGAGCGGTGAGCGGTGCCGGCGCCTTCGCTTTGGAGGAGGCCCACCGGAAGGGGATTGACCTCCTCATCACGGGCGAGTTCACCCACGCAGATTATCTGACGGCCGTTGATCTGCCCCAAAGCGTCCTCGTAGCGGGCCACTACAAGACGGAAACGCTCGGGGTGAAGGCACTCATGGAACTTATCAGAGAGCGCTTTGGGTTGGGGGTTTTCTTCATAGACGAGCCAACCGGGCTTTGAGCTCGTCGATGATGGCCCTATCGCTTTTTATCTCCATTTTCAGGCCGAGCTCTTTGGCGTAGCCCTCGACCCAGCCGGGGCTTCCGCGGAAGGGGGTAACTATCCACAGCTCTGGGAAGCCCGCGCGGTGGGCCTTGACCACATCGTATAGCACCCTCTGGGGAAACCACTTGAAGGAGGCCTCAAGCTCTATTGCCAGGAGCCTTTGTTCGTTTTTCAGAATCGCCACGTCTATCCTCGTGCCGTCGGGCGTTCTGTACTCGGGAACAGCTCTCAGACCGAGTTCTTGAGCGAGCGCAATGATTTCACGGGTAATGGCCTTGACCTTGATTGTGGACACCCCTAAGAGAAGAGATATCACTTAGACATAATAAATGTTACAAGAAACTCGTCAATATCACCGGTCAAAAGAGCTAAATCTATCATCGTCTCAACATCGCTATCAATCATCTCTGGGCGAAACCATAATATCACGTCATCATCTTGTAGGTCTAGCCTTTTCCTAATATATGGAGAGATCTTTTTAAAAATATATCCTCTATCAAGAATATATCCTTTAACGATATCATAATCTAAATCACTATTCTCTCCAAAAAAGAAAACGACATACTGTCTCATAGCCCATTTCAAGAAAAGTATCTTGTGAATTTTCGAGGGATTATTGCTCTTAATATCAATATCCCTAATATCCTCAATAGGTAATCCCACAACAAGTCTCATTATAATATCCCTCGATTTATAGCTACACTTAAAACTTTAAAAAATTGACTATCAGCCGAGGCTCTTCTTCACCTCGGCTATGGCCTCTTCCGCCTTCAGCGGGTTCTTTATCCTGCCCTGGGCAAGTTCCTTCCTTCCGCCGCCACCACCGCCGGCAACGCTTGTTATCACCTTCGCGAGCTCTCCAGCCTTGAGGTCGAGGCCATCGCCGACGGCAACGACGAAGTGGCCCTCCCTGCTGATGAGAACTACTACTCTCTTCTCCTTCCTGAGCCTGTTGGCAGCTTCGCGGAGGTCGTCCATGGTCCCTTCAACGACCGCGCCGATGAACTCCACCTCGCCGACCTTCTCAGCTTTGCCCTCAAGCTCGTAAACGAGCAGCTTCGCCAGCTCCTTCCTGAGCTTCTCGACCTCCTTTCTTGCCTCCTTCCACTCGTTGAAGAACCGCTCGGCGGTTTCAGGCACCTTCTCCGGCGGCACGCGGAAGATTTCTGCCGTCTTTTTGAGCAGTCTTTCCGTCTCCTGCATCCAGTTAATTGCAGCTTCTCCAGCGGCGAAGATAATCCTCTCAACGCCGTCCTGTATGCGCTCCGTTCTGAGGATTTTAATCGGGCCTATCAAACCTGTGCTCGGCAGGTGCGTTCCACCGCAGGCCTGTACGTCCCAGCCCTCTATCCTGAGAACCCTGATGACCCTTCCCGGAACGACACCACCCTGGTAGAGCCTGAAGCCGTACTTCATCTCCGCCTCCGTCCTCGGCAGCCACTCCCACGTTACCTTCCTGTTCTCCATCACAACCCTGTTCGCCAGGCGCTCAATCTCCCTAAGCTCTTCCTCGGTTATGCGCTTGTAGTGGCTTATGTCGAGCCTCGCCCAGTCGGTGTGGAGCTGACTGCCGGCCTGCCAGACGTGCTTTCCGAGAACCCTGACTAGAGCACCCATGAGGACGTGCGTCCCGGTGTGGTGGCGCATGTGCTGTATCCTCCTCTCCCAGTCGAGCTTCCCATGAACCTTCGCTCCGGGCTTGAAGGACTCCGGCCTCTCGACCCTGTGGAGTATGACCTTCCCGACCTTCTGAACTTCAGTAACCTTGACCTCTTTACCGTCAACGACCAAGACACCAGTGTCGTAGGGCTGGCCGCCGCCCTCCGGGTAGAAGGCCGTCTGGTTCAGAACCACCCAGTCCTCTATAACCCTGAGCACCTCGGCATCGAACTCCTTCATAAACGGGTCCTCGTAGTAGAGCGTCCTCGTCTCTGGAAGGTCCTTGACCAGCTCGAAGTCCACCACGTATTCCCCAGCGGTCTTCTTCTCGACCTTCTCGGCCTGCTTGGCAACCAGCGTGTAGAAGTTGTCCGGAATCTCGACCTTTATGCCCTCCTTCTGTGCCACCTCTGCAACTATCTCCGGGGTAAGGCCGTGGCTCTCGTAGAAGAGTATCAGCTTTTCAAGCGGGAGCTCGTTGATTCCCTTCTTCTTGAGCTTCGCTATCTCGCGCTTCACCAGGTCGCTTCCGCGCCTGAGGGTCTCCTGATAGCGCTTCTCCTCGACGTTCACGATGTCGAGGATTACCTCTTCCATCTCCTTGAACTCCGGGAACGTCGGGGAGAGCTCCTTTATGTGCATGGCCACTATCTCAGCCAGCGGTATTTCAAGGCCCAGCTCGCGGAGGTGCCTTATGCTCTTCCTTATGAGGAGCCTCGCCAGATAGCCGGCCTTGACGTTGGACGGGATAACCCCATCAGCGAGCATAAAGGTTAAAGCCTTGGTGTGGTCCGCTATCGCATAGATCAGCTCGTAGGGCCTCACCGCTTTTTCAAGCTCCTCAACGCTTATGCCGACGCGCTTTGCAACCTGCTCGCGAAGATAGCGAAGGTCGCCCATGTCCTCGATGTCGAACATTCCAGCCAAGCGGGAGTTCTCCATCAAAATGCGCTCGTCTATCTTTTCAACCCCTGCCATCTTCTTGAGCGGCTCCACCACGTAGCCGAGGACGGCGTCGTAGGCCGTTGGGGTGCCCTGGCTCATCCAGACGAGCCTCTCAAGGCCGTAGCCGGTGTCAACAACCCTCGTCTCCATCGGAACGTAGTAGTCGCCCTTAATCTCCACCACCTGGCTCGGGTCGGCGTTCTCGGGGGCCTTCTTGTACTGCATGAAAACGAGCGTAGCAACCTCTAAACCGCGGTAGAGCACCTCGAAGGCCGGCCCGGCGTTTCCTCCGCCGGCCCAGGGGTTCTCCTTGAAGGTTATGTCCTCTGGCTTCATCTTCAGCTCCCTGGTGAAGAACTCGAAGGCCAGCTCAACCGTCTCGTCCATCCAGTATATCGGCTTCTCCGGGTAGTTGAAGGCGTGGTGGGCCATCATCTCAAATATCGTGAAGTGCCTGCCGGTGATTCCAACGTTGTCTATGTCGGTGAACCTTATCGAGGGCTGGCTTATGGTGAGCGGGTTTGCGGGCGGGTCGGCCTCGCCGCTGATAACCCAGGGCTGGAAGTCCATAATTGAAGCTCCAACGAGGAGCACATCATCTCTCCAGCGCGGCAGAACCGGGTAGCGCTTCACCCTGCCGTGGCCGTGCTTTTCGAAGAAGCTCAGGAACTTCTCGCGCATCTCGTCGAGGGTGTACTTCCTCGGTATGCCGGGCTTTCCGATGAACTGGTACTCGTCACACGGTGGATCGCCACAGGTTTCCCTGTCAGGGTCAAGCGTCCAGAAGAACTTTCCGCACTTGGGGCACCGCTTTCTTATCCAGCCTTCCTCCTTAAACATTCTCGTGGTCATGTCCATGCTCATTATCCTCACCTCTCAAGCTGGAGTAGAAAAGGAAGTTGGGCTATTAAGGTTTTCCTCAGTCTTTTGAATCGGGGCCAAGGTCGACATCAACGTCCTCGAACCGCTCCTCGTCGATGTATATCAGGGGAATCTTCAACTTCCGGAGAAATTCGACCAGCCGTTTCTCGCGTCGCTCCATCATCTCAACCCTGTGCCTCAAACTCGCGTTCTCTATCGCCAGACGGTTGGCCTCGTCCACCTTAAGGTTCAGTTGCATTCTTAGCTCTATCAGCTCCTCCTCCAGCTCCCGGAGCGAGCGCTCCAGCCGGTCAATTTCCTCCAGGTACTCCCGACAGAGGCGTTCCTTTATCATCGTGGTCAGCCCCGCGAAACCTCCTCACCGATCAGGGGGCTCCAGACTCATCATCCCAATCACCAAAGGTAAGAAGGGGACGTTAAAAGGTTTCACCCGCTAAAGCTTTAAGGGGGCCCCTTGAGAACCCTTCATGCGACCGAAAACGTGCTTCATAGCCATATTGGTGGCAGCGATGCTCGCGGTGGCAGGCTGTCTTGGAAGCACCTCAACGGTCGGAACCGCCACCACCGAAAAGACTGTACCGGTGGAGAGAACCGAGACCATCACGAAAACCGTCACCGTAACTGAGACGGAGTACATCGTAAACCAGGGTGCCGAAACGGAGCTAAGGAAAAACCTAACAGCCTGCCTGGAGAACCTGAGGCTTTTGAACGCGACGCTGAACAGGACGAGTGAGAGCTTAGATGAACTCCGCGAGAAGTACCGCGACTGCCTGCTGGAGAAGCCAAACACCGCGGAAGAATCTCCCCCAGTAGAACTGCTGGTGGACGACGCGTATTACAGGAGCGTCATCGAAAGCCTCCGCAGTGCGCGGGAGAGCATTTACGTCACGATGTTCCTGATGAAGTACGACCCCACCGACAGCTATGACCACGCCAACGACCTGATAAGGGCGCTGGTGGAGGCGAGAAGAAGGGGAGTGAACGTTTACGTGATACTCGAAAACGGCATCGAGGACAACAGAGCCGCCTACGACTATCTCCGCTCCAACGGGGTCGATGTGGTCTTTGATTCACCTTCGATAACCCTCCACACCAAGATGGTGGTGATAGACGGCAGGGTGGTTTACATTGGAAGTCACAACTGGAGCGAGGCCGCGCTGGACTGGAACCACGAGGTCAGCGTTAGGATCGAGTCCCAGGAAATAGCGGAGACGCTCTTGGAGTACTTCGGGGAAATTAGAAGGGGGTACTAGGTGGTAAAAATGCTGGAGAGGCTGAAGAAGGCCTACCTGCACTGGCGCTCCCGCTGCCCCTTCGTGCGGAGACTTGAGGCGTGGAGAATGAAGAGAAAAGCGAAGGAGTTCAGGGTTGAGTTGAAGAGATAGGTTTTTGCTGTTTCCCAAACTCTTTATTCCTCTAAAACGATTTAAACAACGATGCTTCACGCTCCCCACAGTTGAAGTTTTCCGTTTTTTGCGTACTATTTTTAGTGGTGTGCAAAATGTGGATAGAAAAATCTTTTAGGTTCTAACTTTAGTTAGTACTGCGGTGAAATCTCGATGAGGAAGGCGGTAGGAGTACTGTTGGTAATCCTCCTGCTGGGGTCGATGGTGACGGCGGCGGGAAGTACAGCCCAAGCCACCAGCCTCGAAACTCGGAACGACCCGTACGAGAAATTCTGGGAGATACTCAACAGGGAAGCCGAACTCGTGGTTCAGTTCAACGCTACCGGGAACACCACCCTCGCCAGAGAGTTGATTCAAAACTCTCGCCTTGGTGCGGAGAATGCTGCGAACATTTCGGCCTTAATCTGGCAGGCTTTGGAGGAGCTGAAGGCTTCTGGTGTAAAGACGTACTACACTGCCGAAGAGTTAAGGGAAATGGCTCAGAACATCAGCCGGAATGGCCTCCCCCAGGAGACGGTAGAAGCTTTGAAGGCTCAAGGCTGGACTGACGAGCAGATTCAAGCTTTGGAAGAGTACATTGTCAAGAACGCTGATGGTATTAACGAGGACTTCAACATGACGGCCTTTCTCGAAGAATTCTCAATGGCCTTCATTGATGTTGCCTTCAAGTACAACGAGTACGAAACCTGGACACTAGAAAAATGGAAATGGACCAATCCCCAGGAGATTAATATGAACCTGGGGAACCTATTAATAAACCCGGTTTTAGCCGACGAATGGCTTGACCTTTACCTGGGGCACAGTGAGGGGAATTATAGCAAAATGAAATCGGCAGCAGAAAAGCTGAGGGACAAAATGTACGATATGATTGTGGGGAAGACTCTCAACAAGGAAACCCTTACGGAACTGAAGGAACACGGCGACCTCTGGCAGTTAATAGAGTTGAGAAGGGACGTTTATGTCATGTGGTGGCTGAAAAACGGGGGAGTAGTTTTCAGGGTTTACAATTCCGCGGACAACAGTAGTTACGGGGTCTACTACTGGCCAAACGCTACCGCGGCATACGAACTGGCGAGCAATATCGAAGCACTGCTGACGGCCAAGGAACTAGGAAACAATAACCCAGAAGTGCAGTGGAGACTGAACGATAAAATCGAGAGGCTGAAAAGCTCCTTGGGTGTATACCCCGTGAAAAGCGGTAACAGTAGTGACATTGTAACCGTACCGCAGGACAGCATCGAGAATATAACCCTGCCCATAATAAACCCCGGGGAGAAATACGGAGGAATAACTGACCCGGTCAAAAAACCGGCAATGGATTCAAGTAACATACTCAATTCCCAAAGCATCGAAATAACGCCATCAGAAAGCAACTCTGAAACTTTCAAGGAGGGCTCCAGAATTCTAACTGCTCTAAATCCTGACACCACAAGGTCACTTAAAATTAACAACGTAATGGTTATCCCTGTGGAGGTTTCAGAGGATTACGCAACGTACAAAGTCTCCATGGACATCACGGTTAGTGGGGCAAGCGCCACAAACGTAACGGTAGAGATCGAAGGAACGGAACTTAAGTACTCCAAAGACATCGGAGCTATCGACAACGGGGAAACCATTACAGTCGAGAGCACGGTCAGCGGAAGAGTTTATGGGGATTACGAAGTGGAAGTCAGCGGAAAGATTAAGGTGACTTATCAGTTCATCACGGAATATCACACCAACTCAGAAAGCAGCTTAAATCCAGATGATACTCCCCCAACCTATTCAACACTCCAAGCCGTTGAGGAGTACTCCTCAACGATAAAGCTTCAATACGACCCCACAAAGAACATAGACGTTGAAGTCATGACAACCCCCCAGAGTGGAGATATCAAGGAGAATGATCCCGTCCAGTTTAAAATAAAAGTTAGCAATCACAATCCCTTCAGCATCACAGGTAGTTATTACTTGAAAGTCGAAGTGCCATACATAGTTTCTGAAAACATCATGGAAAGTAAATTTAAAGAGTTCACCGGCTCTCTTTCGCTTCAGGGATTCGACGACTCGACCGTGTACGTTGGAAGCATCACTTATCCCAAGCAGGGAACTTACAAGTATGAGGGCTACTTTAAGGTAGGACAGTACTACAAAAAGTTCAATGGTACCATAGAAGTCAAACCTCGCCCAGATGGAGAATCTCCAAGAATCAAAATCACCCCATTGGACTGGCCATCAACGGCTCGCAGAGGAAATACCGTCAGCTTTAAGGTACAGCTTGATAGCACCCACCACAATGATAGGGAGGCAAGAGTGGAGCTGATAATAGACAACGAACTTCCCCCGGTTCAGACGGTTGAAACGTCTGTTAAGGCGGGATCCAGCACCACGGTAACGCTCACTTGGTACGTCCCCAGTAGCATTCCTCTGGGCGAGCACAAAGTAACGGTAAGAGTCTGGTCGAGGGATAGTACTACTTCCAATTCAGAGTACATCGCAGACGCAATAACACTAAGCAATCCGGATAACCCAGATGACGAAAAGGACCACACCATCAATATCGGAGGACTATTCAACATTAAGTTGCTCGCTTACCCGACTGAGCTTGAGGGTGGAGGAGAAGTGTATTTGCAAGTGAAGGCCTGGAATTACGATGGATCACTAATTCCAGTCAAAGGATTTATTGAAGTCGATGGAGACGTGATTAAAAACATTGAAGCCAAGATTCCCGCAAGTGCTAATGGAGACCAAATCTTAAAACTTAGATACAACTTTGCTGGCGTAGGTACTCACACGATCAAAGTATTCCTCGACAATCACGATGGCGAACCAAATGGGGAGGGAGAAGAGTACTGGAGCGAAGTGAGGGTTGAAGTGAAGGGAAAAATGGCGTCGTCATACTTGGATTGCACCCGTGAGGTATACCCTGGGGAAAAAGTTACTTGCGTGGCATCATGGAATCCACACATCACCTTACAGTCACTTACACTCAAGGAGGTGTGGTTTGGCACAAAAAAAGTATGGGATGTGGATTTATCAAGCGTGAAAATGGTTAAAGGGCCAACATTAACCCCAACCAGTACGATTCAGGTGGAAATTAGACTCGATGATGACTTTGCGAACTATTATTTCGGAGAGCGTCCATGGGATCCTGTTGACAGGGTATTCAGCTCTTACAAGGATAGGCTTGCCGGTTACACGTACAAGGTCAAGTTCATCTTCGAAAACAATGTAATCGCAGAAGACCTAGTAATGGTCAAGGATAGGGGGATTATAGACGAAGTCAAGAACTTTTACAATGACATCAAAGACGATATCGACGCTGGAAAATATGTCGCAGCAACCTACATATTCCTCAAAGGGAGTGGGAAACTAGCCACAAAGACCGCAAAAAGAGTCGGAGGACTACTCTCAATCCTCCTCATAGGGGCCGATATCCACGACTGGTTATTTGGGCCAAATCCGGACACCGGATTGGACAATAACAACGTCGTAGGAGGGTGATGGAATGAGAGAAGTAATCCGGTACGTCCCGACACTAATCGGGATTCTCTCTTTAATTTTCCTGTTTTCCACGGGGGATAACTATTCCGAGACGGCTTACCCCCTGCTCCAGCTGAACTTGTATTTGACAGCGGCTGTTTTAGTCCTGCCGTGGTTTGAAGACGTTGAATTTAAATTTGAGACAAAGGTCTTTATGCCTTCATGGCTGTCTGTGGCGGCGGTAATAGCAGGAATGGAATCTCTAGGTGGCTTCGCTGCAATCCTGTGGTTATTGTGGCTGTTCCTGCCGCTTTTTAAGATCGACAGCGTGCTCACTTTCCTGAATGAAGTGGCGGAGGACTTGAAGCTGAAGGAACACCCGGCGAAGACACTTTTAATAACGGCCATTCCACCCCTGCTCATCGCCGGGTGGTACCACGTAATATACGGCATTCACACCCTTGTCCTAGCAGCAGTATACACAATCTATGTTATTTTCACGGAATTTAAGAGATCCGAGACCTCATGGACAAAATGATAAAAGAAAAGTCAGAAACCGGCAATTAGTAGGAGGTGTGAATATGGTAAGCGATGGAACACTGGTTTTCCTTTTGATTTTCCTTTCCCTTGTTTATGGGAGGTTCATATACATTGGGGAGACAATTAGAGGTGTCCGTGATTCCCTAGCATTATTGCTTTCCTTCTACATAGCGGGAGAAGTACTTTTGAAATCCGAATCCAGATTTTGGGGGCTGTTGGTGTTTATCTTAGTGTTCTATCTCACTGCCGTTGGATACTACTCGTTCTTGGATATTCAGGGCAAACTTGAAGAGTTTTTATCCAGCAGGGAGAATCCCACAAAAACTAACTTAAAAGATTCCATAGCCTTGATAGCCCTTATCCTCCTGTTTGGCGTTTTTCCGGGGATCGCGGTATACGTCGCAACCCACAGCATTGTGCTCTCGATTACTGTGGACCTTGGAACGAGTCTGTTTTTCTTCACTCTCCCTGATTTCGACAAAAGAATATTTGAACTCGTGTTTAACGCCTACACGGTTCTGACTGTTGCGTCTTCAGTGTTGAGACTATGAAGCAACTCTCACTTGCCGACTAACAATCTACAATGAATACGATCATAATTTAAAAGTAACGGGAGACATTTCGTGTTTGTAACAGTACCAGCCCTCTGGGTGGCGGGTTATGAAAATGCACGTAAATGCAGGTACGTCACATGGAAGAACATCAAAAAATTACTGGCGATGGCAGTTGGACGCCTTGCAAAAAACGGCAATGAACGGAGGCCAGGAAATGATTGAAAAGGCCAAAGTGAAGCTAAAGCCCCAGTATCCCAGCGATGACCTCCACGACCTCTTCCTTTTCCACAACCCTCTGCTCGCCGCCCTCCATGTCCCTTACCGTGACCCTTCCCTCCGCGAGGTCCTTCTTTCCGACGAGAATCACGTAGGGGACGCCGAGCCTTCCCGCGTAGTCCAAAGCCTTCCTCAGCTTCCTTCCCGTCAGCTCGATGTCCGCCTTGATTCCAGCCCTTCTCAGGGCGGAGACGACCTCAATCGCGGCCTTTTTGAGATCCGGTTCTTTCCCGATTGGAATCACGTAAACATCGGGCCTGAGCTTCGGCTCCGGGATGAGGCCCTTCCACTCGAGTATTGGGATGAGGCGCTCTATCCCTATGGCAAAGCCCGTCGCTGGAGTTGGCTTGCCCCCAAAAACTTCAATGAGGTTGTCGTACCTTCCGCCACCGCCTATTGAGCCGATTCCGAGGTCGTTGGGCGCTATGGCCTCGAAGACTATGCTGGTGTAGTAGTCAAAGCCCCTCGCGATGCCGAGGTCTATCCTTATCCACTTGGAGACTCCGTAGGCGTCGAGAAGGTCAACAAGCTCGTAGAGCCTTGCTATCTCCGTCTTGGCTGCATCGCTCGTGAAGAGTCCCTCCGCAAGGGGGAGAACCTCGTCGGGTTTGCCCTTAATCTCTATGAGCCGAAGAACCTTCTCAACCCCGTCATCACTCAGCCCGAAGTCCCTCAAAGCTTTAACGAATTCCTCCCTGCTCATCTTGTCCTTCTTGTCTATGAGCCTCATCAGGCCGATGTCGTCTTTAACGCCGAGCATCTTGGCAAACTCATCGAGCAGAACGCGGTCGCCTATGTTCACCGTGAAGTCCTCCAAGCCGGTCGCCAGGTAGCTCTCGACGAAGAGGGCTATGACCTCCGCGTCGGCCTCAACTCTATCGCTCCCTATCAGCTCAACCCCCGCCTGCCAGAACTCCCTGTAGCGGCCGCTCTGGGGTTCTTCATACCTGAACATGTTGGCGATGTAGTACCACTTGATGGGCTTTGGGGCGGTCTGGAAGGAGTTCACGTAGAGCCTGGCTACGCTTGACGTCATATCCGGCCTAAGCGAGAGGTTCCGCCCGCCCTTGTCGTCGAAGGCGTAGAGCTGCTCCACCACCTCCTCGCCGCTCCTCAGCTGGAAGAGGGTGGTGTATTCAAAGGTCGGCGTGAGGACTTCATGAAAGTTATAGCGCTCGAAAACCTCCCTTATCCTCTCGAAGACCCACCTCCTTTTGGCCATCTCCTCGGGCAAAAGGTCTCGCGTTCCCTTAACTTTCTCCAGCCGAACTTTCATTCTCAACCCTCCTTTCCCTGGGAAAAGCGGAAGGGGTTAAAAGGTTAGCCCATGAAACTTTGACGTTTATCCAGCGGATGTCATGAGCAGGTATATTCCGACGACACCCTGCACCATCATCTGCGCTCCGATAGCCATCGTGAACATACCGATTATCCTTATGAAGACGCCGAGGGTGGTCTTGCTGACGTTCTTGATGACGTAAAGAGTCACGAACATCACGAGGGCCGTCAGGAGTATGGCGATGAAGATTGCCGCGGTCGCGTGGTAGAGGCCCTTCTCCGCGGTGAGGGTTATCGCGGTGGTTATGGCTGCGGGCCCGGCTATGAGGGGTGTCGCAACGGGAACGGCCGCCAGGGCGAGTATATTCTTCTCCCTCTTGAGCGTCAGCATTCCACCGCTCTCCAGGGCCTCAAGGCCTATCTTGAAGAGCACGAAACCCCCTGCCACGCGCAGGGCGTTGATGTCTATGTGGAATATCTCCTGGAGGATTATCTGGCCGGAAACCGCGAACAGGAAGAGGAGCAGAAAGCCGATGAGGTTCGCCCTCACGATGAGGGTCCTTATGTCCTCTATGTGAAAGTCCTCCCGGAGGAGGCTGACCAGGAGTATCTTGTCGCTCGGGTCTATCATGATGAGCATGAAGAGCGCCGAACTGAGTATCGAAAGCCACTCGCTCATGTCCGCCACTGCGGTGAGGGTTTTATAAACCTATGCCCGAAAGTGTACTTCGAGCGATGACGAGACCGGCACTGGCTGAGGCGTGATGAGCACTCGGTTGGCCGAGCTCAACCCCTTGAAAACACGAGCTTCAGCAGTGGAGGGGTCACAAGGGTCGTCGCCATGACCATCGCTATGGCTATGGAAAAGCTCTCGTTCGTCAGGATTCCTTCGGAAAGGCCGATGTTGGCCATTATAAGACCAACCTCCATTCTCGGGATCATTCCAACGCCTATCTGGAGGGACTCACGGAGGTTAAACTTCGAAAGGAGGGCCCCGACGCCGCACCCGACGACCTTTCCGACGATGGCGAGGAGTGAGTAGACCAGCGCGAAGGCACCTGCAGCGAGGACCACGTGGGCATCGGTCTCGGCGCCGACGCCGACCAGGAAGACCGGAATGAAGAAGGCGTAGCCTATCGTGACTATCTTGTCGGTTATCTTCTTGGCGTCCTCGCTCCCGGCAACGAGTATGCCCGCCAGGTAGGCCCCGGTTATTGCCGCTATCTGGAAGTACTCCGCCAGGTAGGCGAATATCAGCATGACGACTATGGAAACCGTCGTGACGGTCTCGGGGAGGTTTATCCTGTGGGAACCCCGGAGGACCCTCTTGACCACGCCCCTACCGAGCAGGTAGCTCAGCAGGAAGAAGGCAGCTATCTCGACGAGGAGCACACCTATGTCCCCGGGGGAGACGGTCCCCTTGGTGTTCATGGCCACGAGAATGGTGAGGATTATTATGCCCAGGACGTCGTCCACGACCGCGGCAGCTAGAATCGCCGCGCCAACGCGGGTTCTCAGCCTCTTCATCTCCATGAGGACGCTCGCGGTCAAGCTGACGCTCGTGGCCGTCATGACGCCACCGAGGAAGAGGGCCTCCATGTTGGGATAGCCCCACCTGAGGGCGACGGCGTAGCCGAAGATGAAGGGAAGGGCAACGCCGAGGGAGGCTATGAGGAAGGCGGGCAAGCCAACGCGCCTGAACTCCTCCACGTCCGTTTCAAGGCCGGCAAGGAAGAGGAGCATTATTACCCCCAGCTCGGAGATGAGCCGAACACCCTCACCGTAGGCCACGAAGTCGAGAAGAGAGGGGCCGAGGATTATCCCGCCTATTATCTGACCCAGGGCCGCGGGGAAGCCGAGTCTTGAGCTCAGGTAGCCCATCAGCTTGGCCGTTACCAGGATTACCGCGAGCTCCAGGAAGACGTCCATGGTAACACCCGATTTTAGTCGTTAAAGGGAGACGAGGCGTATGAGGCGTATTATGTCCTTAACCTCCAGCAGACCGTGAACCCTGTTGTCCTCATCGACGACGGGAAGGTGATGCTTTCCGGTCTCAATCATTATTCTTATCGCTTGTCCAAGGTCGTCGTCGATTCCAACCGTTATGGGCCTGGTGACCATTATGTCCTCAACCCTCGTCGCCCTAGTGACGGAGTACCTCTTCAGCAGGCCGAAGCCCACTATGGAGTGCCTCCGGGGAACGTCGAAGAGGTGGAGTATGTCCTTCATCGTGACGAATCCGACGAGCTTTCCCTCGGAATCAACGACGATGGCGGAGCTTTCCTCCTCGCCCATGCTCTCGATGAGGGTCGCGAGGGAATCGTGGGGGTGGACGACGAGGTAGTCCCTGTCCATGACCAGCCTCACCGGGACCTTGGAGACGTATCTAATGTTGTGGCTGAGCTCCTCCTTGCGCTGGAGCTGGAGGAGCCGTCTCTTGCTGTGGATTATCCGTATCTTCTTGGCCTTTGTGGCCTTGACGCTTTCCACAGTGTCCACGAGTTCCATGCACCCCACTGGAAACCCTAATACCCAAAAGTGTTTAAATGTTTCGGGAATATTTTGAGCTATTTATGTCTATTTTGGGAACTTAATTCGGAAGAATTAACCAAAAATTTGCCAAAAACTTTTTAAGGCGGGAGCCATAGAACTCGGCAAGGGAAATATGGTTTCTGGAAACGAAAGCGGAAAGGCCTACGACGTCGTAATTATCGGGGCCGGGCCGGCCGGCCTCTTCGCGGCCTACGAGCTCGCCGAAAAGAGCGACCTGAAGGTTCTCGTAATAGACGAGGGCGGTGACGTGAACCAGCGCGTCTGTCCGATGTTCGAGCTCGGCTACTGCATCGAGTGCAGGCCCTGCCACATAATGAGCGGTGTCGGCGGGGCAGGCGGCTTAAGCGACGGCACTATAAACCTCCGCCCGGACATTGGAGGCGATTTAAGCGAGCTCACCAACGACGAGAACTACGCCTGGCAGCTCGTCTGGGAGGTTGACCGGATCTTCCTGAGGCACAAAGCCCCGAGGAACCTCTTCAAGGGGAAGCAGGAGCAGGTGAAGTACTGGGAGCAGAGGGCGGCACAGGCGGGGGTCAAGTTCATTCCGATAATCCAGAGACACATTGGCTCGGACAGGACGCCCGAGGTGATAGCGGACATAAAGAGGCACCTCGAGGGCAAAGGCGTCGAGTTCCTCCTCTGGACGAAGGCGCTGGAATTCGGGAAGGGCTGGGTGAAGGTGAAACGTGGAAAGGACGTCTTCGAGATTAAAGCTCGCTACATCATCGTCGCCCCCGGCCGCGGAGGGGCGGACTGGTTCCACGAGGTAGCTCAAAAAATAGGGCTCAAAGCCAGGCACGGGCCGATTGACGTTGGCGTCCGCGTCGAGGTTCCCGCCATAGTGATGGAGCCGATAACGAGCATAAACCACGACCCCAAGTTCCACATCTACACAGACACCTACGACGACTTCGTGAGGACCTTCTGCACCAACCCGAACGGCTTCGTCGTTGAGGAGCGCTACGACGGCTACGTCGGGGTGAACGGCCACTCCATGCACGAGAAGAAGAGCAACAACACCAACTTCGCCTTCCTCAGCAGGATTGAGCTGACGGAGCCGGTGGAAGATACAACGGCCTACGGGAAGAGCATAGCCCAGCTGGCAACGACGATAGGAGGGGGCAAGCCCCTAATCCAGCGCCTCGGGGACCTTAGGAGGGGCAGGAGGAGCACCTGGGCGCGCATAAAGAGAAGCGACGTCGAGCCGACGCTCAGGAACGTTACCCCTGGAGACATAGCGATGGCGCTACCGCATCGCGTCGTGACCAACATCATCGAAGGTCTAGAGAAGCTCGACCGCGTTCTTCCGGGCGTTGCGAGCGACCACACCCTTCTCTACGCCCCGGAGATCAAGTACTACGCAATGAGGGTCGAGGTCGATGAGAACCTGGAGACGAGCATAGAGGGGATTTTCGCCGCTGGAGATGGTGCTGGGCTGAGCAGGGACATAGTGAACGCGGCCGCCACCGGATTGCTCGCCGCTAGGGGGATACTTAAGAAGGAGGGCCTTTTCACGGAGAAGGACTTCAGGAAACCGGGGAACTGGAAGAACAAAATAGAGGAAATGGAATAGTTTCAGCCCGCAACCTCCATGACCAAAAGCAACTCCGGAACCTCAAATGAATCCCCCGTGTGGTCTCTAACCGTTATTTCCCCGTATTTTCCGATTTTTAGGTAGTAGTGATCGCACTGACTCAGGATTTCACGCCACTCGCCCCCATCGAAATCAGGCCCAGGCCATAGGTAGCGGACGAGCTTCCCGGCCATCAGGGAGGTGTAGTAGAACCCAATGAGGGGGTGGCGCGAGGAGAGCACCCAGCCCTTCTCGAAACCACCCGGAAGGTAGCCGTTGGCGTAGTCGCCGGTGGCCAGCAGGGCCCCGAAGTCCTTCTCCGCGAGGTCCCTCAACCTCTCATCTTTCGTGTACCCTGGGTACTTCTCAACGAGCAGTTTCTCGACGAGGGTCCCAAGGCTCCCGATGTCCCCCTCTCCAGGTGCTCTGGCCATTGCCTTGAGGCGCTCGGCCCTCCAGGTCCAGTTTCTAACCACGACCTCGCCACGCTCATCGAGCGAAACCCTGTAAACGGTCACGTTCTCTATCTCGCCCATGCCCGTGTATATCGAGTACCAGTAGTAGTTTCCGAGGGGAACTGGCGGAAGTCGCTGGTCGAGGACGAGGTAGGTGCCGTTGACCTTGATGGCAACCGTCGCGTGCCCGGTGCTCCTGTTCCAGTAGTCGATGCTCAGAACGTAGACTGGACTAACGTTGGCCTCGAGGAGGAGGCCCGACGTCAGGAGGGCATAATCGGTGCAGATTCCGCTTTTCAGGCGGTAAGCCGTGTCGTTGATGGCCTGGACGCGGGTGAGGTTGAGGTACAGCCACTTTTCGGTTTCGTTCAGGCTCTCCCACCGGACCACGCTTTCCTCAACGAACTCGGCCTTGGTATGGTTGTAGGTTATTGTAGCGTTTATCCACTCAAGGATTGCCCACGCCCGGTCAAGAACCGAGCCGCTGGAGAGGTTCCTGGCTATACCGGAGATTTGCTGCCTCATAATCCTGCTGAGACCTGCCTTGAGAGTTTCCTCATCGAGCCCGTATCTCCAGTCCAGAGCGGGATCGGTCCCGATTTCAACCTCATAGCCGTCGGACAGGTAATCCTCATCGGTGTCGGGGCTGATGGGGTCGAGGCCGTGCTGGGCCTCGTAACCGTCAAGAAGGGTATCGTTGTCGGAGTCCTCCTCCCACGGGTTCGTTCCGTAGGCAAGCTCCGAGTAATCGTCAAGTCCGTCATCATCGCTGTCCTGCCTGAGCGGGTCGGTGTGATATGTGAAAATTTCCCCGTAGTCACCCAATCCATCTCCGTCGGTATCGGCCGAGAGGGGGCTGGTGGTGTAGTTTGAAAGCTCGCTGGGATCACTCAGGCCATCGCCGTCGGAGTCTGCACTCAGGGGATCTGTCCCATACCGAAGAACCTCGTCACCGTCCCCGATGCCATCGCCGTCAGTGTCCTTCGACAGGGGATTGCTGCCGTAAGTATGGACTTCGGATCCATCACTCAGGCCGTCTCCGTCGGTGTCTTTCATACGGGGAGAGGTGTTGTAGACGTTCACTTCGAAACCATCGCTGAGACCATCGTCGTCAGTGTCCTTGAGTGTCGGATCAATGCCGTGTTCCAGTTCAAACCCATCGCTGAGACCGTCCCCGTCGGTGTCCTTATTGTTGGGGTTCGTCCCGTATTTACCCTCCTCCGAGTCGGGTATTCCATCACCATCGCTATCAGCGACGCCGCTGCCCGTGACGGTTGGAGTGAGCGAAGTCTGCCCACCTCCAATGCACCCCGCGGAGAACACGGAGACCACGAGCAGTGAAACCACGAGGAACACCAGCCCAATCCTGCGCACGGAACCTCACCAGAACACGGGGCGCAAGAAGGACTCTTAAGGTTTTATCTCATCACATGATACTTTCTCACCATGTGAGATTAAAGGAAAATTTCTAAGATCCCGCGATACAATTTTGATGGGTGGTCGTATGGAAGCGCTCGCAATGGTGATAGGCTCGGCGGTTGCGTACCTCGTTCTCTCAGGGAGGAGGGAAAAGGAATGGGAGGAGGAGCTTGAGCTCAGCAGGGGGCTCAACATCATAAGAGCCTTCAAGGACCCGGACTATAACATAACCCCCAAGAACCGGCAGAACACCAAGGTCGCCGTTAAGCACGCCGTTAAAATAGACAAACGCGCCCTCCTGGAGGGCATGCCAAAGAGTGCGACGGTGATTATCGTGGACAGTGCGGGAAGGGCCTACGCAGGCAAGTTCGGAGGAATTGAATATGAAAGGAGAGGCCTGATCCTCAAGAGGGACGTCCCAAAGGTTAAGATAAGAACCGCAAAGCAGGGCCGACCAGTTGTGAGGGAGTACGATGAGATCCGAGAGGTATACGTCAAGCTGATGAAGAGCACCGAGGGGATAATAGACGAATGGAGGAGGGACAAGTTCTACTACGCCGCAATCGTGGCAAAAAAGAAGGGTGTGTATCCATTTAAAGTACGGAGAGGATAACGTTAAAAGCCCCCGACATCTTCTATTTTCGGTGAGATAAAATGCCGATGAGGTGCAAGTTCTGCGAGAGGAGCGCGTTCATCAAGCTCCACTATCCCAAGATGTACCTCTGCGAGGAGCACTTCACGGAGTACTTCGAGAGGAAGGTGAAGAGGACGATAGAGCGCTACAAGATGCTCAGGCCGGACGAGAGGGTCCTGGTCGTCGTCAGCGGGGGCAAGGACTCGGCCGTTACCGCTCACGTCCTCAAGAAGCTCGGCTACGACATCGAGTGCCTCCACATAAACCTCGGCATCGGCGAGTATTCCGAGAAGAGCGAGGAGTACGCAAAGAGACAGTGCGAGGCTCTGGGCGTTCCTCTCCACGTCGTCCGCGTCAAAGAGCTCCTCGGGAAGGGCATCGGGGAAGTGAGGACGCGCAGACCGACCTGCTCCTACTGCGGGCTGACGAAGAGGTACATCTTCAACAAGTTCGCCTACGACAACGGCTTCGACGCTGTAGCTACCGGCCACAACCTCGACGACGAGGCGAGCTTCATATTCTCGAACCTCATGCACTGGAACACGCAGTATCTAGCGAAGCAGGGGCCGGTGACGCCGGGCGAGTTCAACGGCAAGCTCGTGAAGAAGGTGAAGCCCCTCTACGAGCTGACCGAGAGGGAAGTGGTGGCTTATGCCCTCGCCAACGGCATAGAGTACCACATCGAGGAGTGCCCGCACGCGGTCGGAGCGACGACGATAGAGTACAAGGAAATCCTGAACGAGATGGAGGAGAAGAGGCCCGGAACGAAGATGAACTTCGTCAAGGGCTACCTGAGGAAAAAGCATCTCTTCGAGGCCGAGCTGGAAAGGGCGGAGCTTAGGGAGTGCAGGGTCTGCGGCATGCCATCGAGCGGAGAGGTTTGCTCCTTCTGCAGGTTCTGGAGGCTTGAGGAGCCATTGGAGCTCATGATAAAGCAAAGATGAATTGGACAAAGAAAAAACTTAAGTCTTTCTAATCCCATAATGTTTTGGGGATCCCCATGAGAAAAGTCGCAACGGTTGTTGTTCTAGTAGTAATACTAACGTCCCTAGTGGGAATCTGGATAAGCTACGGAAGAAGTTCGCCACAAACAGTAAAACAGCACCCTCCCATCGAGGCAACCCTCCCCCAAAAGAACACCGATGGGGAACCTTTTGAAATTATAAAGCCAGAGCACTCAGCGATACCCCAACCGGCTTCATACCCTCAGGCCACTGTTCCAACGGCTCCATCTCCAAAGTCACCAAGCGTAAAACCCGTTAAGGTGTCGCTTCCACCAATCACTCCGGCCACAACACCCTCAGAGAAGAAAGGCGGGAAGCACGATCCCAGCATCGTCCAAAAGCTACGGGAGTCTGACTTCATTCCAGAAGGCCAACAGGTAAAATCCAATCCAAAGGGAGTCCGCGTTCTGATATACATTGACCCGGATTACTTCAAAGGCAAAAGCTTCAAAGAAGCCATACGATCCGCCAAGGCCCTTCTAGAGCAGAAGGGCGTGATCGTTCTGGACGCTGGTGCTAATCCTATAGTGGCAGTGGTTCCCGACGAGAGAACACTCACAGCAGCTGAGAGCCTGACATTCGTGGCCTACGTAAGGGACGGTGAAATCCCTTTAGCACAACCAACGGCAGGTAGCGTGCTCAGTCAGGGTGTCTACAACATTTCAGCCCACTATGCCTGGAGCAAGGGTTACAACGGTAGCGGGGTAAGGGTTGGAGTGCTTGACATACCCAGTGGGGTAGGGGGGTTCTCCAACTACCAGAACCTAATACAGGCCGGTGAGCTACCACAGAACACGCAGCTGTACGCTGACTACGGCACCGGAAGCGGGGTTCACGGGAGCGCGTGCGCGGAGATAATATACGACGTGGCCCCGGGAATAGATGGAATGTACCTGGGGGTCTATTCAACCACGGAGGAGATGTACAACGTTACCAAATGGTTTGCGGACAACGGGGTTAAGGTGGTATCCCACTCGATAAGCAACTACGGCTGGGGGCCGAGTCAGTTCGACACGGACAACGATGGAATTCCGGAGTTCTGGGACGTTTATCGGGTAATCAACCACACCCTTGAGAACGGTATCGTCTGGGTAAACGCTGCTGGAAATGGCAGAGACAAGCACTGGGAAGGTGACTGGAAGGACGCCGATGGAGACGGCTACCTGGACATCTATGGCACGGCGAGCGATTCTTCCAGCGTTGAACTCGATAGGGAGGCCATACAGGTGGTACTCAACAGCGGTGTTTCCAGAACATTCCAGGCCTGGATACGGTGGACCGACTATCCGTATCCAGCCCGTGGGCCAACGAACGATTTTGACGCCTATCTCCTTTGTGATAACGGGAGTGCATGGGAAACTGTGGCCAGTTCTGAAGACCTCCAAAACGGCGCCTTTGGACAGGAGCCCTTGGAATACATTTACTTCGACCTCGCCAGCAAGGGCTGGGACGACGGCGAAAACCATCACTGCATGTTGGTCGTTACTAAAAACAATGCGCCAGATGCCAATTCAATGCACTTCGACATTTGGTGGACCAAAGTGGCGGGTTACTGGTATCGCGATGACGGCACCTACAGAGCTGTAGTGGAGGAAGGCAGCGTGAGCCCACCCGGCGACCACCCCGGTGTTCTCACCGTCGGTGCGGTGAACTGGAAAGATGTTTCAACGCCTGAAAACTTCAGCGCGATGGGACCGGCGTACAACCCCTACCTGCAGACGGGTTACTGGCTCAAGCCCAACGTTGTTGCCCCGGACGGTGTCGCAACCTATAGCTTAGGGTCATTTTCCGGAACCTCCGCAGCCGCCCCCCACGTTGCCGGCGTGGTGGCGGACGTGCTGAGCGCGAGATCAACGATAACACCAGATACCATGATCTGGATCATAGAGAAAACCTCAAAGGACATAAACGCCACGGGGGCCGACTACTACACGGGTTACGGTCTGGTGAACGCGAGCGACGCAACGCCCCAGAGGGTTGGCTGGACGTATCCGACCCCCGAGAGGGACTCGATAGTGGACGTGCAGGAGGTCACCCTCAACGTCACGACATGGTACAAGCAGCTCAACCAGAGCAACCTGACCCTCGATGGGACGACATACCGGATGACGGGTAGCTCGAACCTGAAATCCTGGTGGACTTCATTGAGCGACCTTCCCGAGGGTGAGCACGTCTACAACGCCACGACCCTCGACAGGTTCAAGGTATGGACCGTGCAAACGTACAGCAGGAGGTTCTACGTGAACCTTGGAACCAAGAACCCCACCGAAGGAATAGACGGGGACGCGGTCACGGGGCCTGGAGGAGCCTGGGCCAACGACGAGACGATAGCGCCCGACAGCTCAGGTATAGTCGATGGAACCTTCGTCTGGAAGGACGCCAACGACGCCTACACGTCCCCCTGCACTGGAAGAACATACAACATCACAGAGGTCCAGTTGAGGGCCGACGGGGACCACATCTACGTCCTCGTCAAGTTCAAGGACACGCTGCCAATAGGAACCAACCCCGCTCCCCTCGTCGGAGTAGGCTTCGATACAGATAACGACGGAAACCTCGACTACAGGGCCTACGCATTCCTCAACAAGCCCGGCGTCAGCGATGGAAACGCAGAATTCCTCGACGTCTACGACTCCAGCTGGAACAACGTCGCTAACGGCGACCCGTCCCACACGGTGTTCGTGGCCCTCAACAACGTCGTTGAGATGCAGATCCCCCTGGGAGTGATAGGTAGTCCCAGCGGAACCATAGGAATATCCGCCTGGGTGTACGAGGGTCTCGGGGCGGAGAGGATCTGTTACGGCAGTGACTCGATGACTGACAACGGAAACACCCTGACGACGGTGGACCTTGCACAGGTGCCCTTCTCCCCCAATATTTCGTTGCTTGTACTGGCAACCCTGGGGATCGTGGCGTATCTCAGAAAACAGCAAAACTGATGGGTGAACGTCTAATTTTTCCACTTTTTTAACTGCTACTAACAAGACTTCGGGCCCTGAGCTGTGATGATGGCCACCCTAGCTGAGGCCCACGTGGTTTCTGGCTTTTTTCCTTATCCTGTAAACCTCAGGTATCGCGTGGTAGCCGTAGATGACCATCACCCTGCCGATGACTATGAAGAGGATACCAATGTAGATCAGCAGCAGAGGGATACCGAGGAGCATAAGACCGTATCCCCAGATTATTGCAGGAACCCCCGAGGCTTCGTAGAGGTAGTAGTTGGCGAGAACGTCGAAGACCGAACCAATGGCCAAGAGAAGCAGGCCAAACCGTGGAAAGCCCCCCAGAATCACGGCGCCCCCAGCCAGGGCGAAGATTATTGAAAAGACCACGAACCTGAATATCCTCGAATCGCCGAAGACATCTGCAAAGCCGCTCATTCCCAGAGCGTAGGCACCAAGTCCGAATAGAGAGATCAAAAAGCCCAGGAAGCCACCGAGCAGGCCAGAGAGTATGAGGACCACCTGGCCAATAACAGCGTTTCTCGAGGCGTCCTCGATCACCACAACCCCCCAACTTAGACTCGTAAAAAGGGTTTAAAAAAATTTTGGAATCGGGGAAAATTTGAAAGTGGAAAACTCAGAGCTCCCTAAAGTGGAGCCTGAAGCGAAGCTCACCCTCGACCGGGAAGAGGATTGTATAGCTGACGCCCTGCTGAATGAAGTCCCAGCCGCTCTCGCTCTGGCTGAGGGTCTTTATCGGATACTTCCAGACCCTCGCTTTTTTGTCCAGCTCTACCGCAACCCTCCCAATACCGTAGGGGTCGTTCACCTCGAACCTCTCAGCCTCAAACTCTCCAGGGCTTTCCATGACGCTGTGGACGGCCAGGTTAAGCTCGACGCCGAAGAGGGCCTTGCTTTCACTCCTCACGGTGTAGTCCACGACGAAGCCGTCCTCACCCAGGCGGAAGGACTTCTCAACACGCGCGGGTCTTCCTGAAACGGTACCGTCGCGCCAGAGGGTTATCCCGCCCTCGAAGGTGCTGTAGTTATAGGCACCGGTTACGAAGTCTCCCAGCTCGATGTGCCTGTTGAGGCGGTACTCGTCGAGGGCCGTCTCAGGCTCAAGGAAGTGGTCCTGGAGGAGGGCCCTCAGGTGGTCGTCGTAAGCCAGCTCCCGCCGTATCTCGTCCGGAATCTTCCTCCCGACCTCGTGTATGCTGGCCACTCCTTCGCCGTCTTCTCCCTCTGGAGTGGCCGCCTCGGGAACCTCGTGGTAGTGCTCCCAGCGCCTCGCGAGCACGTCGTTGTAGTTCACCGCCTTTTTCTTTGAGCTGAGCTCGAAGAGCGCCCCACCGTAGGCCGGCTTGAAGACCGCGTAGAAGTTCTCGTTCTCGATGAAGACCTCGTCCCTACCGTCGAAGTCTATGTCGCGGACGAAGCTGCCGGTGGAGACGTAACTGTTGGCCTTTATGATGTTCTCCCACACGGCCCTACGCAGGTGGGGGAGGTAGACGCCTCCGAAGACGCCGTGCCAGTAGGCGTCGTTGCACTGGGCCTTGAGGAGGTAGCCTCTCGCCTCCGGGTTGTCCCTGACAAGCTTGCTTACCATCAACATTCTCTTGTGCATGTAGTTGCTCTCGGGGTACTTGAAGAAGAAGTTCTTCCAGATTCCTCCCCTGACGAAGACACGGTAGCGCTCGAACTGGCCCTGCCCCTTGAGCTTTTCAACGAACTCGACGAAGAGCTTGGCCTGCTCCGCCGGAAGGCTCCACTCGCTCATCTCGAAGTAAGATGCGATTGGCAGGTAGACCAGCCCCCTAGGCCTGAAGCGCCAGAGGTACTCGGAGTAGAGGGTGAGGTTGATCCGCTCGTCGCTCGAAATCCTGTCAAAGAACTCCCTGAGCCAGCCCCTCTCGTAGACCCACTCGTACGTTCCGGGCCAGACACCGAACTTCTCGCCGTCGTCGTGGAAGACCGCGACCTTGCTCCCGTCGCCGTCATCGAGGGAGTGGAGGTACTCAAGAGTTTTCTCCACTGGACGGAACGGTATTAGGTAACGCAATTTCTCGTCTATTGGAAAGACTGCTATAACCTCCCCGCCGTCCTCTGTGTAGTACGGCCAGAACAGCTGTTCCTTGCTAAGCCCGGCGCTCATAAAGTGATAGTCATCGACGATGACGTACTCTATCCCCGCCTGCCTGAGACTTTTCACCAGCTCCGGCTGCCACACGCGTTCGGTCAGCCAGACGCCCCTGGCATCGTAGCCGAGCTCTTTCGCGAAGTTCTTGAGGAGCTTGATCTGTTCTATTCTATCCTCCTTCGGAATCGCCGCAAGGACTGGCTCGTAGAAGCCGGCAACGACTATCTCAAGCTGGCCCCTCTTCACGAGGCTCCTAAGCAGGTCTATGTGCTCGGGTTTGTTCTCGGCCAGCCACTCAAGGAGCGGGCCGGAGTAGTGAGCCGCAACCTTCATGTTGGGGTACTCCTCCAGCGTCTCCATGAAGGGCCTGTAAGCTCTCTCGTAGGCGCTCTCAAAGACCCAGCCGAAGTTTCCGAGGGGCTGATGGTTGTGAATCCCGAAGATGAAGTTCACCATTGGCAACCACCCACCAAAGCTGTTATCACTACCGGTGATATGGAAAGAAAGGCATATAAACCTTTTTCTCGTAATACTCACCACGGGTGACTATCGTACACCCCCGGGGATTTGGCCTCATCGGAGGTGGATAATGTGAAGAAAGCAACCACCCTCATATTGATGTCCATTCTAGTGCTCGGCCTGGTGCCGACCTTCAGCGGACTTGCAAGTGCAGCATACGGCACTAAAATCATCGACGGGAACCTGAGCGACTGGACTTCCGCTGACCTCATAGCCGCTGGAAGGAACAATGGACAGGCCGGAGCGAACCTCGACAAGATGTACGTCTCCTGGGACGATCAGTACCTTTACATAGCCATCAAGACCAACAACACCGGAAGCTGGGACGTGGCCTACGGAATAGGAATAGACATTGACCCCGGAACCGGCAACGGTTACGTTTCCGGTGGAGACTCCTGGGGAAGAAGCGTTGAGTTCTCCAACGGCTTTGCTCCCGACTACGAGATTTACTTCTGGTGGGGCTGGAACAGCGGAATGGGAACCGACAACTTCAACACCTACACCGGAAGCGGCTGGAACTACAACAGCATCTCCGGCGTCGGCGGGAGCTTCGCCTACACCGGCGATACATCGACCGGTCTACAGACGGTCGAGATAAAGGTACCGTGGAGCGCCCTGGGAGGAAAGCCGGAGAAGATAGCGGTGATGGCATGGGTCACCGGAAGCGGCGGCTCAGCGGTGGACAGTCTGCCGGTTGACCCGGCCATAGACTACAACAACATCGGAAACGAATGGGGAGACACCGACACCTTCACCAACATGGCGGTTCTCTACGTCGCTCCCAAGACCATAGACGGCAACCTGAGCGACTGGAGCGATGCCGACCTTCTGGTGGTTGGAAGGGACAACGGACAGGCCGGAGCGAACCTCGACAAGATGTACGTCTCCTGGGACGATCAGTACCTTTACATAGCCATCAAGACCAACAACACCGGAAGCTGGGACGTGGCCTACGGAATAGGAATAGACATTGACCCCGGAACCGGCAACGGTTACGTTTCCGGTGGAGACTCCTGGGGAAGAAGCGTTGAGTTCTCGAACGGATTCGCCGTTGATTATGAACTCTACTTCTGGTGGGGCTGGAACAGCGGAATGGGAACCGACAACTTCAACACCTACACCGGAAGCGGCTGGAACTACGGAAGCCTGGCAGACGTTGGGGCCAAGTTTGCCTACACCGGCGACACCTCAACGGGCCTTCAGACCCTCGAGATAGCCATTCCATGGAGCGCCCTCGGCGGCAAGCGCTCCAGGTTCGCCGTTATGTCCTGGATAACCGGGAGCGGCGGCTCTGCCGTGGACAGCATTCCGGTTGATCCAGCCATAGACTACACCAACATAGGCAACGAGTGGGGAGACACCGACACCTTCACAAACATGCTCGTCGGCGAGTGGTTCCTCATGGCCGACCTGACCGTCGGCGTGAGCGGGCCGGGAGTCGTTGGCCTCAACAGGAACGCCGTCTTCAACGTCACCGTCAGGAACGAGGGCTCCCTGCCGGCCCAGAACGCGAGCGTTGAGGTCTACGTGAACGACACCCTCGCGGCCAACTGGACGGTGGACCTTGGAGCCGGAGAGGAGAAGTGGTTGGCCTTCAACTGGAAGCCCAACGCCACCGGCGTCTACACGATAAGGGCCGTCGTGGACGGGGAGAACGCCATACCCGAGGCCAGCGAGAACAACAACGAGTTCACCATGACTGTAAAGGTCGTCTGGGTCGGCAACATAGACGTGGACGGCAACCCGGAGGACTGGATAAGCGCTGAGGTAGCCCCCAACTCCTACACCGTCCAGAACGGGTACTTCATCTGGAGGGACGCCGATAACGACCAGAGGCACGACAAGGACCCGTACCTTCCGGGCGGAAGCTCCTCCCACGCTGACATCACCGAGGTCGGCGTCACCAAGGACGACCGCTACGTCTACTTCCTCTTCAAGTTCAAGGACATGAGCAACATCAAGATAGGCGACAACGGCGCGACCTTCATAGCGGTGCCGATAGACTACAAAGCGGGCGGAGGGGAGACCTTCGCGGGCAGAATGGACACCAGGACGGTCATAGCCTGGGACATTCAGATGGCAATCAACCTCGGAGGAAAGCAGTACGTCGGCCAGACCAAAGCGACCGCGGCCGCCGGCAACAGCCTGACCTCGCTGCTCTACTTCCTCGACCCGAGCGGGAACATCGTGAAGGTCGATGGAGCGATGGTCGGCGTGGACCTCGAGAAGAACACCGTCGAGGTAAGGGTCCCCGTGAGCGTATTTGAGGGTGCGAGGGAGTTCAGCTTCCAGGTCGCGACCGGCTTCAGCTACGGCGAGGGCGTCTGGAACTTCGGCGACGACTTCGCGGACGACGGGATAAGCGACATCGTCGATACCATAAGCACCGAATCCACCGTCAAGGAGCTCGCCGACAACGTGCCCGACTACTACGTCCGCATAAGAATGGACAACATCATCGAGAGCGGAAGCGTCGTCTCCGTCAAGCTCCAGAGGCTCATGGCATTCCAGAACGCCTTCGTGATACACAACAAGTACTACGGCATAAGGCACTTTGAGAGGGATTATGAGACCTACATCGAGATCCGCAACAAGCTAAACAACATGCCCCTTCCGGGAGATATGAAGGACAGGATAAACGAGCTGGAGAAAGAGGTCCTGGACCTTCTCAAGCTCTATAACGAGGGCAAGGAGCTCATAGACAGCCCGAACTACGCGTTCGGAGCCTCACTCAAGATATACCGCGCCTACACCGGCCTCAAGAAGGTCGTCAGCGAGATGGAGGTAATGCTCGAAAAGGCCCAGAGCGGTGAGCTCGAGAGGGAGGAGTACATGCAGGAGCTCGCCAAGAACCTCACCAAGACCATAGACGGCAACCTCGACGACTGGGACGTCCAGCCGGTGGCGGTCGATGAGACCGGCTACGGTCAGGACGGAGCGAACCTCAAGGCCCTCTACGTCGACTACGACGACCAGTTCCTCTACATAGCCCTCACCACCGAGAACAGGGCCTCCTGGAGGGTCGCCTACGGCATAGCCCTCGACTACAAGGACGGCGGCTACACCACTGGACAGGACAGCTGGGCCAGGAAGGTTAACTTCGAGAGGGGCATAGATGCACAGCTCTACTTCTTCTGGAACGGCGAGTTCTTCGGCGACAAGGGAACGAGCAACATAACCAGCGCCCAGTTCATGCTCTGGAACGACGGAAGCTGGAGGTACGAAGAGCTCAAGTGGGTGGGCTTCTACGCCTACACCGGCGGGGCAGAGGACGGACTGCAGACGCTGGAGATAGCGATCCCGTGGCAGGCCCTCGGAGGAAAGCCCGAGAAGATCAACATCGTCGCCTACGTCACCGGGCAGGGTGCCGGCGACTCGGCAGTCGATTCGCTGCCGCTCCAGGAAGCCGTCAAGGACAACGACCCAGGCCAGGAGTGGGGAGACGTCGATACTTTCACCCAGTTCGCCACGGTCACGGTAGAGTGACCGCCCGTTTCTTCCCTTTTTCTGATTTTAGCCCTCAGAGGAGTAACCCAGCCAGGTAAACCGCCAGCGCCACCGCCAGCTGGTTGGAGAAGTTGTCGTCAGGCGGTAGGTTGTAGAACTCGGCGACGGTTCCGGCGACCGAACCTATCAGGGCCAGCGGAAGGCCAACGAGGGGCCAGAGTATAGCAACGCCGGCGAGGAAGTAGGCCAGGCTACCCTCAATGCTCTTTCCATTGGAGAAGCGGTGCCTTCCGAGGGATTTTCCTATTATCGCCGCCAGGGCATCGCCAACGGTGGCGACGGTTATGGCACCTACGGCGATCTCCATCGGGAAGAAGTACACGACTATGAAAGATGCCGCGGCAAAGTAGATGTGGGCCGCGACGCGGTAGCGCTCGTGGGACCGGGTAATCTCGTCTATGTGCTTCTCCAGAACTTCCACCCTCTCAAATACATCGTTATCGACGTATATGCTCAGCCTCCTCTTTATGTTGTCTCTCAGCTCCTCGATTATCCTGAAGGGCTCGAGGACAACGAAGAGGAAGAAGGCCAGACCTATGAAAGTCAGGGTAAGCTCCCTTCCGAAGAGGTGGTAGGAGAGCGGGACGAGCAGGCCGGTCATGTGGAGGGACTTGCGCTTAAGCTCGCTTTTCATGCTCACGCCTTATCACCTCCAGGGCTTCGAGGAGATCCTTAACCACGTAATCCGCGTGCCTCGCGAGCCTCCCCCGGAAGTAGCCCCTCTGAACCAGTATCGTGGTGGCCCCAATCTCCTTGCCTCCCCTCATGTCAGTGTCGTCCCGGTCTCCAACCATGTATATCTCCTCGTCCGGGAAGAGGTGCCTCGCGAGCCTGAAGTTGTGGGGCTCAAGCTTGCTGTGGCCGGTTTCGCCGCTTATGATGAGGGCGTCGAAGTGGTCCTTTATGCCGAGGTACTCGAGCTTCTTCCTCTGCCACTTGGTGGAGGAGTCGGTTATCAGAACCAGCCGGGCACCGAGCCCCCGGACACCCTCGAGGAAGGGGAGCGCATCGGGGTAGAGACGGAGGTTCGAGAAGAAGACCCTATCGACGAGCTCGGTTATCTCCTCCAGCTCTCCCCTGTCAACCTTCGCGTAGACCTTTCTCATAACCCTCTCCACGAGCTTATCGAAGTCGAGAGTGTGGAGGTCCCTGAGCTGCTCCAGCTCCCTATAGCGGGCCGTGAGAATGTAGAAGAACGCCCTGAACTTTCTCCGCCTGAGGAGGTATGGTACCAGGCGGAGAACGCTGTACCTGCCGGCCTCCCAGGTGTTGCAGAGGGTGTCGTCCAGGTCCACGAGCACTAGCATGGTAGAGAGTGGGGGACTGGAATTTTAACCCTTTGGGTGCGGCGCTAAGTTTTAAAAGACAAAGCCAGAAGCCCATAGCGTATGGACGGCAAAGCCCTCATACTGAGCGGAATGGCGCTGATATTCATCGGCTTCATACTGGTCTTTATAGGCACCCTCGTTTCTGCCCTAGGTGGGGAGAGCGATATAGAGGGCGGCGGGGTCATAATGATAGGTCCCATACCGATAGTCTTCGGAACGAGCAGGGGCGCGGCCGGGACTGCCATGGTACTGGCGATAATCCTGATGGCGCTGTGGGTTGTCGCCGCACTGCTGGGCAGGGGGGACTGAGGTGGACTTCCTAGCGGCACTCGCGATTCTCCTCGTGACGGCGAAGAGCATAGAGTGGGCCTTCGAGAGGGTTGAGATACACCCGATAATAGCCCACGTGCTGACCGGAATCCTGCTGGGTCCCTTCGTCCTCGGCGTCATCGAGCCGACGGAGGAGCTGGAGGTTCTCGCGGAGTTCGGCCTGATAATGATGATGCTCTACATGGGACTCACCAGCAACTTCTCGGCCATAGCCCAGAACACCAAGAAGGCCGTCGTCGTGGCGGGCCTTGGCGTGGCCTTCTCCTTCTTCCTCGGCTTCGCCACCGTTTACCTCTTCGGCAAGGGCGTCACCGCCGCGATATTCATCGGGGTCACCCTGGGCAACACCGCCATAGAGGTAACCAGCGGCGTCCTGGTGAAGGAGCGGGTGAAGCGCGAGGTCTCGTCGATACTCATGGGTGCGGCCTTTGCCGACGACATAATGGCCGTTTACCTGATAGGCGTGATAACCGCCCTCGCCAGCGGCGGACTCGATGTCCTCTCCTTTGGAATCCTGACCGTCAAGATATTCGCCTTCATCGCGGTGACGCTCCTAATCTCGGAGTACGTCTTCAAGAGGGCCAGGTGGTTCTACTCGATAGTCAGGAACCTCAACGTCTTCTTCACCTTCACGCTGATACTCACCTTCGCCCTGGCGATAATAGCCGAGAAGGTCGGCCTGAACCAGATAATCGGCGCCTACCTGGCGGGACTCACGATAAGCAGGCTCCGCGAGAGGAAGGACCCGCTCGTGGTGACGAGGATAAAGCTCAACGAGCTGATAAACGACCTCCAGGTGGTCCTGACGGAGTTCTTCATCCCCCTGTTCTTCATCTACGTCGGCCTCATGTTCAACCCGCCTCTGGCCGACATCAGCCTGGCCCTCATAGCGGCCCTCTATCTCGCGGCCGTCCTGGGCAAGCTCCTCGGCTGCGGCCTCGGCGCGAGGCTCTTCGGCCTGAGCTGGAGGGACGCGGTGACGATAGGCATAGGCATGGGCGGCAGGGGAAGCCTGGAGCTGGCCATACTCACCTTCGGCCTCTCCGCGGGCCTCATAGACCAGGTCCTCTTCGCCAGCGTCATAGCGGTCTCAATGCTCACCGCCCTGACAACGCCCGTGTTCTTCAAGACCTACCTCAAGAGGGCAAAGGCTTAAATCCCCGGCCGGGTAGTAGGCTCGGGCTGGTGAGACGATGTTTCCGGAGAGGGGCGCTGACGAGGAAGATGTCCTTGAAGAGCTGAGAAAAAAGACGAGTGAGGATTTAACCTTTGACTCGGGCAGGATCCTCGGCTCGATGTGCACCTACCCACACCCCTTTGCGGTTAAAGTGGTCACCGAGTTCATCGACAGAAACCTCGGAGACCCCGGACTGCACGTCGGGAGCAGGAAGGTTGAGGAAGAGGCTATAGAGATGCTCTCGAACCTCCTCGGCCTCGAAAAGGGCTACGGACATATCGTTTCAGGCGGAACCGAGGCCAACATTTTGGCAGTTAGGGCCTTCAGAAACCTGGCGGACGTTGAGAAGCCCGAGCTGATTCTTCCGAAGAGCGCCCACTTCTCATTCATCAAGGCGGGCGAGATGCTCGGCGTTAAGCTCGTCTGGGCCGAGCTCAACAACGACTACACCGTCAACGTGAGGGACATCGAGGAGAAGATAACAGAGAACACGGTCGGGATAGTCGGCATAGCCGGCACGACTGGTTTAGGGGTTGTGGACGACATTCCCGCTTTAAGCGATTTGGCTTTAGACTACGGCCTTCCGCTCCACGTCGATGCCGCCTTCGGGGGCTTCGTGATACCCTTCGCCAAGGAGCTCGGCTACGAGGTTCCGGACTTCGACTTCAGGCTGAAGGGAGTTAAGAGCGTAACCATAGACCCCCACAAGATGGGCATGGTTCCGATTCCGGCAGGGGGAATAATCTTCAGGGAAAAGAGGTTTCTGGAGGCGATAAGCGTCCCCGCGCCTTATCTGGCCGGTGGGAAGGTGTGGCAGGCAACCATAACTGGTACGAGACCCGGAGCGAACGCTCTCGCGGTCTGGGCGATGATAAAGCACCTCGGCTTTGAGGGCTACAAAGGGGTCGTGAAGAAAGCCATGGAGCTGAGCAGGTGGTTCGCCCGGGAGCTGAAGAAGATACCCGGGGTTTACCTGATACGGGAGCCCGTCCTCAACATAGTCTCCTTTGGGACACCAAACCTCGAGGAAGTCGAGGAGGAGCTCAAGAGAAGGGGGTGGGGTATAAGCGCCCACCGCGGTTACATAAGGATAGTCATGATGCCCCACGTGAAGAGGGAGCATCTGGAGGCGTTTCTGGGGGATCTGAGGGAGGCGGTCCGAAACGTTTAAATTAATAACGCGATATTAAATATCATGGTATTAAAGTTCATCGACCGTGATGATGAGCTGAAAGCGCTGGAGGGGCTTTATTCCCAGGGAAAGGCCCAGTTCGTGCTGATATACGGGCGCAGGCGCATCGGAAAAACAGAACTAGTTAAGAGGTTCATAGAGGGAAAAAAGAGCTTCTACTTCCTTGCCAGGAAGGAGCCCATGGAGCTCGAACTCGAGCGCATCGTAAGGAGCTTCAACCGGAGGTTCAACGTCTTCATCGAGGCCAGAAACCTTGAGGAGTTCTTTGAAGAGGTTGCAAACTTTGGAAGGCTGGTCTTCGTGATAGACGAGTTCCCCTACTGGGTGGAGGAGGACAGGTCAATCCCCTCGACCTTCCAGTACATATGGGACGAGATCCTCAGGGAGTCACAGGTCATGCTGATCCTTCTCGGCTCGTCGATATCGACCATGGAGGGCCTCATGAGTTACAAAAACCCCCTCTACGGAAGGAGGACGGCACAGCTCAAACTGTCAGCCCTCGGATTCTTCCACCTGCGGGATGCCTTCTCCCGCTATTCCTGGGAAGAACTCGTCAAGGTTTACGGAACGATAGACGGTATCCCTGCTTACATTCAATACTTCGATGATTCTTTAAGTGTTGAGGAAAACATAGAGCGCAACTTTTACAGAAGGGTCAGCGTTCTCTACGAGGACGCAGAGAGATTGCTAAAGGACGAGCTCAGGGAGCCCATCACGTACCTCAACATACTGAAGGCAATAAACGACGGTAAGACCAAGCTGACGGAGATAGCCAACGAGACGAAGGTGGCCGTTACGAACCTGCCAAAGTACCTGAAGACCCTCGAAACGCTCGACCTGGTTTACAGGGAGTTTCCGGTAACGGTCAGGGAGAGGAAGCGCTTTGGCGTGTACCGAGTCAGGGACTTCTACTACCGCTTCTGGCTCCGCTTTGTCTATCCCTACAGGGACGATATCGAGATAGGCGCCATAAGGTTCGAGGACTTCAGGGACGACTTCAACAAATACCTCGGGGAGGTCTTTGAGAGCGTCGCCAGGGAGTTCCTCATAAGGCTCAACTCAAAGAATGAACTACCCTTCCGCTTCACAAAAATCGGAAGATGGTGGGACAGGAGAGAGGAGATAGACCTCGTCGCTTTAAACAGTCTGAACGGTGAAGCGGGCCTCTTTGAGGTCAAATGGAAGGAACTCTCCAGGAGAGGAGCCCTCAAAGTGTTGAGGACGCTTGAGGAGAAGGGTGAGAAGGCAGACCTTGGAAAAAGAAGGTACTATGGGATGATAGCGAAACGCGTTGAGGGGAAGGAGGAACTCCGAAAAGAGGGTTACCTAGTCTTCGATTTGAAGGACTTTGGGGGGGCTACTCGGTGACCCCCTTTATGTCCACGTGCACGAAGGCGACCTCCACATCGGGGATTTCTTCTATGCGCCTCTTCACCTCCTCGCTGATGTCGTGGGCCTCCTTCAGAGAAAGTTCCGGTGGAACCTCGACGTGGAGCTCGACGTGGAGCTTGCTACCAACGTAGTGGGCCCTTAAATCATGAACGCCGAGGACGTTGGGAACGCTCAACGCGCGCCTCTTTATCTCCTCGCACACCTCGAAAGATGGGGCCTTTCCGGTGAGGTAGCCGACGTTTTCCAGAATTATCTCAAGGGCAACCTTGACGAGGAAGACGGAAACCACGAGACCCGCGAGGGAATCGCCATGCTGAAAGCCGAGTTTCTGGGCACCTAAACCGATTAGAACCGCAACGCTGCTCAGGACGTCGCTCCTGTGGTGGTAGGCGTCGGCTATTAGGATCTGACTGTTGAGCTTCCTGCCAATGTGAACTGAATAGCGGAACATGAGCTCCTTGGCGAGTATGGAAACCACCGTAACCCCGAGCATGAGACCATTTACCTCTATGGTCTCCCCGTGGAGGAGCCTCATCAGGGAATCCCTTCCAATTTCGTAGGCGACCACGATTAGGGCTTCACCGATCAGGAAAGCCACCAGAGGTTCAAAGCGCGAGTGGCCGAAGGGGTGGCTTTTGTCGGGCGGTTTCGAGGAGATTTTTATCCCCGCATAACCTATGAGGCTCGTGACGACGTCGCTCAGCGAATGAACGCCGTCCGAGATGAGGGCTATGCTGGAATAAAGGAAACCCACGATTAGCTTGAGGACTGCGAGAAGAACGTTGCCAATTATGCTGACCCATATCGGCTTGTAAATCTCCTCCACGGTACCACCACAATTTTGTGCATATGCACACAATATTTAAACCTTTCCATACCGCCGTCGGAACCAAACTTTATTAGGTTTTCCAATTTTGTTAGACTAATCGAAAAAAGCAGAAGGCGGTCAGTCCGTCACTCCATCATCACGAGCCTCAGACAAGGCTGAAGTCATCATCCCGAGAAAAGTTGAGAAGGGCGCTTAAAAGGCTTGCTCAGCGATCACCTTTCCTTCCTCACCCTTCGGTTCGCCCATCACTCATCATTGCATTGTAAAATTGGTGCAGAGGCTTAAAACGATTGTCATCGAAATATCCCAAACATTCCCACAAGAAATGGAAATCTTTAAATATTCGGGGGGGCCTTTTAATTAAATGTCATTAAGTATCATTAAAGCTGGAGGTGTTTGTGATGGCTGAGGAGAAGAAGTACACCACCGTTTCCATACCCAAGCCCCTCTACGACAAGATTAAGGCCAGAATAGAGGGCACGGGCTTCACCTCGGTATCTGACTACGTGACCTACGTCCTCCGCGAGGTTCTGGCGAGTCTCGAAGAGGAGGAGAAGGAGGAGGTCTTCACCGAGGAGGAGGAAGAGAAGGTCAAGGAGAGGCTTCGCGCCCTCGGTTACCTCGACTGAGGCCTTTCCTTTTTGAGGTGATACCATGGTCTCAAAGCCCCACGGAGGCAAGCTTGTCAGGAGACTCGTTGCCGAGAGAACCCGCGAGAGGATCCTGAGCGAGCAGAGGGAATACCCGCGTGTCCAGATCGAACACGGCCGTGCAATAGACCTCGAGAACATCGCCCACGGCGTTTATTCACCCCTCAAGGGCTTCCTCACGAGCGACGACTTCCAGAACGTTCTTGATGAGATGCGCCTGAGCGACGACACGCCCTGGACGATCCCGATTGTCCTCGACGTTGGCGAGAGAACCTTCGACGAGGGGGACGCGATACTCCTCTACTACGACGACCTTCCCATAGCTAGAATGCACGTCGAGGAGATATACACCTACGATAAGAGGGAGTTCGCCGTCAAGGTCTTCAAGACGGACGACATCAACCACCCTGGCGTCGCTAGGGTAATGAGCATGGGCGACTACCTCGTTGGGGGCGAGATTGAGCTCCTCAACGAACTCCCGAACCCCTTCGCGAAATACACCCTCAGGCCGGTCGAGACGAGGGTTCTCTTCAAGGAGCTGGGCTGGAAGACGATAGTGGCTTTCCAGACAAGGAACGTGCCCCACCTCGGCCACGAGTACGTCCAGAAGGCGGCACTCACCTTCGTTGACGGCCTCTTCATAAACCCCGTCCTCGGAAGGAAGAAGAAAGGCGACTACAAGGACGAGGTCATAATAAAGGCCTACGAGGCGCTCTTCAGGCACTACTACCCCAGGGACAGCGCGACTTTAGCTACTGTTCGTTACGAGATGCGCTACGCGGGCCCGAGGGAGGCAATTCACCACGCGATAATGAGGAAGAACTTCGGTGCGACGCACTTCATCGTCGGAAGGGATCACGCAGGTGTCGGCGACTACTACGGGCCCTACGAGGCCTGGGACACCTTCGACAACTTCCCGGACCTCGGCATAACCCCGATGTTCATCAGGGAGGCCTTTTACTGCAAGAAGTGCGGCGGAATGGTGAACGCGAAGATATGCCCGCACGGCGAGGAGTTCCACGTCCACATAAGCGGGACGAAGCTCAGGAAGATGATAATGGCCGGTGAGCAACCGCCGGAGTACATGATGAGGCCGGAGGTCTACGAGGTCGTCAGGAGCTTCGAGAACCCCTTCGTTGAGTGAAGCAAAGCGTTATTACCCTTTACATATATTTTCTTAGTGGTGAGTGGAATGGAAGAAGTTGAAGTGGTTTACGAGAACGGCGTCTTCAAGCCTCTGAAAAAGGTCAGGCTGAAAGAAGGCACTCACGGGAAGGTCATCATAGAACTTGGCCTGGCTGACATCATTGAGAGCTTTGGGGAGAAGGTAAAACGGGACGTCCTTAAGGAGTTCCTGGAGGAAAGAAATAAAATTTATTGCGGGTGAGTTAGGTGAACCTAATCGTCCACCACTGGGACACGGACGGAGTAACCTCTGCCGCCCTTCTGGTCAAAGCGCTTGACTTAGACGGGTTCACCAACATGACGGCGCCGATAGGTGAGTTCCGCTTCGACGAGAGGATCTGGGACGCCATCGAGAAGGCCAAGAGGCTCTACGTCCTCGACTTCAACGTTCCGGACGAGGTTGAGATGGTAAAGGTGGAGACGCTCTTCATAGACCACCACGCCCAGCGGAGAATCAAAAACCCCCTCGTTGAGCAGGTGAACCCCTCACTCGAAGGCGAACACTACCCCTCATGCTCACTCGTCGTTTCAGAGCGCTTTGGGCTTTTCAACGCCTGGAGCGCTCTCGGCGCCGTTGGAGACGTAGGAGAGAAGGCCTTTGAGCTGGAGAGGGTCAGAAAGCTTCTGGAAAGGGAGGGAATCTCGCGGGAAGATGCGTTAAGGCTCGTCGAGCTTATCGATTCGAACTACATAGCGGTGGACAGGGAAGCCGTGGAGGACGCAGTTAGGGTTCTTTTAAGCCACGAGGTGAAAGAGCTCCTTGAGTACGGGCCGTGGGTGAAAAAGGCAGAGGCGATCAGGGAGGCCATCGAGGGGGCGGTTTCGGGCGTCGAGGAGCGGAACGGCTTCGCCATAGCCCGCTTCGAGAGCCCCTTCAACATCATCTCAAAGGTTGCCAGAAAGCTCGTCTGGGAGCTCGGTTACAGGGGCGCGGTGGTCATCAACGGGAACTTCCACGGAAAAGCACAGCTTTACTTCAGGATCTCCGGCGAGGAAGCGGAGAGGATAAACATGGCCGAGGTCATTGAACGCATTAAAGCCCTCGGAACCAACGCCGGCGGCAAGAGGGAAGTCCTCGGCTGCGTCTGCGAGAGGGATAAAATCGAGGACGCGCTCAAGATCGTTGAAGAATACCTGAGGTGAGGAGAATGGAGTTTGAAAGGAAAGTTAAGGAGGGAATGGAGCGGACGAAGAAGGTGCTCGTCATAGGCCTCGACTCCGCCCCGCCGGAGCTGCTGTTCAACCGCTTCATCGACGACATGCCCAACGTGAAGAAGCTCCTCGAAAAGTCCGTCTACGGCCCGATGCAGACGGGAATACCGGCGATAACCATTCCAATGTGGATGGTGATGGTTACTGGAAAAACGCCGGGCGAGCTCGGCCTCTACGGCTTCAGGCACAGGACCGGCTACAGCTACACCGACTACTGGATAGCTCACAGCAAAAAGGTCAAGGAGCCGACTCTCTGGGATCACCTCGGTGAGCGCGGAAAGAAGTCGATAATCGTCGGTGTTCCGCCAACCTACCCGCCGAAGCCGATCAACGGCCACCTCGTGAGCTGCTTCATAACGCCAGACGCGAGCGTTGATTACACATACCCGAGGGAGCTGAAGGGCGAGATAGAGCGCCTTGTCGGGGAGTACATCTTCGACGTCCCGTTCCGGAGGGAAGCCAAGGACGAGGTCAAGGAAGGCATCTGGGAGATGACGGAGAAGCGGTTCGAGGTCATACGCTACCTCATTCAGGAGAAGGAGTGGGACTACTTCCACTTCGTCGAGATTGGCCTGGATAGACTCCACCACGCCTTCTGGCGCTACTTCGACCCGAACCACCACCTCTACCCCGGGAAGGGAAACAAATACGAGAACGTCATTCCGGACTACTACAGGCTGCTGGACAGGGAGATAGGCGAGACGCTCAAGCTCATAGACCTCGACGAGACCGCTGTTTTCATCGTCTCCGACCACGGGATAAAGGCCATGCACGGCAACTTCGCGGTGAACCAGTGGTTAGCTGAGGAGGGCCTGCTGAAGGTAAAGAACCCTGCGGCCCTCCACGACGGAAAGATCAAGCGCTTCGAGAGCCTTGAGGTCGACTGGAAGGAAACCACCGCCTGGGGCTGGGGCGGCTACTACTCGCGCGTTTTCCTCAACGTCCTTGGAAGGGAGAAAGCCGGGAAGGTACCGCTCTCTAGGTTCGAGAAGGTAAGGGACGAGGTTGCTGAGCAGATACGCTCCATACGCGGCCCGAACGGCGAGAAGTGGGACACGAAGGTGTTCTACCCGGAGGATATATATCCGATAGCGAAGGGAAGCAAGCCGGACATAATGGTCTACTTTGACAACCTCAACTGGCGCGCGGCGGGAACCGTCGGCCACCCGAGCAATTATCTACCGGAAAACGACACCGGGCCGGACGATGCAAACCACTCAGAGTTCGGAGTGTTCTCAATGTATCTGCCTGGCTTCGACGAGAGCAGAGCAACGCGGCTGAGCATCTACGACTTCGCTCCAACCATGCTCAGGCTCTTCGGCATAGAGGAGCCTCTCGCCAGTATGCACGGAAGGAGCATTCTACCATGAAGGCAGGTGGTACCTTTGGGCATAAAATACATTCCACACGCGCTGGAGAGAATGAAGGAAAGGGGGATAAGCAGGGAACTCGTGGAAGAGGCTCTCCAATCGCCAGATGATACCACAGAGGGATACCTTGGAAGAAAGGTGGCTCAAAAACGGATAAACGGAAAGCTCATTAGGGTGATTTACGAGGAAATTGAGAATGAGGTAGTTGTCATCACGGCCTACGTTACCTCAAAGGTAAAGAAGTACGGGGGTGAGTAGATGGAGATATCTTACGATCCCAAGCATGATGTGATGTACATCAGGTTCAGCCATGCCAAGGTAGTTGATACCGTGGAGGTCGAGAAGGGGGTCCTCGTAGATTACGGTGAAAACGGGGAGATAGTAGGCATCGAGATAATAGGAGCCTCCATGAGAACCCATGCCCCCATAACAGAGATAACTTTCAAACTGGAGGAAGCTACGGCGGGGTGAACCATGAAGAACCTTGAAAAGGGATTCACCATCTGGCTCACGGGGCCGAGCGGTGCTGGAAAAACTACCCTGGCGGTAAAGCTCGCCAGAAAGCTCAGGGAGATGGGCTACCGGGTTGAAATACTCGACGGGGATACCATAAGAAAGACCCTCTACCCGAACCTCGGGTTTTCCAAGGAAGCCAGGGAGATGCACAACCGCGTTGTTATCCACATGGCGAAGCTCCTCAGCAGGAACGGGGTTATAGCGATAGTCTCGCTGATTTCACCCTACAGGACCGTCAGGGAGTACGCGAGGAAGGAGATTGGGGACTTCATGGAGGTCTACGTCTACGCCCCCCTCGAGGTGAGGATCCAGCGCGACCCTAAGGGGCTTTACGCGAAGGCATTAAGGGGCGAGATAAAGGGCCTGACCGGCTACGACGGCGTCTACGAGGAACCCGAGAACCCCGAGGTGAAGGTGGACAGCTCGAAGATGACGCCGGAGGAGGAGGTCGATGCGGTAATAGAGAAGGCCAGGGAGCTCGGCTACCTGCCCTGAACCGGAGGGAGGGCCTTGAACCCGCTGACCTTCGTAGGACTGGGCTTTCTCGTCGGCTTTCTCGTGGGCCTAACGGGGGTCGGCGGCGGGGCCCTGATGACCCCTTCCCTAATCTTTCTCGGCGTTGAACCCCTAACTGCCGTCGGAACCGACCTGCTCTACGCCACCGTCACAAGGGTCTTTGGCGTCTTCTTCCACGGGAGGAAGGGCAGGATACGGTACGACATAGCGCTCCGCCTCCTAGCCGGAAGCGTCCCGGCGATAGTTCTGGGCGGGATAATCCTCCGCGAGATAGACCGGAACGCCCTCAACGACTATCTTACCCTCCTCCTCGGGACGATACTCGTCGTCAGCGCGGTTCTGAGCCTTCTCAAGGGTGAATTCCGCGTCCCGGTAAGGCCGAGGTGGGCCTACATTTACCTTCTCGGCTTCATCGTTGGCCTGACGGTTCAGTTCACCTCCGTCGGAGCTGGCGTCATAGTCAGTTTCACCCTGATGAACGTCGCCAGGCTCGACCCGAAAGAAGTCGTCGGCGTCACGATAACTTACGGTCTGGCGCTTTCGGCCCTCAGCTTCCTGAACTACGCGGGAATGGGAAGCGTGGACTACCACCTCGCCGGAGCATTAACCCTCGGAACCCTGCCCGGCGTCTACATGGGGACGCACGTGAACAGGAACGCGGAGGGGGAGAAGCTTAAAAGGGCCATGAACGTGATAATCCTGCTGATAGGACTGCTGACCCTGTTCGGTGGGTGAAGGGATTGAGCGAAACCAACAATGCACTCCACAGAGTCGCCAGGGGCATGGGAATCGTCCTGGCCGGAACGGTGGCCTCGATGTTCCTGACGTTTCTCAGCAGGGCAATCATAGCGAGGCACTTCGACAGGTACCAGTACGGCTCCTTCACCCTCACCATGACCGTCATCAGCATAGCGATGACCGTCGCGCTCCTGGGCCTCCAGAGCGGTCTGCCGAGGGAGATATCGAGGTACCTGAAGGACAGGCGGGAAAAGGTTCCGGCCCTCGTCTCCACCGGCCTTGCCATGGCCCTGGCGGCGTCCATGCTCATGGTGGCCCTGACTGTTTCCCTTGCCCCCGACCTGGCCCGGCTCCTGAACGACAGGTATATAGACAAGACCCTTCCCCTCGCCGCCCCAGCGCTCCCCTTCATGGTGCTCACGATGCTCCTCGTGGCGGTTTCGAGAGGCCACGGCAGGGTGAGGGAGAACCTCTACTACCGCAACGTCCTGCCGCCCCTCCTGTTTTTGATCATTCTCGTGGCCGGACTTCTGATCGGGGCGGACTTTACCTTCGTGTTCCTCGCCTACGTCCTCTCCCAGGCCCTCTCGTCCCTCCTTCTCGTCCGCGAGTCCTGCCACCTTGGCTTCCTGCCGGGGAGGCCGATCCTCGACTGGAAAATAGCGAGGGAGCTGTTCCTTTTCTCCCTGCCCCTGATGCTAACCGGAATCCTCGATTACGTGATGGGCTGGACGGATTCGCTGATGCTCGGCTACTACTTCGACCCGGACACGGTGGGGCTGTACAACGGCGCGGCGCCGATAGCTAGGCTTCTCCCCCTCTTCCTGAACTCGATGGGATTCCTCTACATGCCCATAGCAACGGCCTTCTTCACCGGCGGCGACATCGATGGGCTCAGGAAGCTGTACCGCACCACCACGCGGTGGGTCTTCATACTGACCTTCCCGGTGTTCCTCTTCGTCTTCGTCTTCCCCGAGAGCGCCATCAGCCTGTTCTTCGGATCCAAGTACACCGATGCCGCCACCGCGCTTAGAATACTCTCGGCGGGCTTCATGTTCCACGTAATGATGGGCCTCAACGGAATGAGCCTCATAGCAGTCGGAGAGCCCTCCGCCAACCTGACCGGCAACCTCTTCGCTTCAATGGCAAACGTGGCCCTGAACATCGTTCTCATACCCGTCTACGGCATAGAGGGCGCGGCGGTGGCAACTTCCGTATCGTACGTCACCGCCAACCTGTACAGAACCTGGTGGCTCCACAGGAAGACGGGGATACACCCCTTTGGAAGGAACTACATCAAGGTTCTGGCCCCGGGACTGGGCCTGGCCGTGGCGATAACGGCGATAGGGGTGAACGATAACCTGCTCACCGCGATCCCGGTCACCGTTGCCGGCTACCTCGTTTACCTGGCCGCGATACTGGCCCTGAGGACGGTTGAGGTGGAGGACGTCGAGCTCCTCGATGCCCTCGAAGCCAGGACGGGGGCGAACCTGAAGCCCCTCAAAAAACTCCTCGCCCGCTTCATTTCAGGCGGGTAAGGCGCTTCCTGTGGGAAGCGACCCTGCCCAGGAAGCCAACAACCTCCCGTTTAAGTCCGGCCACATCGTCCTCCGTGACCTCCAGCCGGGGGTCGTAAGATATCACCTCCTCAAACTTCCAATCCCGGACGTTGAAAATTCCCTTGAGATGCTCCCTGTAAACCGCCACCCGGTACCTGTCGAAGAACCTGTATAACTCAAGCTCATCATCGGAGAGGACGGACAGGTCAAAGGGGTTGGAAACCCCGTAGCTCTCCGAGAAAACCACCGGAGAGTAGAGGGGCAAATCCGTGGAGTTCCCGGACAGGAGAGACGAGATGAAGCGCGGGATCGACGTCAGGCTGATGTACCCGCTTTCATGACTCAGCTCAACTTCCCAGGACTCAGGGTACTTCACCATCAGGGGGACCCTGAGCAGTTCATCGTAAAGGAAGGTTCCGTGGAGCACCTTGCCGTGCTCCCCTATCAGCTCACCGTGGTCGCTCAGGACAACGATCAAGGACTCATCGAAGACACCCTTCCGCTTCAGAACCCCCATCAGCTCAAGGAGCCGTGAGTTGAGGTATTCAACCGCCTCCCCGTAACGTCTCCTCCAGAGTTCAATCAATCCCCTATCGGGCCCTCCCTTCTTGAAGTTAAGGTAAAATGAGACGTGCCTGTTAAGGAAAAGGGGCTGATGAACCTCCATCAGGTTAATAAAGAGAAAAGTGGGTTCTGTGAACTCCATTCCCCGTACAGCCGCCACCGCCCTTCTGGATCCCTTCTCTATGGGCCAGTGCTGGAACGTGCGCTTGTACCATGCGTGGGCTCGCTGGAGGGCGATCCCGGGAAAGAGCTTGAGGAGCAGTCCATACTCCCCAGAGGCCGCGAGCCCCCTGAGGAAGGCGAGTTTTGAACCGTCCACCTCGGTCCACAGCCGGGATAGGAGGGCCCTCTCCCTGGGACTGAACAGGGAAAACGTTCTGTTTGAGTACACGTCCAGGAAGCGGTCAAAACCCGAGAAGCCGAAGCCCGGCCGGACGAACATGTTGGCACTGATTAGGTGGGTCGAGTAGCCCAGTTCATCAAAGATCCGGAGGAGCGAGTTTGGTCCCCTGAACCTAACACCATAGTTCTTAACGTCCCTTGTCTCGTGGGCACCGTGGAGGGCGGGGTAAAGCCCGCTGAAGAGGGAAGCATGGCTTGGTAGCGTCCAGGGGGCTGGGGCTATGACGTTTTCATAGACGACGAAGCCCAGCTCGGAAAGGGATCTCTCAACGAGCCTCCCGTAGTCTTTCCTGAGGGTATCAAGCACTATAAACACGACATGGGGATTATCCAACCTCCACACCCCCCTCCCCGAGGGCGTCGTAATCCGGCTCAGGCTCCGCGGTGTAGAAATCTAGGCCGAACCACGAGACGACCTCGAGTATCTCCCCAACCTGCCTCTCGCTCAGCTTGTCCTTCCACTTGAGGAGCTGTTTGGGGGTTCCTATGTACTCCTTTCCGTAGCTTTTCCTCGTGACCATGCTCGGCTTTTTCACTTTCTTCCATGCCCCCTCCGGAACCCCCTCCCCGATGTGGCCAAATACAGCCTCAAGCTCCTCCGCCGGGTTTACGATGAGGCGCTCATACACCACCGTGTACCATGGGAAGGGTCTCTCCGAGGAGAGGGGAACGTAGTTCTCAAAGGCCCACACCGCGGCGAGGCGGCCTATCTCGGTATTCAAGCGGGCAACGCGCCCGGCCAGCTCCTCCAGGCCCTCCACCTTGCGCACTTCATTGGCCAGCTGCTCTGGAGTTATCCTTGAATAGTAACCCGTCGCAATCTGGGACGCTATGGTGGCGCAGGGGTGGCGGATTATGAAGTAGAAGCCCCTCAGCTCGAAGTTCCCCGCCACCCAGGGAAGGACTGTGTTGGCCCTCACAAACTTGACGACCAGTTTCGATGCCCTCAGCCTGGGGAGCACGGGGCGGCGGTAGGGGAACCTCGCGTGAACCCTTCCCGAGAAGACCCTCTCCAGGTAATCACCGAGCCAGGCCAGCTCGGTCTCGTCAGGAACATAGGGGGTGTACGGAAAGCCGTTCCTTCCGAACTCGGGATACCATCTAGGGTGGAAGGGCTCGAACACCGACTTGTAGCCCGGAATGGACTCGAGAAGCTCCATAAGCCAGGTCGAGCCAGAGCGCGGGCTTCCAAATATCGCTATGGTGTCCTCCATTCTGTAATTGTGAACGAGTGAAGCAAAGGCATCGACGGAGTGATTGAAGCGGGCGAGCAACTTTTCAGCCATTCCCATCTGTGCTCCCTCCGGCAACCGGCTTTATGATTGGGGACGGCGGGTTATATAGTTTGTTGAACCAAAAGACTATTTAAGGTCACCCCGTTTCTTACCACAGTGAGGAAAAATGCTTGAAGTTTCGGTGGTTATATCGACGCTCTACAAGAGGCCAAGAGAGCTGGCCGAGTGCCTCAGATCAATAGCCCACCAGAGCGTGAAGCCGATCGAGGTCATTCTCATCAACGGTGCGCCCTCAAGGGAGGAAGAGAGAAAGGTCGAGGGTGAGATAAAGCTCCTGAGGTCCAGGGGAATCGCCGTCAAGAGGCTCCACCTTCCCCGCTCCAGCCTCCCCCACGCCAGGAACGTCGGGGCAAAGGTTGCCAGAGGCGATGTAATCCTCTTCCTGGACGACGACGTGATCCTGGAAAGGGACTACCTGGAGAACATTATCCTGACTTACGAGGAGCACCCGAACGCCATGGGCGTCCAGGGGTTCATAACCAACAGGGTCAGCGGGAACAACCCCCTCATCAGGTTCGGCCTTCTGAAGTTCCTCTGGTGGCTCCTCCAGCGCGGCTACTACGAGGTCGATGTTCACAAACAACTCCCCTCACTCTTTGAGATCCTTCCCTACAGGCTCACGAGAACGATAAACAGGGAGAGCTTCAGCGGAACGAACATGTCCTACCGGAGGGAGGCCTTCGGGCACCTGAAGTTCGACGAGAGGCTGAAGAAATATGCCGTGGGGGAGGACAAGGACTTCTCCTACAGACTCCACAAGCTCTTCCCGGGCTCGCTCTACCAGACCCCAAAGGCCAGGCTGGCGCACCTGGAGGCCCCGGCCGGGAGGCTTCCCTCCCGGCAGTTCGAGGTGATGAGGCAGGTTTATCACCTCTACCTGTTCTACAAGCTCTTCGAGAACACGCTCCCCAACAGGATACGCTACGCCCTCGGAAGAATGGGGGATCTGCTGCTCTACTCGATCCTGTTCGCGACCTCAGGCTTTAAAAGGGAGAACGCCCGTAGGATAATTTACATGATTGAGGGCCTGGCGATGGCGACCCTCAACAGGAACAGGATCAAGAGGGGAGAGGTAAACTTCTGGACGGAGCGGGTCCCCCATGGGGAGAATAATAATCCTGGGTATAGACGGGCTGGAATACGACCTGGTGAAGGAATGGAACCTGAAGTACCTGCAGCAGAGGGCGTTCACAAAAACCGATCTCTCGGATTTTGAGGTAATCGTGACCCCGCCGATATGGGCATCAATGCTCACGGGGAAAAAAATACCCGAGATAGAGGAGCCCTTCATAAAGAGGCAGAAGTTCATAGCCAACAAGGGCAACATAACGAAGGTCAAAACCCCCTGGTACGTCAAGCTGGGGGCCAAGATACTCCCCCTTTCGATAAGGAAGAAGCTCGGGGACGCGATAACCTCCAACCCCTTCGAGGCCACCTACGACTACCTGCTCAGGAACAGGAAATACAGGACCATCTTCGACTACTTCGAGAAGACCTGGACCAACGGCGTTCCCTCCTACGGCAGGAACGTCTCAAACCCGGAGGTAAGGGAGGCGATGAAGGAGGCCGTGAAGGGCAACCTCCGGCCCCTCATAGAGTACGCGATGAGAACCTACGAGAGGGACAGGAGGGCACTGATGGAGGCCCTGGAGAAAGATTACGAGCTTATCTTCTGGTACACCCCCTTCCTCGACGAGGTGTCCCACTTCCTAATAGGGAAGAAGCTCAAGCTTATGAACCTCTACTTCGACCTCAACAAGCTGGCGAAGCTCGTCTCAGAGAAGCTGGACGAGGGCGACGTTCTCTACATAATCTCCGACCACGGAATGGAGCCAGTTCCAGGGGATCCAAGGGGAGGTGACCACTCGGACCACGGCTTCTTCAGCAGCAATACGGGGGAGCTGATAGGGAAGCCCCAGGAGCTCTTTGACCTGGTGGTGAAGAGGGCGGAGGGGAGGAAGTGAGGCCGAGGAGCTCGAAAACCCGGGGCTACCTGCTCGTCACCCCCGCAAAGAACGAAGAGGCGAACCTGCCCCTGCTGGCCAAAAGCGTTGTGAACCAGAGCATCAGGCCAAGGCTGTGGGTGATAGTGAACGACAACAGCTCCGACGGGACGGGGAAGATAGCTGAGGAGCTCGCCGAAAGGCACCGCTGGATAGAGGTTCTCCACCTGAAGGGCGGCGGGGGCTACGACCTGAAGTATCGTTACTCTCAAGTAGTCAGGATCGGGTTCGAGAGGGCGCTCTCGCTGGCCATTGGGAGGGGCATACCCTTCGGATACATAGGAGTTCTGGACGCGGACTTCATACTGGAGCGCAGGTTCTTCGAAAAACTCGTGGAGGCCTTTGGAAGGGACCCCCGGCTTGGAATCGTGAGTGGCGGCGGATACTACCTGAAGGGCGGGCGGCTCGTCTGGGAGGGAACCGACCCCGAGAGACCGAAGGGCAGTCCGAGGCTCTTCAGGAGGGAGTGCTTCAGGGAGGTCGGTGGGTACCGCGAGGGTCCAAGCCCTGACACCGTCTCCCACTACCTCGCGAGGTTCCTCGGGTGGAGAACCGGGCAGGTGGTCGATGCCATAGCGGTCCAGCTCAGGGAGACGGAGGGACGCTTCGGCCACCTGAGGGGCTACGAGATGCTGGGCTGGTCCAACTACAAGCTCGGTGCCTCCTTCACGTCGATCCTTGCCAGAGCAGGATTTCTGATGCTTCAGAACCCGGTCAAGGGCTACGCCCTCGTTGCCGGATACCTCAAAGCGTTTAAGGGCCGCGAGAGAAGAATAGAGAACGGGGACCTCAGGGAGATGATACGGAGCGACCTGACCCTGGGGAGCAACCTCCGCAAGCTCAGGAGGATAAGGGACGCGAGAAAGCTGGTGCCGGTTCGGGAGAGTGATGTCCGTGGGTAAGCCAAACGTCATAATCATCGTCCTCGACACCCTGAGGAAGGACCACTCAAGGGGCATAGAGAGGCTCCTCACGAGGGACTTCGGGTTCACGAGCATCGAAAACGCGATAACAACATCACCCTGGACGATACCCAGCCACGCCTCGATGTTCACCGGCCTCTATCCCCTCTACCACGGGGTTCACGAGGGCAGGAAGAGAAAGGTGCCCGACGTGAGGTTCCGGGAGGACGGGACGTACCTCCACGAGGTTTTGGGGTCTCTCGGGTACACAACCTACCTCCTCACGGCCAACTTCTTCGTGGGCCCCGACTTCGGCATCAGGGCGTTCGACGAGTTCAGAGACACCCTCAAGCCCCTCATCGAGGACAGAGACCGGGAGGAGCTGAACGAGGTGCTCAAGAAGCACGAGCCGAGGAACGCCCTCGAGCTGACCTGGGCACTTGTAAAGGAGAGGAAGTTCACCCTGCCGTTCAAGATTTTCCTGAGGATAATGGGCAGGTACGGCGAAGGGTGGCCCAGGGACAAGGGGGCGAAGGTGACGGAGAGGCTCCTCTCAGAGATGGAGCTGAAGAGGCCGGTTTACATGTTCATCAACCTCATGGAGGTTCACGAGCCGTATTCCATCTTCGAGGGCTTCACCGACGCCCCAGTCGTGAACAGGCTTCTCGGCGAGGAGCCCGAGCTCGTTGAAAAGTGGAGGAAGGGCTATCCAAGGCAGGTGGAATACCTGGAGAAGAGGCTCAGGGAGATGATGGAGACCCTCGAGGACAGGAACCTGATGGAAAACTCCGTCATCGTCGTCACGAGCGACCACGGACAGTTGCTCGGGGAGGACAACAGGCTGGGACACGGGGTTTTCTTGGACGACGAGCTCCTGAGGGTGCCCCTCCTCATAAAAGCCCCCCACGAGATAGGAGAAACGGAAGGCTACGTGAGCCTCGCGAGGATAAAGCCCTTTATCCTGAGCCAGGTTGAGGGGAAGGACTTCCAGCTGGCCTCGGAGTACGCCCTGGCGGAGAGCTTCGGAACCCACTACCCCTACCCCAACCTGCCCGAGGAGAAGCTCGAGGCCGTGAAGGAGCTCGAGAAGTACAGGATAAGGCTCTACCACCGGGAGGGCACCGCGGTCTTCAACGTCGATGACTGGAAGCTCGAGGAGGTTGAATCGGAGGCGGAGGACTTCGAGAGAAAGGCCAGGAGGCTGATACTCAGGCACCTGAGCCTCCTCACCGGCGGGAGGGTGGCCAGGTGAGACCGGCTGTTTCGGTCATAATCCCAACCTACAACAGGGACAGGCTCCTCAGGAGGGCAATAGAGAGCGTATTAAACCAGAGTTTCGACGACTTCGAGGTGCTCGTGGTGGACGGCGCCAGGAGCGAATCGACGAGGGAACTCATCAGGTCTTTCGGGGACGGGCGCCTGAGGTACGTTCCCCAGCGGGGAAAGGGCATAGCCAACGCCCGCAACCTCGGCGTTTTGAAGGCCCGGGGGAAGTTCATAGCCTTCCTCGACGATGACGACCGCTGGCGGGAGGACAAGCTCGAGCTCCAGATGGAGGCCTTCAGGGAGCTCCCCGGGGACTACGGGCTGATCTACACGGCATTTACCTACTACTACCTGGAGCGGGGAAGGATCCTGGGGATAAAGCACCCCAGGGCGAGCGGAGACGTTTACGGACACATGCTGAGGGACAACATAACCGGGACGTCCACGATAATGGTGAGGCGCGAGTGCTTCAGGAGGGCGGGACTTTTCAGGGAGAGCTTCCCGACCTGCGAGGACTGGGACATGTGGCTGAGAATGGCCAAGCTGTGCCGCTTCGGAGCGATAGACGAGCCGCTGGTAGACTATTCCATTCACTCGGGCCAGTTCTCCTTCGCCAAGTACCTGGCGGGGAGGTACAGAATGATAGAGGAGCACGGGGACATAAGGCACGACCCCCGGGTTCTGAGCTATCACCTCCTTCAGATAGGGATACTGAAGCTCTTCGGCGGCGACAGGAGCGGGGCAAAGGAGATATTGACCGCGTTCAGGCTGAACCCGACGATGAGGGGCAACCTGTCCGACGTTATCCGCTCCCTCCTCGACGTCAGAACCAAGGTGTACATACTCAAGTTCCTTGGGCGGCTTTAGCCCGATTACTTTTTAAACTCAGCTCGAAAACGCTCTATTAGGTGGCCCAAATGAACAGCACACTGATGGCAGTCATCGTCGGAATCATCGCCTTCTGGATGATCCTATACGCCCTCTTCGGGAGGAGAGAAGAGAGGGAAGAGGGCCTCACCGTGGACATGTTCATCGCCATGTGGAGAACCAAGAAGCTCCTGGGGTTCATAGACAGACTCTCCAGTAAAAACAGGCGCTTCTGGAAGGTCTACGCGGACGTTGGGATAGCCCTCGGCTTCATGGGAATGGTCTACGTCTTCTACGCTCTATTCAAGACCGCAGTTAGGGCTGTACAGACCGGTGGCGAGGGGAGCGGGGTTCAGCTCGTTATCCCCGGCGTTACTATACCCCTCTCCTACGGACTCATCGCCCTCGCCGTCGTGATGGTGGTTCACGAGCTCAGCCATGGGGTGGTGGCCCGGGCCGAGGGACTTCCACTCAAATCTGTCGGCCTGGTCCTCCTGGCCGTGATCCCCGGCGCCTTCGTCGAGCCTGACGAGGAGGAGCTATCCAAGGCCCCCCTGCGCTCGAGGCTCCGTGTTTACGGTGCTGGTTCACTGGCCAACGTGGCCACCGCCCTGCTGGCAGTTCTGATACTCAATTTCGCCATATCCCCAGTCCTCCAGCCCTCGGGAATCCTCGTATCCGGGGTCCTCGATGACGGTCCTGCCTACGGTCTTCTCCAGAAGGGGGACGTGATAATAGCGATGGACGGGCAGCAGATAAAGGATATGGAGGAGTTCATCAACTTCATGAACACCACCAAGCCCGGCCAGGTGATAACGCTCACCGTGCTCAGGGACGGAAGGGAGATTAACCTCCAGCTGAAGCTTGGAGCCCACCCGGACAATCCGGAGAAGGGTTACATCGGGATCTACCCCGCCCAGAACGTGGTCTCGAAGGTTGGAGCCGACTGGCTCGTGCTCCCGCTGTTCTTCACGTTCTACTGGATATACGTGCTCAACATAGGCATAGGGCTGATGAACCTCTTCCCGCTCGTTCCTCTGGACGGCGGGAGAATGCTGGACGATGTTCTCAAGGAGTACCTGCCCGAGAGGATAGTGCAGCCCATCAGATACTTCACCATCGGAGTGGGCCTTTTCCTGCTGGCCCTCAACGTCCTTCCGGCACTGAGGAGCCTCATCGGCTGAGGCTTAACTTTTTTAACACCTTTTTCAACCCGGAACGGGTGAAAAAATGAAGTGCTCCAAGTGCAACCGGCCAGCGGTTTACCACGCACGCTACACCGGGCGGTACTACTGCCACAGGCACTTCAACGAGATGGTCGAGAAGAAGTTCAAGGAGACGGTGAAGAAGTACCGCCTAATCGAGAAGGGCGAGAGGATAGCGGTCGGCGTTAGCGGCGGAAAGGACAGCGTCGTTCTGCTTCACCTCCTCGCGAAGCTCCGCGAGAAGTTCCCCTTCGAGTTAGTTGCGGTGACAATCGATGAGGGCATAGCTGGCTATAGGCCGCCGAGCGTTGAGATAGCGAGGAGGAACGCGGAGAAGCTCGGGATAGAGCACAGGATTTATTCCTTCAAGGAATACATCGGCTTCACCCTCGACGAGACGGTGGAGATAATGGGGAGCTTCGAGAGGGGGGAAAGGGTTGGTGCCTGCTCCTACTGCGGCGTCTGGAGGCGCTGGCTTCTGAACTACGCGGCCAAAGACGTCGAGGCCGATAAATTAGCTGTGGGCCACAACCTCGACGACGAGGTGCAGATGTTCATCATGAACATCCTCAGGGGAGACATAGCGAGACTGGGAAGAACCGGGCCCTACTACGAGGAGATACACCCCGAACTAGTTCCCAGGATAAAGCCGCTCCGTGAAATTCCCGAGAAGGAGATAGTCCTCTACGCGGTTCTGAACGGCATAGAGGTCGACCTGAGCGAGTGTCCCTACGCGGTAGAAGCCTTCAGAGCTGAGATTAGGGACTGGCTCAACGAGATGGAGGAGAGACACCCAGGAACGAAGTACCAGATACTAAGGAGCTACGACAAGCTCTTCCCGCTCATAGCGAAGACCTACACCAAAAAGACGAGCGAGCTGAACCGCTGCAGGATATGCGGCCAGCCGACGACGGGGGAGATATGCAAGGCCTGTCAGTTCAGGTTACAGGTTGAGAGGAAGGCGAGGGAGAGGGGACTGACGTTCAGAGTGGATTAAGTGAACGGGTGTTTATAAAGGGTTGTTCAGTATACTAAACAACCTTTATAAAGGTTAAGGGCAAGTGACAACCATGGACGAGAACCTCGCGCGCGTCATAGTTGAGTGGCAGGAGAACTGGACACCGGAGCTCGTTGAGAGGGACTTCGACTTCTCGCTGGTTCCTGAGAGACCGAAGAAAATCATCACATTCGCGGGCTGCCGGAGGACTGGAAAAACGTACCTCATGTTCCAGCTGATAAACGAGCTCTCGGAGAAAGTGCCGAGGGAGGATATTTTCTACGTCAACTTTGAGGACGAGAGGCTCGAAAAGAGGACCGAAACACTCACCGAGCTCATCCCAACAATAGAGGAGCTCTTCGGGAAGAGGGAGCGGCTGTACCTCTTCCTCGACGAGATCCAGAACGTCCCTGGATGGGACTCGTGGGCGAGGAGGGTGAACGACTCCATGAAAAACGTCCGCCTCTTCCTGAGCGGTTCCTCCTCAAAGCTATCGAGCAGGGAGATACCCACGTCGCTGAGGGGACGGGCGCTCACCTTTGAAGTGTTCCCCCTGAGCTTCCGGGAGTTCCTCCGCTTCAAAAGGTTTGAAGTACCCCACAACGTCGGCCTCAGCGGAAAAAAGGCCCAGCTCCTGAACCTCCTGAGGGAGTACATCCTCTACGGGGGGTTCCCAGAGGTGGTACTGACGGACGACAGGCGCATAAAGGGCCTCATAGTCAGGGACTACTTCAACACTATCATAGCCCTCGACGTCATCGAGAGGTACAGGGTGCGTAACCCCGAGGAGCTCAGGGCCTTCATACGGCTCCTCCTCAACTCTGAGTACTTCAGCCTGAGCAAGATGGAGAGAACCATGAGAAGCCTCGGCTACGCTGTGAGCAAGGCCACGCTCTCGAACTACCTCAACCACCTGAGGGAGTGCTACTTCGCCTTTCCCGTGGAGGTTTACTCCCCAAAGGTCAGGCTGAGGATACAGCACCCGAAGAAGATATACTTCGTGGACACGTCCTTCACCACCTTCCTGAGCGTGAGGTTCAGCGAGAACTTCGGAAGGCTGATGGAGAACGCGGTCTTCATAGAACTCCTCAGGAGGGGCGGGGAGGTGAACTACGCCCTCGGGAAGGGGTGGGAGGTGGACTTCGTGCTCCCAGAGGAGGAAACCCTCATTCAGGTGAGCTACGACGTTTCAAACCCCGGGACACTGGACAGGGAGGTGAAGGCACTGAAAAAGGCCATGCGGGAATTCGGCTGGAAAAACGCCAAGCTGATAACCTGGGAGCGGGAAGGAAAGATAGACGGAATCGAGGTAATTCCCCTGTGGAGGTTCCTGCTTGAAGGTCATTGAAACGCCGATCCCACTCACCGAGCTTGAGGAACTCGCCAAGAGGGCCGGAGCGGACGTTAAGCTCACCCTCGTCGGAAAGAGCGGGAGGAACGACATCGTCCTCAACAGGGTTCTCGTTGAAGGCCCGGAGGAAGAAATCGAGCGCTTCATGGAGAAGCTCAGGCTCGCGAGGGCCGGTGGCTGAATAGGAGAAATGAGGGAAATTCCGGAGGCCTCTGCCATGATTGACTTCGTCCTTGCACTACTCCTCTGGCTCGCGGTCTTCGTGCCCTCTTCCGTTATAGCGTCCATATCCGCCAGAAAGAGCCCGAAAAGAGCGGGCTTCATGATGCAGCTGACAATGCTCCTACTTTCCCTGACGGCCATGAAGCTTCTCGGCGGGTTCGAAAGGTTCGGCTTCGTCTGGAGTGATGCTTACATAGGCCAGGCCTTCGTCCTCGGCTTTGCAATATCGCTCGTCCTCAACCTTTTTGCACCCTCCGAAACCACGCCCGGATTTCTGCCCGAAGGTGCGCGGAAGTTTTTCCTCCTCCTGCTCCTGGCACCGCTGAGCGAGGAGGCCCTCAACAGGGGGCTCCTTGAAGGCTACCTCCTGAACCACGGCCACTTCTGGGGCGCGATAACGTTCTCCGCAACCCTCTTTGCCCTCCCCCACTTGATGGCCTTCGATGGGCCCGGGGAAAGGGCCATCGTCCTGAGTGGAGCGTTCGTCCTCGGCCTCCTAGCGGGTTACATCTTCGCCCTGGGCGGCATAGCCCCGGCCTTCGTTCTCCACTCCTCGGCCAACCTCGCCGGCTTAGCAGTTCTGAAGTTCAGAGAAAGCCGGGGGTATAAATAGCAGTGCGCCATACTTTCAACCGGTGGGAGAAATGGAAGAGGTTAGGGAACTGAAGAGCGTCCTTGAGAGGGTCGAGGGCAAGCTGATAGCGGCGGGGAAGCTCTACGGCGCGATGAGCTTCGCGGTCTGGCTGGCCGTGATGCTGTTATACTACGTGATCATCGGCGTTTTTGACCTTCCCTGGCAGTTCAACATCGTTTACTGGCCCGTGGCGTTCATACTGGCGATGGGCTTCACGGGAAGGATATGGAGGAGGCTTCAGAAGCTGGGAATGGCCACCGGGAAGGAAGTGGAATCATCGACCACCGGCGGAATCCTGATAGCCGTTTCATGGATAACTGGAATCGCCCTCGGGTGGGGGGTTATTCCGAGGCTGGACCCCGGGGTAAACGCGGAGGCCAGCCTCGCGGTGGGCTTTTTGAGCTTCATAACCCTCTCGGTCTTCGGCATGTGGCTGGTCTTCGCAAAGTACAGCGGAGTGGAGCGCGAGATTATACCATCGTTTCTGATTCCCGCCCTGGGAATAGCCCTTGCGGCCAAGATGGAAAGCGGTGCCATGGTCTGGGCGGGCTTTCTCGTGGCGCTGGGATTCTCGCTCTCTGTGCTGCTGTACATCTACTCAGCCTTCAAGGCGATAGAGCGGTGATAGAATGGAGGCCCTGCGGGAGCTGAGCAGGAACCACGTCCTGGGAAATCCCATAAGGCTAGGGATTATGCTCTACCTTCTCCCGAGGGGAAGGGTTCTGTTCAGGGAACTTCTGGACGTTCTCGATGTAACCCCCGGAAACCTTGACTCCCACCTCAAGGCCCTTGAAAAAGCGGGCTACGTCGAGCTCTACAAGGTCTTCGCCGACAGACCGAGAACCGCGGTGAGGATAACCGAGAAGGGGGCGGAGGAAACCGGAGAGTACCTGAGGGCTCTCAGGGAGGTTCTCTCACTCATCTCCCAGGAGGTGTAAATGGGTACCCCCTGCTCGATACCATCAACAGGCCGGACAGTGCCCCGAGTTGTTCCATCAAAACGTCTCTAACCTTGTTGAGGAGCGTTTCTTGAAGGATTCCCTCGGTGAAGCGGCTTCCAATCCACTCCACGAACTCCCAGCCGATGCCCACAGCGAGGAGAACCACGAAGGAGTAACCCAGCAGCTCCCACCTCCCCAAGTCCGGCCTGAGGTTCATGAGCACCTCCGTTACAATCAGCCACATCACGAGGCCGCCGAGGAAGTGGCTTATCATGTCCACGTCCCTGAAGGCCACGTTGAAGAGGTCGATGTCCGTGAATGGAACGTTCACGAGGGAGGCATGTACTGCCAGGAAAATAGAGGTTACCGCGAGGGTTCCACGGTTGAAGAAAGGGCTCAGCAGGGCGCCGGCGACACCATCTGGCCTTTCATAGCGGCCGCTGACGCGGTAAAGGAGGAGTATGCAAGCTATCATCCAGCCGGTTCTCAGGATATGGTCCACCCTGCGGTAGTATATCCCGGTGAGAAAGCCCACCGCGAGCACGACGAGCGAGGTGAAGATAATGTGGGACTCGCGGTTTATAAGCATCACCAGTCCGGGACGTTTCCCGAACTACTTAAGTCTTTCTCCCCGCCCTCGCCTCCTCCTCGGCCCTCCGGAGAAGCTCCTTCTTCCTCTCCAGCCGGTACTCCTCCAGAAGACGGAGAACCTTTTCCGCCTCTCTTCTCTCGTCCTCCCGCTCCCACCTCGACAGCAGTTCCTCGATGGCCCCCTCCAGGGTCTCCCGCTCAACCACCGCGAACTCATCGACACGCTTGACGTCAAGCTCTTCGCTCGTGAAGAAGGGCACGTGGGCCTCTCTCAGCACTTCCCTCACCGGCTCCGGAAGGGGCCTCTCCGTTATCAAAGCCCCTATCCCCTTCTCGACCAGCTCCTCGGCTATGGCCTTCCCCGCCCCTGCCGGATTGAGGACGAAGAGCACATCACCCCTCCTTATCCCGACCTCCCGTTCCAGCCTCTCAAGTTCGCGCCAGCTGAGGACGTTCATGACCTTGAGGGGAACCGCGCTGCCGCGGATTTCAACCACGTTCATGCGCTTGACCTGGACCAGATCCCTGCTCAGCCTCTCTATGACCGCCTTGGCTTCCTTAAGCTGCTTTTCCAACACCTCTATGCGCTTAACCTTCGCCTCAAGCTCCCTCTCGCGGAGTACCTTCCTCCTCACCTCCTCGTCGTAGTCAGCTATGCGCCTCTCGAGCCTCTCGATGGTTCTCCTCTGCTCCCTGATTATCCCGCGAAGCTCCTCGTTCTCCCGCTCGAGGAACTCTATCCTCTCCTCAAGCTCCCGGATTTTCCTGAGGTAGGGCCGTACATCGACGCTCCCGCTTTCCTCCTGCCGAGGCTCCGGCCTTCTGTCCTCCCTCCTCGCGGCCACCCTCTGCATCGCCTCGCCGAGGTTGTAGCCCTGAATGACGAGGGCCTTAACCTCGTCGGCCTTCTTGCTAAGCCCAGCATCGCGCAGTTTGGCATCAATGTGCTCCAGCTTCGGCTTGAGCCTGAGGTAGGCCTTGTAAGCGGCAGCCAAAGCGTCCCGCTGGTGGTCGTCCTCGACCTTTATCCCAAGGCCCCTGAGGAGCTCGTTCTTCTCCTCAACCCGGAGGCTCTCCCTGGGGACAAAGAGGTTGGCCTTGAAGGAGCGGGCTATCTTCTCGACGAAGCCCGGGGCGGGGGAAACGTCGGTCGCAACCACAACCGGGTGGCCGACCTCGCTTATGAACCTGAAGACCTCGCCGACGGGCATGTTTCTCTCGCTGTGAAGGGCCACTATATTCCCCTTCAGGTCTATGGCGGCTATTCCGACGGTTATGCCCGGGTCTATTCCAACTATGATGCTCCTCCTCTCCCTCACCGCCTCCTCACCCTTCAGCGGGGCAAAGCCCAGCTCGGCCCTCTCCACAGGCTGGATTCTCACCTCGACGTCGCCACCGCGCATCGGCCTTATCAGCCCGGCCAGCTCCTCCCTGCTCGCGTACACCCTGAACTCGCCCCTGGCCAGGCCGTGGTCCCTCTCCTCCGTCTCAAGGTCGAAGGGTATATCCGCCCTTCTGAGCCTGTCCTCTATCTCCCTCACCTTGTCGCGGACGAGGTTGTGCACGCGCTTCCTGTAGCGATCCTGGCTCCAGCCGCCCTTGCCGTGGCTCCTGCCCCGGGTTACCCTGACTATAACCTCGTCCTCAAAGGCC